>JBJXGL010000413.1:0-3483 GCA_046160365.1 Aestuariivirga sp. | reverse complement strand
TCAACAAGCTGAAACAGTTCCGGCGCGTTGCCACCCGCTACGACAAGCTCGGAGCCACATTCTTTGCCTTCATCCAGCTTGCAGCCGTCCGGATTTGGTTGCGATCAATTGAGTCCACGGCCTAGTTTATTTAGGGCAGCGCTGGGATTATTCGTCAGCCGTGACGGTTGCCGCAAATAGGGCACGTCACCTCGAGCAGATAGCCGTACCAAATGCCTTTGCAGCGGCTGCACCAATGGCCTGTCGCCTGTTCACGTGGCGCGCCGAGGAGCTGAGCATAGGTACCCAGGCCAAGATCCTTTGGCGGCTCGGATGTGCCGGGCGGCGCGATGCGCGAGTACGGGAACCGCACCACAGGTGAGGCCTTATCCGTCCAGCCGGCATCATCACTGTCGTCCTGAGATGTCAACTTTGCACCTGATCGAGGCCATATCGCTTGATCTTGTTGGCGAGCCCGACCCGAGACAGACCGAGTTCGCCGGCGGCCCGGCTCTGATTCCAGCGATGGCGCGCCAGAGTTTCACTTACGAGTTGGCGTTCGAGACTTTCGACATGCGCCTTGAGCGTGCTGCCCTCGATCGAGAAATGACCAGGCAGCGCCTGGCGCCTGGGAGCCGCATCGCGGATTGCCGGCGTCATATGCCGGGTCGTCACATACTCCGCATCGTTGGTCAGCACGACCAGGCGGCGGATTTCATTTTCGAGCTCGCGAACATTGCCTGGAAAGTCGTGACAGCTGAGCTTTTCCAGAACGTTCGCGGAAATGCCAAGGAGTTTTCGCCCCGTCGCTTCGCTATGCTTGGCGGCAAAGAATTCGGCCAATGCGGCCACATCCTCCGGACGATCACGCAGTGGTGGCACCTCGAACTCGAAGCCCTTCAACCGGAAATAGAGATCGCGCCGGAACTCTCCGGCCGCAACAAGTTTCGCCAGCGGCTTGTTCGACGCAGCGATGATGCGGACATTCGAGGAGATCGTACGGTCAGCACCAAGCGGCTTGATTTCGCCGTCTTGTAGAAACCGAAGCAGGCTGACCTGAAAGGCCTTCGACACCTCTGAAATTTCGTCGAGGAAGACCGTGCCACCATCCGCCGCCCGGAACAGTCCGAGCCGGTCGGAGATGGCACCCGTATAGGCGCCGCGTTTGTGCCCGAAGAGTTCGGACTGCAAGAGTTCGTCTGGCAAGCCGCCGCAGTTCTGCACCAGAAGCGGGCTCGCACGCCGCTTGGAATTGTAATGGATGGCCCGCGCCAGCAGCTCTTTGCCGGTTCCCGTCTCGCCCTGAATGAGAATTGGAAGTTCCGTCTTTGCGGCCGTGCGTGCCAGGTCGCACAGCTCGGCCATTTTCTCGCTGACATAGACCAGTTTCTCGAAGCGCTGGCTGCGGGGCCCAAGCCCATGAGCCTGGCCGAGGGTGAGAATGGACGAATCTTCGGCGAGCTTGAATTCACGCGACAGCAACCTGTGGCGCCGCGCCAGCTCGCGCGCCTCGAGGCCACGTTTGACGACGAGGCTTGCCTGTTCCGGATCGAGCGGATGGCGCAGAAACTGATAGACCGCGGCATGCGACAGGGCGCCATTCGAGGTGTTGGTGCCCTCGCCGAGGACGAGCACGCGCGCGATCTCGGGATGCGAGACGCGCAATTCGGTCAAGAAATTGCAGCCATTTATGTTGCCGGCCTCCTCGGCAATGGCGAGATCGACGTGAGCGTCCGCAACCATCTTGGCTCCGTCCGGTGCCGACTTACCCGCCAGCACCCGGTAGCCAAAGCGCTCGGAGAGGATCTCCACGAGCGATCGCCAAGCAGCCGTCCGGCCGCCGATTACCAGTACAGTGCTATTGCGGTCCATGAAAGCAAGTATGCAACTTGCTAGGTTGGTGAGCAACACTGTACTTTCGGCCGACAAATTGGTCGCCGACAGGTTAGAATCCGCACGGCAATTTAAGGGGATTCAATGTCCTCGCCGAGCATTCTATCCCAGTGCTGCACTCAACGGCACCGGAAACACCCTCGCCAACGCAATCATGGGCAATGCCGGCGCCAACGTCCTCAACGGCATGGCCGGCAAGGACACTTTGACCGGCGGTGGAGACGACGACGTTTTCTTCTTCTGCACTGCACTCAATGCGACATCCATTCCCTGCAGTTCGAGATTTTGCCCGACGCGAAATTGGCGCGATGGAAGGCATCGGACCACTTCGACCATTGGACCGGTCGCACTCAAAGTCTTGATTCCCAAAGTCGACATGATCGTGGTCCGCCTGCGGAGGTGCGGCGGACATCGATGCTCGTCTTCTCCGCCGTGAAATAATCCATCCTGTGAATGGAGGCTAAAGCGCTATATCATGATCATTATAGGCTTTTAAGATCATGTTATTGCGTATTACGATGTCTTTCCTTGCCAAGCTTGTTATAATGCTATATAACTTGAACAGTAAGTGACTTAACGAACAAGTTATTGAGCACGCTATGCGCAGTTCACGATCCAAGACCGCCCTGCCATCTTCCGCCCGTCGCGCCCTGAAAAAGCTTGGCTCGGACATCTCCGTCGCGCGCCGACGCCGGAAGATATCGACCATTCTCATGGCCGAGCGCGCCTTCATCTCGCGCAACACGCTGGCCAAGGTGGAGGCAGGCGATCCGGGTGTATCACTCGGTGTCTATGCCTCCGTCCTGTTCGTGCTTGGCCTAACCGATCGGCTGGCCAGCCTGGCCGATTCCGCGCACGACGCCCTTGGCCAGGCCCTTGGCGAAGAAAGTCTGCCGCAACGCATCCGCACACGAAGCGGTGCATGACCATGCAGCGCGAACTCCTCGTCTATCTCGATCTGGGCGGACAGCCTGTGCTGGTCGGCCGCTTATGGACACGTGAACGGCAGGGCCGCGAATCCTCATCGTTCGCCTATGAGGCCGATTGGCTGACACGCCGGGGCGCCTTCGCCCTGTCGCCGAGCCTGATGCTGACCGCCGGTCAATTCCACGCGGCCAACGGACTGGCCCCTGCCCTCACCGACTCGGCGCCGGATAGCTGGGGCCGCAAACTCATGACGCGGCGTGAACGCGCGCGCGCGAAGAAGGCCAAGACCCAGCCGCGCACCTTGTTCGATATCGACTATCTCGCAGGCGTCGATGACCAGACCCGCATGGGCGCCGTGCGCTTCAAGGACATCGGCAGCGATGTGTTTCTGACGACGACGGGCGAACCGGTCCCTCCCCTCATCACACTGCCGCGACTGCTCTCAGCCACGGATCGCATCGAGCGCGACCGAGAAACCGACGAAGACCTCCTGTTGGTGCTGGCGCCCGGGACGTCCTTGGGCGGGGCACGTCCTAAGGCCACGGTCCGCGATACCGACGGACGGCTCATGGTCGCCAAGTTTCCCAAGCGCGATGATGATTGGCCTGTGACGCGATGGGAAGCGGTGCTGCTGACTCTTGCGCGGCAAGCCGGGATTGCGGTTCCCGATTGGCGCATGGAGAT
>JBJXGL010000412.1:0-4479 GCA_046160365.1 Aestuariivirga sp. | reverse complement strand
TCAAGAGTTGCGCGTGCGTGCCGCGCTCGGCGATGCGGCCCTTCTCCAGCACCACGATCTCGTCGGCGTCGACAACCGTGGAGAGGCGGTGCGCGATGACCAGTGTCGTCCGGCCCTTCGAAATCTTGCGCAGCGCTTCCTGGATTTCCTGCTCGGTGAAGCTGTCGAGAGCTGAGGTCGCCTCGTCGAGAACCAGTATCGGTGGGCCTTTGAGAATTGTGCGGGCAATCGAGACGCGCTGCTTCTCGCCGCCCGAAAGCTTCAAGCCACGCTCACCAACCATGGATTCGTAGCCTGATGGCAACGACTGCACGAAGCCGTGGATCTGCGCGAGCTTGGCTGCGTCCTCGACTTCTCGATCGTTTGCATCGGGGCGGCCATAGCGGATGTTGTAACGGATCGTGTCGTTGAACAGCACGGTGTCCTGGGGCACCATGCCGATGGCGGCGCGGAGCGACTTCTGGGTGACATCCGCGATGTTCTGTCCATCGATCAGGATGCGGCCGCTGCTCACATCGTAGAAACGATAGATCAACCTCGAGATGGTCGACTTGCCGGCGCCCGAGGGACCGACGATGGCCAGTGTCTTTCCTGGCGGTATCGTGACCGAGAGATTTCGCAGGATCGGGCGCGCCTCGTCATAAGAGAAAGAGACATCGTCGAAACGGATTTCGCCTGGCCCCGCCTTCAAGGCGAGCGCTCCGGCCTTATCCTCGATCTCGGCATTGACATCGAGCAACGAGAACATGGCTTCGACATCGATGAGCCCCTGCTTGATCTCGCGATAGGAGGAACCGATGAAGTTGAGCGGCATGTAGAGCTGGATCATCAGCGCGTTGATCATCACGAAATCGCCCACTGTCGCTTGGCCTTGGTACACTGCGTATGCCGACATCGCCATCGCGACGGTGAGGCCAATCGAAAAGATGATTGCCTGCCCCGCGTTGAGAACTGCAAGCGACACCCAGGTTTTGACCGCCGCCTTTTCATAGAGCTTCATGGCGCCGTCGTAGCGCGTGGCTTCGTGCTCCTCGTTGCCGAAGTATTTGACGGTTTCGAAGTTGAGCAGGCTGTCGATGGCCTTGGTACCGGCGTCAGTATCCGCATCGTTCATGGCGCGCCTGATGGCGATCCGCCACTCCGTCGCCGCATAGGTGAAGCCGACATAGAACACGACCGTCACCAGGATGAGCAGGCCATACGGCCAGCCGAAGGACCATGTGAGGACACCGGCGACCAGCGCGATCTCCAGGACCGTCGGCGCGGTGTTGAAGAGCGTGAAGCGCAACACGGTATCGATGCCGTTGATGCCGCGCGATACGATGCGCGACAGGCCACCGGTGCGGCGCTCGAGATGGAACTTGAGCGAGAGCGCATGCAGATGCCGGAAGGTCTTGGTGGAGAGTTCGCGCACGGCGCGCTGGCCGACCTTGGCGAAGACGGCGTCGCGGATCTGCGCCAGCACCACCATCATGATGCGGCCCAAGCCGTAAGTGAGGATGAAGAAGAAGGGAACGCTGAAGGCGACCGCGGCTGTTCCGCCCACGGCGGTCAAGGCGTCGGTTGCGAATTTGAAGGCATAGGGCGCCCAGACTGTGACCACCTTCGATAGGATCAGCGCCAGCATGGCCAGGGCGATGCGGAGCTTAAGGTCGTTGCGCCCTTCCGGCCAAAGGTAGGGCACCAGCGACTTGAAGGTCTGCCACTGGTCGCCATCACGTGGCGCGACGGGGCTCTCCGCCGGCTTGAGTTTGCGGGCCATCTGATCGGGCTAGGGCGCGGTCTCGCCGGGCGCCAGCGGCTTCTTGCGCTTGGGACTGATTTTCTCGGGTGGCACCATGTTGGGTGTGCGGAAAATCTGGCCCGGATAGATCAGATCGGCATTGCGGATCAAATCGCGGTTCGCCTCGTAGATCACGGTGTACTTTGTGCCCTTGCCGTAAATCACGCGCGACAGTTTCCACAGATTATTGCCGGGCTGAATAATGACCCGGCCGGACTTCGGCTCGGGGATGGGTTCGGCCTTGGGCTCCGGCTGCGATGCTGCAACTTGCTGTTCCTGAGTTTCGGGTTGGGTCGCGACCGGGGGCTCGGAAATCGTCGCCGCTGGCTGTTCCGCGGTTTGTTCCGGAGCGGCAGGCTTCGGCTGTTCAGGCTGCTGAGGCGGTGCTGACTCCGCTGTTTGGGAGGAAGCAACCGGCTCTTCGGCGGGTGGTGCTGGTTGGATTTCCGGCTGCAGCTGTTCCACCACCTTGGCGGGCGCTTCGCGGACGAAGGGCAGTTCGACGCGGCTCGTCACCTTGCCGCTGGCATCGATCTCATCGACGCGGAAGGTGTGCTGGCCCGGCGATATCTGCGAGCCGCCGGAGAACACCCAGCGGTTGTCGGGGCCAACGGCGGCCTCGCCCGCAGGCTGGTTGTCGACATAGATGCGAACGAACGCACCCGGCTTGCCGCGGCCCGAGAAAACAATGTTGCCTCTGTCGTCGTAGTCGACGGCATCGAGGCTGACGGCAGTGCCCGGTTTGGCTGGCGCGGGCTCTGGAGTGGAGGGCTGCTCGGGCTGTGCCTCGGTTTTTTCAGGCTCGGTTTTGGGAGGCTCGCTCGTGGAAACGGGTTGCTCCGGCGTTGCGGCGGACTGGTCGAGCTTGGGCACCACGGATTCGGGCTGCTCGGCGGGTGCCTCGGGGGCCGGCTTGTTCTGGATGACTTCGGTGGGCGCATCGGGCTTGACGACGGCGACCATCGTCTCGCCCTGCGGCTTCTCAGGGATGGCAATCGCCACGGTTTCTTCGGAACTGATCATCGGGCCGCCGGGTTCGGTTTGCGACTCGACCGAGAGCGAACCCGTGCCGGGCGGCAAAGATCTGTCGGGGACCAAGACGAAATCGCCATCGTCATTGGCCTTGGTTTTGCCGATCACCTCGCCATTGAGCTTGAGAGTCACGTCCGCTCCGGGAGCGGCCTTGCCGGCAACCACTGCTTCGCCAGACTTTTCGACCCGCACCGTATCGAAGCTGGGCTTCACCGGCTGCGGTGTGGCAGCCGGCTGCTGTGCCGCCGGTTGTTCGGCGGCTGGGACCGGAGCCGTTTCAGGCTGCGCGGCGGGTGTTTCCACAGGGGCAGGTTGAGCGGGCTTCTCCGCGGCTGGCGTTTCTGCTGGCGCTGCCTCGTCTGGTTGAACAGCAGCGGTTTGCTGCTCACCCGATGCGGCGGGCTTCTCCGCGGCTGGCGTTTCAGCGGGCACTGGCTCTGCAGGTTGAACGGCAGCGGATTGTTGCTCACCCGATTCCGCAGGCTTCGGCGGCTCCACCGGTTTAGGCGCCTCGGCCGGCTTTTGCTCGACCGCGGCCGTCTGCTGCGGCGGCGGCTCCTGCCGGTTCAGCGATGCAATTCCAAGGCCTGCCAAGCTTGCCACTGCAAGCCCGGCGAAAATCACCAGCGGGCCCTTCTTCCGGTTTTCCTGGGTCATATCGATTCCATATCATGAGCGGATCGGCCTTGAGGCGTTTCCGCTCGCGAGTGCTTCATTACAGTTCTAATAAGGCCCTGTTGCGGTTTCTGCAAAGATTCGCTGGAATTGCCGCCAGGAAAGGCCGTCTCACATCATGCAAGCATCAAAACTCTGCGTCTATTGCGGGTCCGGCACGGGCCGCAACCCCCTCCATATGGCGGCGGCCAAGGAACTCGGCAAGGCCATGGCCAAAGAGGGGATCGGGCTGGTCTATGGCGGCGGCGGCCTGGGGCTAATGGGCGAGGTGGCACGCTCGGTTCTGGACAATGGCGGGCATGTGACCGGGATCATCCCCGAGTTCCTGGTCAACCGCGAGCACATGCTCGACAATGTGAACGAGCTGATCGTCACCACCACGATGCACGAACGCAAGATGACGATGTTCGCCAGGGCTTCCGGCTTCGTGGCGCTGCCCGGCGGGCTTGGCACGCTCGAGGAACTGACCGAGATCTCGACCTGGGCGCAGCTTGGCCAGCATGCGAAACCGGTGATCGTGTGCAACATCGATGGCTATTGGGATCCGTTGCTCGATTTGATCGATCACATGCGGGAGGAGCAGTTCATCCGGCAAGGCTTCGAGTTCGAACTCGATGTGGTGGAGAACGCCGCCGAAGTCATCCCTGCATTCGAATACCGGCTCAAACATCCGGGCAAACCGCCATCGAAGGCGGCGCTGATCGACAAGCTTTAAGTGTTTGAGGCGCGAACAGATGGCGCATCAACGGCGAAACTGGTCCACTCACCAACCCAGTCTTTCTAAACGATGACAATGTCGTCGAAGGCGAGTGCCGGCGTTCCGATCAGAGTGGCGACAAGCACGCGAGCGCCCGCACCATTGCCGTCGGCATCGAAGAAGAGGCGGCCAGACGTTGTCTGATAGGCGAAGTGGTCATCCGGATCTCCAGCAAGTCCGGTGGCATTGGCCACAAACTGCCCGGCTGCCAACGCGCCAGCCACAAGTCCGC
>JBJXGL010000411.1:0-5669 GCA_046160365.1 Aestuariivirga sp. | reverse complement strand
ATCTCCCCATGGACCTTGGCTTTCGCCAGGGTGATGAAGGGTTCTTCTTACATTTCCTTCGCCGTCATCCTGGCGAAAGCCAGGATCCATAGGTAGGTCTTCGTCCTGAGTTCCGCAACACTCAGTCTTTGCAGCGATGCGACCCACCGGCCCCATTCCGATACATCTGCCCCCTCTGCCCAATTTCTGTGCTTTACGCCCCCGCCGAAGCTGTTACACTGGCACTAACGCAATGATTGTGGCCGGTTCTTCGTGCTCCCGCTGACGTGGTCGAGTGCTGGGGCTAGCCTGGAAGGTTAACAGTGAAGGCATCCTACGCGAGGGGCTCAATTCCCCGGCGCGGTGCCGATGGGGATGGAGCGGGCGAACCTTATGGCGCGCTCGATCTCGGCACCAACAATTGCCGGCTGCTGATTGCTAGGCCGGGAGCGGCGGGCTTCTCCGTCATCGATGCCTTTTCGCGGATCGTCCGCTTGGGTGAGGGTCTCAGCCAGAGCGGCAAGCTCAACGGCCCCGCCATGACCCGTACCATCGAGGCGCTTAGGGTCTGCGCTAACAAGCTCTTCTGGCATGGGGTCAAGCGCCGCCGCCTGATTGCCACCGAAGCCTGTCGCATGGCCGAGAATGGCATCGAATTCATCGACCGGGTCGCCGCCGAAACGGGCCTTCACCTCGAAATCATCGACCGTGAAACCGAAGCCCGCCTCGCCGCCACGGGGGCCGAACCGCTCGCCGACCCGCAAGCTGACCGGCTGCTCATCTTCGATATTGGCGGCGGCTCGACCGAACTCATGTGGCTCGAGCGCAGCGATGGCCGCCTCGACATCCGTGCCTGGACATCGCTTCCAGCTGGCGTGGTGACGGTAGCGGAGAAATTCGGCGGCGGCGTCGATGTGACGCCTCAAACCTTCCGCGCCATGCGCGATCATGTGAAGCCGCAACTTCAGGCGTTCCTCGCCTCGGTGCACGCCTGCACCATGAATGGCGCAAGCCCGCTGCATCTCCTCGGCACATCGGGCACCGTCACCACCATTGCCGGTGTGCATCTGGGCTTGAAGCGCTACGACCGTTCGCGTGTCGATGGCTCATGGCTCGCCAGCCCCGACATCGCCCGCATCACCGCAGCGTTGCTCGCCATGGATTACGATCAGCGCGCTGCCAACCCCTGCATTGGACGCGAGCGCGCCGATCTGGTGCTCGCGGGCTGCGCCATCCTGGAAGAAATCCGCGAAACCTTTCCAGCACCCCGCATCCGCGTCGCCGACCGCGGCCTTCGCGAAGGCATCCTGACGACACTCATGCGCGAGGACGGCGTCTATGGAGTGCAAGGATGAGCAGGCCCGGCGGCAAAGGCAAACCCGCCACTCGGAGCCTCAAGGAGCGGGTCAAGACCGGCAAGGGCCGCACTGTCTCGCAAAAGATCTGGCTCGAACGCCAGCTTAATGACCCCTACGTGAAAGAAGCGCGCCGCCTCGGCTACCGTTCCCGCGCTGCATTCAAGCTCACTGAGATCGACGACAAGTACAAGTTTTTGAAACCCGGCGGCCGCGTGATCGATTTGGGCGCCGCCCCCGGTGGCTGGAGCCAAGTGGCGGCAAAGCGCGTGAAGGCCGAGGAGGGCAGGGGCAAAGTCATCGCCATCGACATGCACGGCATGGACCCAATCCCGGCAGTCACCATCTTCCACAAGGACTTCTACGACCAAGACACGCCGGCTCTCCTGATTGAGGCCCTCGGCGGCGAAAAAGCCGACTGCGTCCTCTCCGACATGGCCGCCCACGCCACCGGCCACCGCCAAACCGACCACATCAACATCATGGCGCTGGCGGAAGCCGGCTACGATTTCGCCAAAGGAGTGCTGAAGCCCGGTGGGACCTATCTCGCCAAGGTGTTGCTCGGCGGAACGGAAGGCGAGCTCCTGAAAACAATGAAACAGGATTTCGCCACCGTGCGGCATGTGAAGCCGATGGCCAGCCGCGATGACTCGGCGGAACTCTTTGTGTTGGCGACGGGGTTTCGCGCGAAGTAATCGCAGATGAAGAAAACTTCACCATTCCCCCGTTGGGATTTGCCGTCATGGCGCACTCCCCAAATTCGAGGATGACCCGCCCCTCCGCCATGCTAACATCCCTCAAAACCCGGAACCCCTCCCATGCCCACCACTGTCCCCAAGACCCCCCGCATGCTTCGCCTGAACGCCGCCGATAATGTGCTTGTGGCGGTGGATATGGTGGAGCAGGGGGCAACCGCGCCGGAAGGTATTGTTGCCAAAAACCGGATCATGAAGGGGCACAAGATGGCGGCGGTCGCTATCAAGGATGGCGAGCCGATCCGGAAGTTTGGGCAGATTATCGGGTTTGCCAAAGCCGCCATCGACAAGGGCGAGTGGGTGCACGAGCACAATGTCGGCATGGCGGAGTTCGCGCGCGATTACGCCTATTCCAGCGAGGCGCGGGACGAGGCGATGGTTGCGCCCGATAAGCGCGGCACGTTCAAGGGCTTCCGCCGGGCCAACGGGAAGGTTGGCACACGCAACTACATCGGCATCATGACCAGCGTGAATTGCTCGGCGACGGTCGCGGGCTTCATCGCCGAGGAAGTTTCGCGCTCCGGCATTCTCAAGGACTACCCGAACATCGACGGCGTTGTGGCGCTCACCCAGGACAATGGCTGCGTGATCGATTTCCGTGGCGCTATCTTCGATATCCTGAAGCGCACCTCCTGGGGATACGCCACCAATCCCAACATGGGCGGGGTATTGATGGTGGGGCTGGGCTGCGAGGGTTTCCAAATCCCGCGCTTCAAGGAAGCCTATGGCATCGTGGAGGGCGAAACCTTCCGCACCATGACGATCCAGGAAACCGGCGGCACGCGGAAGACGGTGGCGGCGGGGATTGATGCGGTCAAGGCGATGCTTCCGCATGTGAACGCGGCCAAGCGCGAGGCGTGCGATGCGTCCGAGCTGATCGTGGCGCTGCAATGTGGCGGCTCCGATGGCTATTCGGGCATCACCGCCAATCCGGCACTTGGGGCCGCGGTCGATATCCTGGTGCGCCATGGCGGCACCGCGATCCTCTCCGAGACGCCGGAGATATATGGCGCGGAACATCTGCTCACCCGCCGGGCGAAGAGCCGGGAGGTGGGCGAGAAGCTCGTCGACATCATCAAGTGGTGGGAAGACTACACCAAGCGCAACCTGATGGAGATGAACAACAACCCGTCACCCGGAAACAAGCTGGGCGGACTGACCACGATCCTCGAGAAATCTCTAGGCGCTGCCGCCAAAGGTGGAACCACGACACTCAATCATGTCTATCGCTACGCCGAACCTGTCACCGGCAAGGGCTTCGTGTTCATGGATACGCCGGGATACGATCCGGTTTCGGCAACGGGCCAGGTGGCGGGGGGTGCCAACCTTATCTGCTTCACCACCGGCCGTGGCTCGGCTTATGGCTGCAAGCCGGTGCCGTCGATCAAGCTTGCCACCAACTCCGACATCTACCGCCGCATGATCGACGACATGGACATCAACTGCGGCGATATTCTCGATGGCGTGCCAATGGCAACGAAGGCTGAGGAAATCTTTGCCAAAATGCTCAAGGTGGCCTCGGGCGAGGTGACCAAATCCGAGGAGCTTGGCTACGGTGACAACGAGTTCGTGCCCTGGCAGGTGGGCGCGGTGATGTAAGCCACGATTGGGCCAATATTTCAGGCCACTTAAGCCGCAGTTAAGAACTAGCACCCATGTTCGGTTGAGGGCACGGGGAACCAAGTCGCATGGGCCTGTTTGGCCGCCGCAGAAACCGCAAACCGCAACGCCGGGAACCGCAGCTTTTTTCGGGCCGCAGCCGCGGCCGGGAGAAACCGCGCCGGCGGCGGAGATCGTTTGCGCGCGCGCTTTTCGGATTTGGATTTGCCGCCGTGTTCTGGGGCTCGCTCGCCAGCGCCCTGGCGTTTGGTTATGTGTGGATGTCGCTCGACCAGAAGGGGCTGTTCAATATCCCCGACCGGGAGCCCGGTATCATGCTGCTGGCGGCGGATGGAACGGTGCTCGCCGAACAGGGCGCCTTCTATGGCGACGAAGTGCGAGTCTCCGATCTCCCCGACTACGTGCCCAATGCCGTGATCGCCATCGAGGATCACCGTTTCCGCTCTCACTATGGCGTCGATCCGGTTGGCCTTGTGCGCGCGGCCTATCAGAACTTCAAAGCGGGCCGCGTGGTGCAGGGCGGCTCGACCATCACCCAGCAACTTGCCAAGAACCTGTTCCTCAAGCCCGACCGCACGCTCGAGCGGAAAGTCCAGGAAATGGTGCTTGCCATCTGGCTCGAGACGCGCTTCACCAAGGACGAGATTCTCCAGCTCTATCTGAACCGCGTCTATTACGGCTCCGGCGCTACCGGCATCGAGAAAGCCGCACAGGTCTATTACAAGAAGCCGGCGCGCGAGCTGACGATCATGGAATCCGCCACGATGGCGGGGCTTCTCAAAGCGCCATCCAACTACAATCCGATCGCTCACCCTGGGGATTCCGCCGCGCGCGCCAACCTCGTCCTTCGGAGCATGGTGGATGGCGAATTCATTTCCGAACAGGAAGCATTGGCGGCGGTGAGCGCGCGGACGGAAGTGGCGGCATCCGATTATGTGCCCGCGACACAGTATGTGGTCGATTGGGTGAACGAGCAGCTTCCAGGACTGGTGCAGGGTTATGACCAGTCGATCGTGGTCGAGACCACCATCGATCCTGATCTGCAAATCCGGGCCGAGAAAGCTTTGCGCAAGCGGCTCAACGAAGAAGGCAAGAAGCTGAACGCGGGCCAAGGCGCTGTCGTGGTGCTCGACACCGAAGGTGCCGTTCGCGCCATGGTTGGCGGGCGGAGCTACAAGCGCAGCCAGTTCAATCGCGCCACCAACGCCAAGCGGCAGCCGGGCTCGGCGTTCAAACCCTTCGTCTATCTCGCGGCTATCGAGAATGGCTACACGCCGTCGAGCGTGGAAGTGGACGAGCCGGTGCGCATCGGCAATTGGGAGCCGGACAACTACAAGCACAAGTATCTGGGACCGGTGACGCTCAGGCGGGCGCTGTCGCAGTCGATCAACACGGTGGCGGCGAAACTCGCCAACAATGTGGGGCCGCAAAATGTCGTCGCCATCGCGCATCGCCTTGGCATCACATCGCCGCTTGGAACCGATGCATCAATCGCGCTTGGCACGTCGGAAGTGACTCCGCTTGAAATGACGGGCGCTTTCGTGCCGTTCGCCAATGGCGGGCGCGCGGTTGTTCCACACGCCATCCTGCGCGTCGCGACGAAGGACGGCCAAGTGCTTTACGAACGCAAGGGCGATGGCATGGGGACAGTCGTGTCCGTCTACGATCTCGGTTACATGAACGAGATGATGCGCGCGGTGGTGACCGAAGGAACGGCGACGCGGGCGCGTTTCGATGGGCAAGATATTGCCGGCAAGACCGGCACCAGCCAGGATTCGCGCGATGCCTGGTTCGTTGGCTACTCCGGCTATATGGTCGCCAGCGTGTGGGTCGGCAACGACGACAACTCGCCGATGAAGAATGTGACCGGCGGAACGCTGCCCGCCAAAATCTGGCGCGACATCATGGAGCCGGCCCATGCGGGGCTGCCGGAACGGATGCTGCCGGGCATCGTCGACGA
>JBJXGL010000410.1:0-8933 GCA_046160365.1 Aestuariivirga sp. | reverse complement strand
AGCTGTCAAGGACCGCAGGCCGCTTCGCGGCGCGCAAAGCGCGTCCTTGACAGCTTCGGCATTCCGGGAAGGCGTGCATGGAAGACGTTCGACGGCTCGCCGCATTCAAACGCTATCTGCAAATGGCAGTTCAGAATGCCGCCCATATCATTCGAGTTGTTGGAAGTTTTACGCGCCTATTCGGCGGCGGGGAGGATGAATGGGTTTATGCGGCCCTGACCCACACGGCGATATCGTGAAAGACGCCGCCGCCTGCTGGGGCTGGCTGATCGGCGCCGACGAGGGAGTTGATGCCGCAGCCGTCTTCGTAGGCGTCGTTGGGCCAGATCGATTCGGCGATGAGGACGCCAGGTTGAATGCCGTCGAAGGCTTTGGCGTGGAGGCGCACTTGACCGCGGCCGTTGCCGAGGACGAGTTTCTGGCCGTCTTTGAAATTGAGTTGTTCGAGATCTTCCGGATGCATGAAGACGGTCGGGCGCACCTCGCGCTTCACGCTTGAGGGCGTTTCGTTGAAAGAGGAATTGAGGAAAGCGCGGGCGGGGCTGGTGGTGAGGCGGAAGGGCGTCTCGGTGGTCACGCGATCCGTGACATTCCAGTGATCGGGTAGCGACGGCATGTCGGCGACCGGACCGAGTTCGCCGGTGGGGGAATGCCAGCGCGCAACGGCGGGCCAGTCGGCTTTGAAGTGATATTTACCGTCGGCGTGGCCGAAGCCGTTCAGGCAGTGAGAGGTTTCGAAATCGGGCTGGACGTCGAGCCAGTTCTCGGCGTCGAGAATATCGAGTCCGGGGCGCTTTGAATCTTGTAGCGTCTTGTCGATGATCTCGCGCGGGGTCATTTCGAAGCCGCGATGCGTGGCGCCGACGCGCTTGGCGATCTCCTGAAGGACTTCGTGATTGCTGCGGCACTCACCCGGCGGCTCAACCAACTTGCGGCCGAACATGATGTGCTGGTGGCCGCCGCCCTGATAGATGTCGTCGTGTTCTAGGAACATGGTGGCTGGCAGCACGATATCGGCATAACGCGCGGTCTCGGTCATGAACTGCTCGTGCACGACGGTGAACAGGTCTGCGCGTGCGAAGCCTTGTTTCACTTTGTTCTGATCGGGCGCCACGGAGACCGGATTGGTGTTCTGGATGAACAGAGCCTTGATGGGAGGGCCGCCGGCAAGGTCATAAGGATCACCCAGCAAGGCCGCTCCGATGCGACTCTGGTCGATATAGCGGTCAAGCTTACCGCCCGCATCGAGCCCCTCGATCAGCGTCTTGTTCCACTTGTACATGCCGCTGTTGGAGTGGAGCGCGCCGCCGCCTTCGTGCTGCCAGGCTCCGGTGATCGCGGGTATGGAAGCGACGGCGTGCATGTTGGCCGCGCCGTTGCGCTGGCGGGTGAAGCCGTAGCCGATGCGGAAATAGGTGCGCGGCGTCGTGCCGATGGCTTTTGCAAGTTCCTCGATGGTTGCAACAGGCACGCCGCAGATGGCGCTGGCCCATTCAGGCGTGCGGGAGTGCAGATGCTGTTCGAGATCCTCTGGGCAGTCGGTGTATTTCCGCAGGTAGTCCCAATCGGCGTGGCCGTCGCGGAACAGGATGTGCATCACGGCGCAAGCCAACGCGCCATCCGTGCCGGGGCGCACGATCACCTTGATGTCGGCTTGTTTCATCGTGCCGGTTTCGTAGACATCGACGCAAGCGAGTTTGGCATTGCGTGTCTTTTTCGCGATGCCGATGTGGGTCATGACATTGACTTGCGTGTTCACGGGATTACCACCCCATACAACGATCAGGTCAGACTTCTGCATCTCGCGGGGATCGACGCCTGCGACTTTTCCGGCTCCGGCATAGTAGCCAGACCAGGACAGAGACACACAGAACGTGTCGTGCATGCCGCTGTAGCGTTTTACATTGCGCAGCCGCTCGATGCCGTCGCGCATCACGAGGCCCATGGTGCCGGCGTAGAAGTAGGGCAGGATGGCGGATGCGCCAAACTCCTTCTCGATGGCATTGAAGCGCGTGCCGATTTCATCGAGCGCTTCGTCCCAGGAGATGCGGGCGAAGGCCCCCTCCCCCTTTCTGCCGGTGCGCTTCAAAGGATGGAGCAGGCGGTCAGGGTGATGAATGCGCTCGGCATAACGCGCGACCTTCTCGCAGATCACGCCCAAGGTGTAGCTGTTCGCCTTGTGGCCCCTGACACGGCCGATGGTGTGAGCATCAAGCAGTTCCACTTCCAGCGCGCAGGTAGAGGGGCAATCGTGCGGGCAGACGGACACGCCGGTCTTGATGTTGTGGTGGACGTTCATGGTCTTGGGCCTTTCGCCCTGCTACATAGCACGGCATGATCCCTGTCACATCTCTCCAAAATCCAATCGTCAAGCTGGTCCGGTCCCTGGAGGAAAAGAAGGGACGGCGCGAACATGGCCTGTTCGCCGCCGAGGGCATCGCCATGCTGGAACGGGCGCTCGCCTGCGGCTGGACGCCGGAGCACGTGCTGGCCACAAAGCCGGTAGCGCTCTGGGACGATGTGAAGCAAACAACCGTTTCGAAAGAGGTCATGTCGGCACTGTCGGCGCAGAAAAATCCGCATGACGTCATGGCCACGTTCAAGATGCGCTATGAGCGGGGTGTTACACCCGAGGGCACCTGGCTGGCTTTGGAAGAAATCCGCGATCCGGGGAATCTGGGAACGATCTTGCGGACGGCGGATGCGGCGAACATCTCCGGGATCGTTCTCGCGGGCGAATGCTGCGATCCCTATTCGCGGGAGAGTGTGCGGGCCTCGACCGGCTCCGTTTTCCGTTCGCGGATCGCCCATATGCCGTCTGCGAAGCTGGCCGATCTTTGCAAAGGCTGGCCGGGAGATTGCGTGGGTGCGGCGGCGAAGGGCGGTGTCGACTACAGGTGGAATTACGCACAGCCGACGCTGATCGTGCTTGGTTCGGAAGCGCGTGGATTGTCGGAGGCTGTCGCCAAGGCGTGCAAGAAGCTGGTGCGGATACCAATGGTGGAAGGCGTCGAGAGCCTCAATGTCGCGACATCGGCGGCGCTGCTCATGTATGAGGTTCAGCGGCCGCGTCTCAGTTGAGGCGCTCTGCCGCTGCGGCGATCTCAGCCTGGAGATCGCGATCTTCCTGAGTCTTCGGTTTGAACGATGCGGCCTTCTTGTAGGCCTCGCGCGCGCTATCCGGACTTCCCCGGGCCACATCCACGTCGCCGATCCCCTTCCATGACGCAAAGTGATTCGCGGCTAGCTCAAGCGCGCGGCGGAACATGATCTCGGCTTTGGGCCAATCGCCGATCTGAAGGTAAGCCAGACCCTGGCCATGGTAGGCGTCGGGATTGCCGGGCCGCAACGCGAGCGCCCGGTTGAAATCATCGATCGCTGCCCCGGCATCCTTGAGATAGGCACGCGCGCGGCCACGCACGATCAATGGGGAATCGAAGCCCTGATCGTATTCGATGGCGCGTGTGGCTTCCTTGACCGCCGCGTCGTAGTTCTTCTCGGCGAGAGAGACGACGGCGAGATAATGCCACGCATCGGGGAATGCTTCGTTTCCAAAGAGCGAGCGCTCGAACTGCTTGCGTGCCGCGGCATAGTCGCCCTTGCGATAGAGAAGCCTGCCCCGGAGCCATGGCAGCCATTTCGCATCGCCGCGCACGACAGTCGCGGCATCGAGCGTTGCCTGCGCGCCATCGTCGTCGCCTAGATCGAGCTGCGCCCATGCCAGCAGCGCCACCACATCCGCATTCTCGCGGTTGATCGCCAGCGCCTGCTTCAAGATCGGGATCGCCTCGGCAAACTTGCCTTGCACCGTGTAGGTGCGGCCCTTCTCCTTGACGATCACCTGCTTGAGGGCTGGATCGTCGATCCCCGCTTTCGTGTATATACCGAGGGCTTTGTCGAAGTTGGCAAGCGCATTCTTGTATTTGCCGGCGCTTCGCTGCGCGATTGCGAGATTGCCGAGCGTCATGATGCGGTCAGCGGGCTCGAGATCACGTTTTAGAAGCTTCGGGCAGGCCGTCAGCCGGGCTTGAAGGTCGCTTGTCTCGCAAGCCGCGCGTTCCTCGGGCGCCGGAGGTGCGGCCAAGCCGCTTGCCGTAAACCACAGCAACGATACGAAAGCGGCGAGATAGAAATTGCGGCGATCATGCATGAAACACATGTTCATCATCCAACCAGCCGATCATACTCCTCATGCGGCCCGATCCAAACCCACGTGAACACCATACCGCTTTCTAAAGCCAATGGGCGGTAGTGAAGGCCGATGCGAACCGACCAGCGATTTCGTTCGATATTCTTGAAATGAAGCGATGGATGTTTCGGGTCGCTTTTCAGAAGTTCGTAGTTGCGATCTGCCAAACCGCGGATGTCGGCAGGCAGATCGTTGTACAGCTTCCAAAACTTCCGCGTGGCCTGGTGCTTTAGGGGTCGCTTCAAAGCGAGCGGACTTTGCCTGCCGCGATGTCAGCTTCAGCTTCGGAAAACACCTTGTCCAGTTTGCCCGACTTCGAATCTTCCTCAATCCGCTTGTCCCACAAGTTTGCGCGGTATTCAGCCAACCAGTCAGCCAGCTTTTGCAAGTCGCCGGGTTGGAGCGAGGCGATGTCCTGCTCGATCTTTTCAAGCTTTGTCATGTCCGGCAAATACCACAGTTCAGGGCCGATTTCCACTTCCCTGCATTGCCTGGTCCACTTGCCAAGTGTCGCGGCGCCGTGATGAACTGCGCTACGGTTTACGGGAGTTGAGGCTAGTTTTCCACCGGGGAATGATTCTCACTTGCGCGGGTGGCGCCAGTGGCGGAGGAGTGTGGCTATGAAATCGCATGCAAGAGTCGTGGTCGTTGGCGGCGGAGTGATGGGCGTGGGGCTGCTCTATCACCTGGCGCTGGAAGGCTGGAGCGACATCGTGCTGGTCGAAAAGGGCGAACTGACCTCCGGTTCGACCTGGCATGCCGCGGGGCAATGCCCGCATTTCAACGGTTCGCTCAACATGACCAAGGTGCATGTCTATGGCACCAAGCTCTATGCCGATCTCGAACGGCTGACGGGCCAGGCGGTGTCGTGGCATGGCTGCGGTGGACTTCGGCTGGCGGTGACGGACGAAGAGCTGAACTGGTTCAAGTATGTCCACGGCATCTCGCGGTTGGCGGGTTACGAGTGCGAGATCATAGGGCCATCCGAGATTTCTCAGCATCATCCCTTCCTCGAGACCTTCGGCGTGAAGGCCGCGTTCCGAACCGTGCATGATGGACATGTGGCGCCCGCGGATATCACCAATGCGATGGCGGCGGGAGCGCGAAAGCTGGGCGCCGAGATTTACCGGCGTTGCCGGGTCATCGACATCAAGCTGTTGCCTACGGGCGAGTGGCGCGTGTTCACCGAGAACGGCAACATCGATTGCGAGCATGTGGTGAATGCGGCTGGCTCTTACTGCGATGTGGTGGCGGGATGGACGGGACATCTCGCTCCCATCGCCAACATGTTGCATCACTATGTGATCACCGAGCCGCTCAAGGAACTGATCGATCTCAAGCTGGAACTGCCGGTGGTGCGCGATCCCTATTCGCATGCGTATTTGCGCGAGGAAACCAACGGCGTGCTCGTTGGTCCCTACGAAACCGCAACCGCTCATGTGTGCTGGGACGGCAAGCAGCCGCGCTGGGATTATGAGAGCGAGCTTGAGCCCAACGAGCTGGATCGCATCATGCCCTGGCTTGAGAAGGCGACGGAGCGATTGCCGCTGTTCGGTCAGACCGGCATCAAGTCGATTGTTTCGGGCGCGATTACGCATACACCGGATGGGGTTTATCTTTCGGGGCCGGCGCATGGGCCGAAGAATTACTGGATGCATTGCGGCGCTTCGATCGGCATCTGCCAGGGCGGAGGTGCCGGCAAATATCTGGCGCAGTGGATGGTGCATGGCCAGGCCGAGATCAACATGCGCGAGTTCGATCCGCGCCGCTTCGGTCCATGGGCGAGCAAGGACTACACGGCGGAAGTCTCCGTCGCCGACTACCATCACATGTACTACTGCTACAAACCCGGAGAGCAGCACGAGGTCGGACGCGGGCTTCGCAAGTCATCGCTCTATGAGAAACTCAAAGCGGAAGGCGCGCAGTTCTCGCAGATTTTCGGATGGGAGCGGCCGCGCTGGTATGCGAAGCCGGGCGAGACGGAGCAGTTTTCCTTCCGGCGCTCGAACTGGTGGAATGCGGTGCGCGAGGAAGCGCTGGCGGTGCGCGAGCGTGTGGGGCTGATGGACCTCTCGACCTTCGCCAAATACGACATCACCGGCAAGGATGCTCACGCCTTCCTCGATCGCATCTGCGCCAACAAGATCCCCACGAAAAACGGCGGCATTGTCCTGGGGCATCTGCTCAATCAGAATGGTTTCATTGAATCGGAGATAACCGTGACGCGGCTTTCCGAGAGCCATTTCTATGTCCTCTCCGCCGCCGTGGCACAGCTTCACGACTTCGATCAGTTGAATTGGCGGAAGTTGGCCAAGGAAGACGTGACCATAACCGATAAAACAGATGCGTTCGGCGTGCTGGTTCTTGCCGGTCCCAAGGCGCGCGACGTGCTTTCAGCGTGCTGCGCGGAGGATCTTTCGAACGCCGCCTTCCCCTGGCTCAGTGGCAGAACTGCAACAATCGCCGGAATTCCGGGGGTTCGGCTGCTTCGCATCAACTACGTTGGCGAGCTTGGCTGGGAGCTGCATGTGCCGATGGATGGAATGCCCACAGTCTTCGATGCGCTGAAGGCTGCTGGCAAGCCGCATGGCATTCGCCTCTTCGGAACCTATGCCATGAACAGCCTGCGCATGGAGAAAGCCTATCGCGGATGGGGCTCGGAACTCACCGCCGAGATCGACATGTTCGAGGCGTCGATGGCGCGCTTCATCCGGTTGGATAAGCCTGATTTCATTGGGAAAGCCGCGAGTCTATCGAAGAAGCAGCGCGGCGAGCGGATGCGGCTGGTCTATCTGGAAGTCGATGCCGCCGACAGCGATTGTTTGGGGAACGAACCGGTCTACAGCAATGGCACTCTGGCGGGGCTGACGACGTCCGGGGCTTATGGCCATGCGGCCGAAAAGTCCCTGGCTTTTGCCTATGTGGACCCTGCCAAAACCGCGCAGGGAACACCCTTCGAGATTCTGATGATGGGCGAGCGGCGCTCCGCCCGAATCATCCCCGAGAGCGCGTGGGATCCGGACAATCGCCGCCCACGCGCGTGAGTTCGAGGAGGATCAGAGGCCCGTCAGCTTCTTGGGCGGCATTGGGATGGCTTCCCAGGACTGCCCGGTTGCCAGGATGCACGAGCTGCCGCCCTGGGCCTTGGTCACCATGATCGTCCAGGTGCCCTTCTCGGAGACATAGATCTCGAGAAGATCGGACTGGCCGGCGATGCCGATGCCTTGCGGAAATTCGTTGTATTTCTTGGCCATGGCGTCGACGAACACCTGGCGCTTGCCGCAAACCATGTTGGCCTGCGCAGACGTGGCTGTCGCCGCGAGAGCTAAAGACAAAAGGGTAGTCAGAGTAAGCACGCGCATAGTGTCCTCCTTGCACGCTTGCCGGAGGACGCATGGGTTCCGAGGCTTACGCCTAGTGGCCCGTGCGGGCGCCGGAGCGTGGGTTGCCGTGGTTAGTGGGCATTACAAGCTCCAAATGCATTCTTCCCTTAAGGCTAGCACTGACCCGTAAAGGAATTGCGAATGTGCCCATATTGCTGGCGTTTGAGGCAGCGCGCAGTGACCTTTGTCACCAAGAGATGAAACATTTTCTTCGCATTGTGTGATCGGCATCACAGCGCGGTGGCTGGGGCCTTCGGAGCGGCGGAACCGCTGCACTACAGCAGGCTCTTGGCTTTGAGGCCCGCCACGAATGTTGCGAGCGGCATGACCAACGTCAGCGGCTTTCCACCAATGGGTTCGGCTCCGTAGCTCGCGTACCACCGGGCTGCCCGCGCGTTCTTGGCATCGATGATGAGGAGAATGCCGCCGCCCTCCGAAGCGAGACGCAGACAGCGCAAGGCAGCCGCCGCGAGAAGTTGGCCGCCGAGTCCTCGTCCTTGAACCGTGACATCGGTGGCAAGGCGCGCGAGCTTGAAACCTGCAACCTCATGCTGCGCCAAGCCTTTGACCATGGCCGAAGGCACGCCATCATGGGCGACCGCGGATGGCATGATCGTGTAGAATCCAAGAATGCGATCAGGACGGGCGGCGTCGATGGCGCAGAACGTCTTCGAAGCATTCTGCTCGTGGCTTTGCCGCGCATAGCGCTGGAGAAACCCGTTCATCGCAGCATCGCCGCAATCGAAGGTCTTGCAGTCGTGGGATTTGGAGATCGGCTCCTCGCGCCATTGCGCAAGAGTCATATCGTATCCGGCAAGGCGGCGATGGCCGCGCGGAGTTTCGCATTTGGCTTGGGCGGATTCTCGAGGAGTTCGAGCACGCGTTTGAAGTCGCGCTCGCCGAGCCTGATCGCTTCGGCCTCGGCGATGACCGCATCGGCAGCGCGCAGCGCCGTCTCGGTCACGAAGTTGGTGAGATCTGTGTTACGCAGCGCCGCCGCCCGGACGAGCCTGGCCTTCACCTCTGGCCTGACCCGGAGGTGCATGCGCTCATTGTCATCGATTGCGGTTCTCGGCATTTGAAACCTCTCAATTGCGTACTCATTTAAAGCGTACTGCAGAGAACATTGTCTGTCAACGGAAATGGGGATTTGGCGATCAAACAACTCGATTGTTTGCGCGAGGGGCGAAAAGTGCGAGGTGATGCGATCAGGCAATTTTTGCGCACACCAAAATTGTCATCCCCGCACTTGTTGCCTGGCGGATTCACACATCTCGATTGCTGCTACGAGGGTCGCAAATGGCCAAGCCGGCCTCAAGGCCGCGGCTCGACATTCGGAGCCTGTGGCGCGGCCAGAGCAG
>JBJXGL010000409.1:0-23783 GCA_046160365.1 Aestuariivirga sp. | reverse complement strand
GCGGCGTGCTCGAAGCGATCGGCAAGGTGAAGCACATCGCCTTCGACAAGACCGGCACGTTGACGGAGGGCAAGCCCAAGGTCACCGATGTCGAAACCTTCGGAAAAATCTCGCGTGACGAACTCTTACGGATCGCGGCCGCGGTTGAGTCGGGATCGTCGCATCCCCTGGCCGTCGCCATCGTCAAGCATGCGCAAGGCTTGAAGATCGCCTTCACGCCGGTCGAATCCCAGGCGCTGCCGGGCAAGGGCGTGTCGGCGAAGGTCGACGGCAAGGCCGTGATCGTCGGCGCCCCCGCCCGCTTGGGCGTGAGCGGCGAGGCGATCCTCGCGCGCGCCAAGGAGCTTGAGGGCGAAGGCAAGAGCGTGTCCGCCGTCCTCGTCGATTCGCGTCCAGCCGGATTGATCGCCCTGCGCGACGAGCCGCTCGACGACGCGATCGCGGGCGTCAAGGAGATCAAGTCGCTCGGCCTCAATCCGATTATGCTGACCGGCGACAACTGGGCCAACGCCGAAGCCGTTGGCAAGCTTCTCGGCATGGAGGTCCGCGCTGAATTATTGCCGGAGGACAAGCTCGACGTGATCAAGCAGCGCGCCGGCGATGGCGGCATCGCCAAGATCGGCGATGGCATCAACGACGCGCCGGCCCTTGCCGCCGCCACCGTCGGTATAGCCATGGGATCGGGCACCGATGTGGCACTCGAAGCCGCTGACGCGGCAGTGCTCAACAATCGCATCGTCGATATCGCCGCGCTAGTCCGCCTGTCGCGCCGCGCCATGGCCGTCATCCGGCAGAATGTCGGATTGGCGCTTGGCTTAAAGGCAGTCTTCCTGGTGACGACCGTTCTCGGCATGACGGGCCTCTGGATCGCCATCCTCGCCGACACGGGCGCCACCGTGCTGGTGACGGCCAACGCGCTTCGGCTGCTCAAGTCGGCATGAGTTGTATTCGAGTAACGAGACGCACCGATGGATCGAAGATCTCCGTTCACCGCGCTATCAGCCACTGTTGCTTTCTCCGCTAGCCCTGGCCTGGTCCAAGCGGAGCAGACACCATCGGGACCCTGGAAACTCGGCAACATCGTCGTCGAGCAGGCCTGGGCGCGCCTGGGCTCGGATGCATCCAAGACCTGCGCGGTTTATCTGACGGTTCACAACAAGTCCGCGGCCGATGACTATCTTCTCGGCGTCTCGAGCGACGCTTCCACGACCACGGCCATCCATGAGACGCAGGTCAAGGACGGCGTGGCGCGCATGGAGCCCATTCCCGGCGGTCTCAACATGACAAGCCATGCCGAGGTCGTCATGCGGCCGGGCAGCATTCATATCATGCTCACCGGCATCTCCGGCGCCGTGGTGCCGGGCGGCATGTTGCCGGTCAGCATGTTCTTCCGCGATGCCGGCACGCTCGATTTCGAAGTGCCGGTGTTGCCGCTCGGCGCGAAGGATCCAACCGTCAAGCACAAAGGTCACGACTCCTAGTCCATGCGGAAGTTGCGCTACATACTTTGGGGCCTGGCGATCGCCGCCCTGGTTGCCGCATCGGCGCTATGGTTCGCGCAGAAGATCGAGAACGGCAATGTCGCATCGACGGTCAAGATCGGCGGGTCGTTCGCCATGACGGACCACAACGGCCAGCCGGTGACGGAGAAGTCCTACGCCGGACGGGCGACCGCCATCTTCTTCGGCTTCACCTTCTGCCCCGATATCTGCCCGACCACGCTTGCCCGGCTCAGCGCCTTGACGGCCAAGCTCGGCCCCGACGGGCTCAGGCTACAAGTCATCTTGGTGAGCGTCGATCCTGAACGCGACACGCCGAAGGTTCTCAAGGAATATCTCGCTGCCTTCGATCCGAGTTTCGTGGCGCTGACGGGAACCCCTGAACAGCTGGCCAGTTTCGCCAAGACTTACCTCGCTTTCTACGAGAAAGTACCGGTCAGTTCCGGCGGCTACACCATGAATCACTCGGCCGGCGTCTATCTCTTCGACGCGGCGGGCGCGTTCGTCGATACGCTCGACGCCCATGAGACCGACGACGTCGCGCTGCAAAAACTCAAGCGCCTCGTGGCGCATTAGCAGGCCGGCCCGCCGGCATGGTTCTCGAAGATGTCCTGACCGCGATCTTGCTCGGCGCCGTCGAAGGTCTGACCGAATTTCTGCCGGTTTCCTCGACCGGCCACCTCATACTTCTGGTCGACCTCTTGGGATTTAGGGGACCGCCCGGGCGCGTCTTCGAAATTGTCATTCAGCTTGGCGCGATTCTCGCGGTGTGCTGGATATACCGGCGCAAGATCGTCGAAACGGCAGCGGGCCTCCGCTCGGATACAGCCGCGCAACGCTTCGCCCTCGCGATCCTCTTGGCCTTCCTGCCGGCGATGCTGCTGGGCGCGCTGTTTCACTCCGGCGTCAAGGCCTATCTCTTCAATCCCTGGACCGTTTCCGTCGCCTTGATCGCCGGCGGTGTCGCGATCCTGGCAATCGAACGCGTGATCAAGACGCCATCGATCGCCGATGTCGCAAAAATCCCTCCGCGCCGAGCCCTGGCCATCGGTCTATATCAGGCGGCGGCGCTATTCCCGGGAGTTTCGCGCTCCGGCGCCACGATCATGGGCGGCTTGCTGCTCGGTCTCGACCGCAGGACCGCGACCGAGTTCTCCTTCTTCCTCGCCATTCCAACGATGCTCGCGGCGACGAGTTTCGATCTCTATAAGAACTGGGATGCATTGACCGCTGACGGCTTGCTCCTCATCGGAGCCGGGTTCGTGTCCGCCTTCGTCGCCGCGCTGACCACCGTCCGGCTCGCCATCGGTTTTGTCTCCCGACATGGCTTCGCGCCCTTCGCGTGGTATCGCATCGTGGTTGGATGCGGAATGCTTCTCCTCATGACGTCGGCGAGTTGACGGGTCCGCGTCTCGGTGAATCAAACTTCAGGTCTTGATCTCGTCGTCGATCGATCTTCCCGCATGACCGAGCCTTTTTCTCTACCGCATCGCGGCCGCGACGGTTCTGTCGCTCCAATCGGAGAGGCGCTGGCGTGACAAGCCATTTGTCTAGGCGGTAAGCGCCCTAGCTACGCAGGTATTTGATCAGCGCGGCGATGGCGAGGGCGAGGACCGCGAGGACCAGAATGCCCGCGAGACCCATGCCCCATCCCATCCCATGGTAGCCCTGCATCATCGTCGAAACCGCCCTTTGGCTCGTCGCCAGATCCCAGTAGACGCGGCGAGCGATCGGATGTCCTTGATCGCGATCAATCGGCTCACGCCACGTCGAGCATGCCCATCATGCCTGCGTTCTCATGCTCGAGAATGTGGCAATGATACATGCGGCGGCCGGGCATCGTCTGGCGGACCTTGATGCGAACCGTTTCCTTGCTCGCGATGTTGATCGAGTCCTTCCACGCCAGAAACGACTCTGACACGGCCCTACCGCCCCTCTCGCGCTCGACGATCTGGAACTGCGTGCCATGGATGTGCGTCGGATGATCCATATCCGTCGCGTTAAAGATTTCCCAGAGTTCCACCTCGCCCACGCGGCTGCGCAGATCGACGCGGTTCATGTCGAAACTTTTGCCGTCGATAAGGAAGCCCATGGTCATGGCACCGTTCGCCATGCCCATGTTCTCGCCGAGCTCGATGCGCTTTCGCGCGACGGGTTCGCCGAGCGCCGGGATGTCGCGAAGCCTGGCCGGCAGGGCGATCGGGCTCACCGCCGCATTATCGAGCGTCACCGTCATAAGAGACAGCGTTTCGGGCGCGGGTTTGCCGCCGCCCATCCATCCGCGTTCGTAAGGTAGCGACACCAGCGCGACGCGGCCCGCCTCGGCGCGGAAGTCGACCACGATCTCCGCACGCTCGGCCGACGCCAGCAGGAGTTCCTTGAGGCCTTTGACCGGCGCCGCCAAGAGCCCGCCGTCAGTGCCCACCAGCGTCATCTCATGTCCCTCGAAGGCGAGGCGCAGAAAGCGGCCGTTGGTGGCGTTGTAGACGCGGAAGCGGCGGCTCGATCCGGGTGGCAGCGTCAGCACCGGCTGCTTCACACCGTTAACGAGGACGTGATCGCCCTCGCGGCCGTTGAACTTGTCCGCTTCGGTGTTTTCCGCGATCGTTCCGCCAGCGTCGAGGCTGACCGCCGTAACGAAGAGAATGGTGTCGCCGAGCTCGGCGGGCAGTGGGTCACTCTTCGCACGGACGATGAAAGGTCCCGCAAGCCCGCGATAGACCTGCTCGGCGGTCAGGCCGTGAGGATGCGGATGATACCAGTAGGAACCGGCCGTCCCTATCGGCACCGTGAACTCGTAGATCCGTTCCGCACCGCTTTCGATGGGGTCCATCGGATTGCCGTCCTGATCGGCGGGGATTTCCAGCCCGTGCCAATGGATGGTGCTCGGCTGATCGGGGATGCGATTGCGGAAAGTCGCCTTGAACCTGTCGCCCTCCACTACGTCGATCATGGCGCCGGGCAGCGCGCCGTTATAGGCGAGAACCGGAGTGGCCACTCCCGGCTTGAATTCATGGTTGGTGAGGCCCGCTTCGATGACAGCCTCGAACATGCCTGGCTGGCTCGAAGTGTTGCCAAGCCGGACGAACTCCGGGAGTGGTGCGCCGATCGGCAGGTCGCGAATGCGTTCGGCCAACGCTGCGGTACCGCCCGACATGTTCATTTCCGGCATCTGTCCGGTCGCGACGCGCGCGGTCCGGCCGGCCCACCAGATCGCTCCGCCCGTGCCGGCCACGGCCGCTGCCGAGACCAGCAATCGGCGCCTGTTCATGATGACGATCTCCTTTCAGCCTCTCGCATCGAGTGCCTCAGATGTTCGCCATGCGCAGCCGCATGGCGTTGCTGATGACGCTGACCGAGGACAGCGCCATGGCCGCCGCCGCGATCATCGGCGACAACAGAACACCGAAGACGGGATAGAGAACGCCAGCCGCGATGGGCACGCCGGCCGCGTTGTAAATGAAGGCGAAGAAAAGATTCTGTCGGATATTGCCCATGGTCGCACGCGACAAGTTGCGCGCCCGCGCGATGCCCGTAAGGTCGCCCTTGAGCAGCGTCACGCCGGCGCTCTCCATCGCCACGTCGGTGCCGGTGCCCATGGCGATTCCGACGTCGGCGGCGGCAAGCGCCGGGGCATCGTTGACGCCGTCACCCGCCATGGCGACCACGCGGCCCGAGGCCTTGAGCTTCGCGACAACGTCGGCTTTCCGATCCGGCAACACGTCGGCCTCGACTTCGGCGATGCCGAGCTTGCGCGCGATCGCTTGGGCTGTCGTGCGGTTGTCGCCGGTCAGCATCACGACGTGAATCCCCGCGGTCCTGAGCGCGTCGAGGGCTGCCGGGGTGCTTGCTTTCACGGGGTCCGCAATGGCGATGACGCCCGCCGCCTTGCCGTTGACCGCGACGAAGATCGCCGTGGCGCCATCCTGGCGTAGCTCTTCCGCGCTAGCGGCAAGCGTATCCGTTGCGATCGACAAGTCCTCCAGGAATTTGGCGTTGCCGATGACGATGCGCTTGCGCTCGACCATGCCGATGGCGCCTTTGCCGGTTGGCGCGTCGAAGCCCATCACCTTGGCGAGGGTGAGTTTCCTCGCCTTCGCGGCGGCGACAATGGCGGCGGCCAGCGGATGCTCGCTCGCCTGTTCGACGCTCGCCGCAAGCCTGAGGAGTTCCGCTTCATCGAATCCCTCCGTCGGAACGATGGCGGTGACCGATGGCTTTCCTTCCGTGAGCGTGCCGGTCTTGTCGACGACGATGGTATCGACCTTCTCCATGCGCTCCAGCGCTTCGGCGTTCTTGATCAGCACGCCGGCCTGCGCTCCGCGCCCGACGCCGACCATGATCGACATCGGAGTCGCCAACCCCAGTGCACAGGGGCAGGCGATGATCAGCACCGCGACCGCGGCGACGAGGCCATAGGCGAAGCGCGGTTCCGGCCCCCACATCGACCAGGCGATGAAAGCCAAGACCGCGATCAGGATAACGAGCGGCACGAACCAGCCCGAGACTTGATCGGCCAGCCGCTGGATCGGAGCGCGGCTCCTCTGCGCGTCCGCTACCATCTGCACGATGCGGGCGAGCATGGTGTCGCGGCCGACTTTCTCGACCTTCATGATGAAGCTGCCGGAACTGTTGAGGGTGCCGCCGATGACCTTCGATCCGGGATCTTTGCTCACAGGTAGGGACTCGCCCGTCACCATCGATTCATCGATCGACACATGGCCTTCGACGACTTCGCCATCGACCGGCACTTTCTCGCCCGGCCGCACGCGCAGCCGGTCGCCGATCTCAACCAGATCGAGCGATATGTCTTCTTCCGTGCCATTCTCGTCGATGACTCTGCCGGTCTTGGGTGCGAGGTCGAGAAGAGCGCGGATGGCGCCCGAGGTCCGTTCCCGCGCGCGCAATTCGAGCACCTGTCCCAAGAGCACGAGGACGGTGATGACCGCGGCGGCTTCGAAATAGACAGCCACCGAGCCGTCGGTCTCGCGGAAGGCCGGCGGGAAGATTGCGGGCATGACGGCCGCGATGACGCTGTAGACCCAGGACACGCCCGTGCCCATGGCGATCAGCGTGAACATGTTGAGATTGCGTGTCTGGAGCGACTGCCAGCCGCGCACGAAGAATGGCCAGCCTGCCCAGAGCACGACCGGGGTGGCCAGAGCCAATTGTATCCAGTTCGATGTCTGTCTGCCCAACAGCATGTGCAGGCCGGTCAAATGGCCGCCCATTTCCAGCGCAAGGACCGGCACGGTCAGAACCAGGCCGATCCTGAACCGCCGCGTCATATCGATGAGTTCGGGATTGGGGCCTTGGTCGGCGGAAGCCAGCACCGGCTCCAGCGCCATGCCGCAGATGGGACACGAGCCCGCTCCCACCTGGCGGATTTCCGGGTGCATCGGGCAGGTGTAGATCGTGCCCTCGGGCACGGGCTCGGCCGGCCCCTTCGCTTGGTCCGCTTCAAGATACTTCGCGGGATCGGCGATGAACTTCGTCCGGCAACCGGCGGCGCAGAAATAGTAGGTGCGGCCCGCATGCTCGGCTTTCCAAGCCGCCGTATGCGGATCGACCGACATTCCGCACACGGGATCGATCGCCATGTTGCCGTGCTCGCGGCCTTGCATGGCCATCCGCTGCATCGCGTGATCGTGACTGCCGGCCGCATGGTCCGCGTGCTTGTGCACGTGCCCACGACCGGCATGGTTCACATTGTCTTGTTTCGCGCGATTGGCCATCATGTCCTCCAAACAGACTGGACTTGTTGATGGTTCCTCATATAAACCTTCCCATCATTGGAAGGTCAAGAGCAAGTTTTCCAGGGAGATTTGCATGAACATCGGCGCCGCTTCGGCAGCCTCCGGCGTATCGGCCAAGATGATCCGTTACTACGAGGAGATCGGCCTCATCGCGAAAGCCAAGCGCCGGGATAGCGGCTATCGCGAGTATGGTGACGTCGACGTACATCGGTTGCGTTTTGTCCATCGGGCGCGCGAGCTCGGTTTTTCACTCGAGCGCATTCGCGACCTGCTCCGGCTCTGGAACGATCGCCGGCGGTCAAGCCGCGAAGTGAAGAACGTCGCCATGGAACACATCGCCGAATTGGAAGCACAGCTTGCCCGCATGCGCGGCCTCCTCGCCACACTCAAACACCTCGCCCATTCATGCGACGGAGACGACCGGCCGCACTGCCCGATCCTCGAGGATCTCGGTGGAAGGACGAACTCGGTGTCTGGCTGAACGTGAATGAGCTTATCTCCCGCACTCTCCTTGAGTTAGGTACTCGTCTGCCAAATGTTGCTGCTCTGGCGACATCTCGGCATAAAGACGGTCAAACGCCTTCCTTAGCGTGGTCTTGGCATCGATCACATCCACGTCTGGGTCCAACTTGCTCTCGATCCTCTCCGCCGAAGTCATCGATCGATCGCCCGGATCGGTCAGTGCGCCGATTGCCGCATCGCGCCGCCGCCGAAGCGCTGAACGATGGGCGATCAGCGCATCGGCATATCGTTGCCAAGCCGGCTCCTGCCGAGGCGCGATTGTCAGGAGCTGCCACAATTCGGCGATGCGGCTCGGTATCGAATGGGCTGTCGTCGCGGACAGGACCGGCGATAGCAGCCAAATCGCCGTAGCCGAACCCATCGACTTGAAGAGCTTGCGGCGTTTCATGAGCGGTCGAAAATCCTTCGCACCGGCGACAATTGAGTGCGCTTCACCATGCACCACGCACGCAACTCGAAGAAACGATTCACGTCCCATACTTCGATGACGGCCACTCGAACCGATCCACGCGTGGAGCTTAAACGCTGCGGCCTGGCAAGGAGTTCCCCAGGCCGCAGCAATCGCTTCCCGGTGCTGTTACATTCCGAGAAGCTGGAGCGCGTCCTTCGCCGTCACCACGGCCTCGTCATGCTTGCCAGCATCGTGCTCGGCTTTCGCCTGCGTGATGTGGTCCATGATCTTCTTCGACTTAGCGTCGTCGAGCGATGCCGACTTCATGGCCTCTTCGGCCTTCATAATGAGCGTGGGGCACTGGCTTGCGAGTGCCGGGCTTGCGAGAGCAAACAAGATGGTTCCCGCTGCCAAGAGTGACTTCATGTTTCTTTCCTTCTGCTGGTTCGGCCGGCGTCGCGGCCAGTTGAACTTGTTCCACGCCACGCCGGGAGGAAGTCGGCAGAAGCGCAAACCGACGCTCAGTACCTTGGAATACCGGCAAAATTGCGGCGGTTCTTCTTTAAGTTATTGATTTTATTATGTTTTAAGACGCACAAACGAGTCCTCGGCCTCTGAGGGCACCGAGATCAGAGTCGTGAAACGGTTCGCGTGTTCCAGATGAAGCCGCAGCAATTACTTCATGCGCGAAGTCCGGTTCATGCGTTTTCGGCGGAGCCAAACGCGGTCCGCGAATTCAGATTGCGACATCGGGTTTTCCCGATTCACTTGAGCGCTCGCCATTCTATCGATTGCGATTGAAAAAGGGCCACCGGCGGCGCGGTTCCTCCTCGACAACTTCGATCGGCGTGTTGCGTACGACGACCTTGGCGCCGATGCGCACGCGTTCGTAGAGATCCGCGACGTCGGCGTTGATCATCCGGATGCAACCCGAAGAGACCGCGGAGCCGATGGTACTCGGCTGGAACGTTCCGTGTATGCGGTAGAGCGTGTCGACATTGCCTTGGAAGAGATAGAGCGCGCGGGCGCCTAAAGGATTGTTGGGTCCTCCGGGCATGCCCTTCGCCCACTTCTTGGCGAGCGGATCGCGCTCGACCATGTCTTTCGGCGGAGTCCAGCGCGGCCACTTGGCCTTGCGCCGAATGACGGCTTGGCCCGACCACTCAAAACCCTGGCGGCCGACGCCAACGCCATAGCGAATGGCGCGCCCGCCACCGAGCGTGAAATAAAGATACTTGCTCGCCGGATCGACGATGATCGTCCCCGGCGGTTCGGAGATCGAGAGGGATACCTCGCGTCTGCGATACTTGCGCCTCACCTTCCGGACGTCGTCATTTGCGATGCGAAAGGACTCGTCGGTGTCGCGCATCGCTTGCGCCTCGGATAACGAAAAGAACAGCGCGGAACTTGCAACTGCAAAAGAACTGACCCTGCTAATGAGTGCTCGTCGATTCATGTAATTTGCCTTTTCGTCTTCGTTGCGTGTCGTCCTGCGGACGCGGCTCACACCGCGATGTATTGCCCCATCATGCCGGCGTCCTCGTGCTCGAGGATGTGACAGTGGAACATGAAGGGCTTCGCGGGATCGGCCGGCTGGTCGAAGGTCACGAGGACTTCGGCGGACTCGTTGACGAGGAGCGTATCCTTGCGGCCAGACAAATGTGGAAGAGGTGCGGCGCCATCCATGCTCAATATGCGGAACGACGCACCGTGAATGTGGAAGGGATGCGCCATCTCCGTGCTCCGCAGTTCCCAGATCTCGCTGGCGCCGAGTCTTGTCTCGACATCGATGCGCGCGGCATCGAACGTCTTGCCATTGATGCCCATCTTCATGCCCATGGCCAGGCCTGAGGTTCCGCCCATGCCGGACATGCCGCCCATCTGCGAATGGTCCATGTCGTCCATGGAACCCGTCTCGCCCGTCATCGCCATGTTGGAGGCGGACATGTTGTCGAGAATGAAGGCGCGACGCGTGGCGCCCGGTGACGGTACAACTCCCGGCAATTCGACGAGCCGTGCCGGCAGGGACTTGACCGCCGGTGAAATGTCCTCGGTGGGGTCGAACCGCACGATCGGCGTCGGAATATCGGTGACGTTGCGGACCATCGCTTTGATCGTGTCGGACAGACTGCTCCCGTATTGTCCATTACGATCGGGATAGGTCAAAAGCGATGTGACGCGGCCATTCGAAAAGTCGACAAGCACCTCGAATCTCTCGCCGGGTGCGATCGTCAACTCAGTGAGTACCACCGGCGCCGCCAGGAATCCGCTGTCGTTGGCGATCACATGGAAGTCGCGGTCGTCATCGAATGTCAGCCGGAAATTTCGCGCATTCGCGCCATTGAGCAGTCGGAGGCGGACGATGCTCTTGGGCACCTCGGCGACGGGTCCGATGGCGCCATTGACGACGATCGTATCGCCGCGCGAACCGTGCATCACCGCCATCGGCGAGTCGTCATAGATCAGCTCGCCTTCCGGCCCGATCGTCCTGTCCTGAAGAATGAGCGGCAGATCGTCGAGGCCGTAGCGGCCCGGCAATCCCAGATCGGCAGACGAGCCGTCCTCGACATAGATCAATCCGGCTAGGCCCTTGTAGACTTGACGCGCCGTGTCGCCATGCGGATGCGGATGATACCAAGCCGTCGCGGCGGGTTGGTCGATCTTGAGCGACGGTTGCCAAATCTGACCGGGGTCGATGACGCCATAGGGGCCGCCATCCAATTCAGAGGGAACGAACAGCCCATGCCAGTGGACCGTCGTGACCTTGTCCATGACATTGGTGACGGTCATCGTTACCGTATCGCCGCGATATACACGGATGACAGGACCGAGATAGGGCGCCGAATAGCCGAGCGTGTCCGCTTCGAAATTGGGCAGGAATTCCGCCCTTCCCGCTTGCGCGGTCAACGCGATCCGGTTCTGAAGCGCGCGCGCATCCAGCATTTTCGGAATCGGCAAGGACGTATAGAACTCATTGTGCTCCTCCATCAGGCCGACCGTATCGAGCCGCTTCGCCGTGAACACGGCTCCGCCGCCGACAACTGCGGCGGCAGCGGCACCACTAACGAGAAGTCTTCTGCGGGAGATCGGCATCTGGTTGTCCTGTGAAAGGAGAATTCGGTGTCAACGGGAAGTGAATCGCGCCTTGAGCTGGGCGCCATTCGCAAGCTCGGCGATGAACACGACCGGAACATTGCGTCTCAGCGGCGGAGCCACGCGTACCGCCAGCACATTGTCGCCGTCCGGCAGGAGCGGAATGCGGTACTGCTTGCCGTTCCGTTCGATCAAAACGAACGCGGTGCTGCCGGACACTGCAAGCGGCCGATTCTTCATGTCGCTCACGGCGAACATCAGAAGTTCGTATCCAGAGCCGCCAATGAACTCGACGTGGACCGAACCGGTCTCGACGACCTGGCCGCCATTCACGCCTTTGCCTTCATCGGCATTCGCGGTCACGGCGAAAGCGCTTGCCGAGAGCAAACCACAATATGCGCAAATAATCTGAATGGATGCGCGCCGAGGCGCCTTTTCGAGCAATCGCAACATCGCATGATCTCCGGAAGGGACCGCAAAACCTCAAGAGGCGTGCGGCCTACTCCTGGTCACGCACGCGTTCGGATGTTTCCGGATTGGCGAGGCGGCCGTTTCAGACCGCCTTGAGGAAAATCAGCGAGGAACTTCGTATACAAGTCCCAGACGACCCCCGCGGAGAGCGGATTCAATGTCTCAGTCGACTGCGGCACTGCGCCGGTCGGAGAGCAAAAAAGACTGCAACAGCCTCCCTGGACGGCGCCGCTCCCTTTTCCCTTCGATCCCGCCCACAAATCTTGGGCTTCGATCGCGGCGGACGAGGCCACGACATCGGAAGCGGCCTTAAGCACCAGGCTTTCGGACTTGTCAGCGCCCTGGGATGCCGTATCGCAGGAGGCTGGCGCGGCCTCGGCGTGACCGATCAAAGCATTCGAATTGGCAGCCAGGATCAGCGATAACGCCATCAGCGCCACCGCGATCCTCCGTGCCAGTTCCTCGAATAGCTTCATCATCCCTAACGCCTATGCGAACCATATGGCCGAATTTCGGGAGATTTGGCAAGCTGCCAGATCATCAAATGGTCTTTGCTTGCACGTGGGCAAAAAGTCTCAGAACGGCGCTGATCCGCATGACTTTCCCGCGGTCCATCATGTCTCTCCCGGACGCGTCGCGGAATGACTGCATGCACGCAGCTTTGCCCGAAGCGCCTTCATCCCGGATTTGGCCGTCCGCAAACCATTGATCGCCACCGCGAAGGCGTGGGACATCGGATCTCGGCAGAGGCTGAATTCGCCCGCAAGCGCCACGACCCCGCCCTCCTTCCCGACAAGTCCCTTCTTGTACCGGCGCATTCCCGGCCCACCCGCTTCACCGCCGAGTTCGTACCATCGCAATCCTCTTTGGCGAAGCCACCCGACGATCCACCACTGCATGGCATAGCCGGCGTTCAGCTGGGCGCCCCTGTCGCTCGTCGCGCCGAAAAGATAGTAGGCGATATCGCCGATGTGGCCGATCACCGCGCCCGCGACGGCGTTGCCATTCTGCCGCACGATGATCACGGAGGGTCTCACGGCATCAGGCATATCCTGCTTGAGCCTCGCGTAGACGTCTAACCAAGAATCGCTTCGATAGGCCTTGCGGCGCTCCATCTCGCCAAACATGCGGTCAAACGTGGCGAGAGAATCCGCTCCGGGTTCCACGGCAATTCCGAGATCGTGTTGAAGAACGTGTTTGAGATTGTAGCGCCATCTCTTCGACAGACTCGCGCGCTGCTGGACCTCGTCCACTCTCAAGTTGACAAGAAAGCGATTGGGGTCCGGAAGGGGCCATCGCGAGAAGCCGAGCGACGTGAGTCTCTCGCTCAGCATATTCATGCAGTCCGGGTCCGCCGCTGGAAGGATTTTCAGACACAATCGGCGCTTCTCGACGAAGTGCGCGACCAACGCGTCGAGCACGTGAACAAGATTGCTGCTATCTCCGCCCTCATTCCTGCGCCGCCACAACGGGCCGAATTTGATGTATGCGATGCCACGGTGCAACGGCCAGGCAATCACGGTCACAGCGAGTGCGAGACCGATCACCCGGTCTTCCCGCAGCACGGCGACTCTTTCCACCCGGTTGGCGCGCCACAAGGCGCCGCGGAGCGCATGTGTTTGTTCGTGTGCGGCATCGGCGAATTCCGCGACCAGTTCGTCCCAACGCTCTGCCGGAATATCGGTGACGATTCGCGTATTCGAAGCGGACACGGCGATCGGAACCGATGCGCGAATCCTGCATCCGGGCAAGTCTTGTTCGAGGTATGTCATGGTGCCGGCTCCCATGAGCCTGACTTGAAGCTTTCGCCGGGCTGACGGACCTGATGACACAGCGTGGGAACGACTGAATCGACCAGGACGAACACCGCGACGCGTAAGGCGGGGACGTCAAATGAATTCTGAATGTTCGCGTCGTTGCGCGCGAAGTGTGGATTGATTTTCACGACATGATCTCCGGATAGAACCGCACAGCCTCAAAGGGCGTGCGGACTACCGTCGATCACGCACGCCAGTTTTGATCTGCCGGTACTCTCGGCGGGCGCTTGAGGCCTTCCGGCCGGAGGCCGTGCAAACAGCCGCGCACCGCCAGCTCGAAGCTGGCAGGCTCCATTGCGATCAATCCGTACTGGTTTTGGGCAAGGTTGAAACCCGAACCACAGAACGCTTCACAGCATTCCGCTTTCGCGCCGTCGCGCTCAGGGCCCCCGGGCTGCTTATTCTCAACCAGCCGCGACAGTTCCGCGACACCGGCAGCTGAGGTCTTCTGATCGACGGAACTCTTCGCGGCACCCTCGGCGACCGGACCCGATACTGTTGAGCAGGAAATCTCAATACCCCGCGCGTGAGAGGCCGACATATCTATGACGATCGTCGAAATCGCCATGACGACTCCAAGAAACACCGCCATCATGCGGCGGAGCGTTCGTTTGTAGAGAAAGCACATGGTCGTCAGGTGCTCGAACCCTGTCGGAGAATTTTGGCGAAGCCTTAGCGCCCGCTTCACGGCTATCGACGAAATCTTAATGAACCAGTAACGAGTCCGCCGGGGTATCTTGATCGTCGTTTGGCGATTGACGCCTCCGCTGCGCGGACCGCGCTGTCATGAACCGAGCCCCCCACAGTGCCGAAATATTTCTCTGAATTCGATGGTCTCGGCCCTTCGGGTTTCCATCGCTGGCGCTTGCGGGCCTCTGGCCCGCGCATCGACGCCGCCGAAGTGGCGGCGACATTTTTGGTAGTCCTTCCCCGGCGCGCAGGGTGGGCGGCCGCTCCCTTTTAGGCCCGCCGCGGCCGGGCGCAACCGCGCAAGACCTCAAGGAGCATAGAGAACGACAACGCCCGCAGCCGCGCGGTCCTCCACTGCGTTCCGGCCCTTCGGGTGCGCCCGGCCTCGTTCGGCGGGCCTAACGGTCGCTCTTCGCCGCCCACCCCGCTTCCCGGGGAAGGACGCGAGAGAGAAGCGAGGGAGACCCGCGATGGCCGTCACCCAATCCCGAGAGAATTTGTATCGGACGATCACGGACAAGATCGTCCATGACCTTCAAAACGGCATCGTGCCTTGGGTGCGGCCATGGCGCTCAGGCGTCGGACAGTCGCCGTTGTCGCTGCCCCGCAAGGCCCTCACCAAGCGCCGCTATTCCGGGATCAACATCATCTTGCTTTGGGCGGCGCTGGATGAACGCGGCTTTGCTTCGCCCCATTGGCTCACCTTCAAGCAGGCGCTGGCCATGGGCGGATGCGTCCGCAAGGGCGAGAATGGAACGGCGGTCTATTTCGCGGACAAGTTCATCCCCGAGAAGGAACGTCAAAGGGCGCGGGACGAAGGATCGGACCCAAACGCCGTTCCCTTCCTCAAGCGCTACACCGTCTTCAATGCCGAGCAATGCGATGGGTTGCCGGAAGGCCTGCTCATTGTCCGCCCACCGCTTCCAGATTGCGAGACGATCCCACATGCCGAGGTGCTGATTGCGGCAACAGGAGCTGATTTCCGCATCGGCGGCGATCAAGCCTTCTATGTTCCATCGCAGGATTTCATCCGCATTCCGCACCAGTCCGCATTCAAGGACCAGATCGATTTTTTCCGCACGGCCTTTCATGAACTTGGCCACTGGGCGGGCCATGCTTCGCGGCTTGCCCGCGACCTGACTACGCGGTTCGGCTCAAGCGGCTATGCGCGCGAAGAACTGGTTGCCGAGATGGCAGCGGCGTTCGTCTGCGCCTCGCTCGGCATCGTGCCGACGGTGCGCCATGCCGACTACATCGGCAATTGGCTGCAAGTCCTGAAAGAGGACGCGCGCGCCATCTTCAAGGCGGCGAGCATGGCCTCCAAGGCCGCCGATTACATCCTCGCCTTCGAGGCGAAGGCCATCGACGCGGAGGCGGCCGCATGAGCGAGCATCCTCCCAATACCTTCGAGACGGAGCCCACGCTCATTGGTGAGCAAACGCTCATTCCCGGTGTGCGGCCCGTCTCGATTTACGAGCGGCTCATGGTGCTGGCCGCTCAGCCGATGCGGCCGGAAAGGCCGCAACGGCCCTGCGACCTCGGCCTCTTCGACGAAGCGGCCCGGAACCAGTTGGACCTGTTCAGCGCCAAACCCCAGACCTGAAAGGACCCTCAAATGGAACTCATGCATATCGCCTTGTGCGAACTCTCCGTAGCGAAAGCCAATGTCCGGCATGGTGTAAGGAATGCCGACTACGCCGACCTCATACCCAGCATCCGGCAGCGCGGCATTCTCCAACCCCTACTCGTTCGCAAGAACGGCAGAGGCTATGAGATCGTCGCCGGAAGGCGGCGCTACATGGCCGCGCTGTCCCTCGAAAAGGAAGGCCTTGAAATCGAAGCCATCCCCTGTGCCGTCATGGCCAAGGGCGACGACGCGGCGGCGGTCGAGGCATCCTTGATCGAGAACACGCAACGCCTTCCGATGGACGAAATGGACCAGTTCGAAGCCTTCCAGCGGCTCTTGAAAGAAGGCCGGACCGTCGCGGAGATCGCCGACACGTTCGGCGTCACCGAGATCATGGTGAAGCGCCGATTGGCCATCGCCAATCTCCTGCCGAAGATTAGACAAGCCTACCGGACCGAGGAGATCGACGGCGAGACGCTTCGATCATTGACCCTCGCCACCAAGCAGCAGCAGAAGGATTGGCTCGCGCTGTTAGAGGACCCGGAACAGCAAGCTCCGAGGGGCAGCTATCTCAAGCGTTGGCTTCTTGGCGGCGAGCAAATCCCCACTGGCAACGCCATCTTCGACCTCGCCAGCTACACCGGCGAGATCGTCTCGGACCTGTTCGGAGAGGAGAGCTACTTCGCCAATCCCGACACGTTCTGGACCCTCCAGAACGAGGCCATCGCCAAGCGCAAGTCGGACTTGGAAGCCAAGGGCTGGACCCGTGTCGAGATCATGGAGCAGGGCCAGCGCTTCCATGATTGGGACTACGAGAAGGTGGCGAAGAAGAAGGGCGGCGCCGTCTTTATCACCGTGTCGGAGCGCGGTGAGGTTGAGACCCATGAAGGCTATCTGCCCCGTGCCGAACTTCGCAAGCGCAAGGCCAAGAGCAATGGCACGGCGGATACCAGCGCCAAGCCCGACAAGCTGGAACTGACCAGACCGATGCAGAACTACTTCGCCCTGCATCGTCACGCCGCCGTGCGGCTTGAGCTTCTCAATCATCCGCAACTGGCGTTGCGCTTGGCGGTCGCCCACATGATCGCGGGCTCGGGTCTCTGGCAGGTCAAGCCCGATCCGCAGCGGGCCGACAAGCCCGAGATCAAGGCTTCGGTCATGCAGTCGATAGCACAGCAAGCGTTCGAGGAAAGGCGAAGGACCATCCTCGAACGCGTGGGCCTCGATCCTGAGTGCAGTTATCTCGTTCGGCCCGGATACGACGAATATCAGACCGTTGTCATCTTTGCGCAGCTGCTCAAACTCACCGATGACGAGGTCCTGCAAGTCCTCGCTTTCGCGATAGCAGAGGCTTTGGAAGCAGGCTCGGCGGTTGTCGAAGCGGCTGGCGTCAAGATGGGCGTGGACATGTCCGCCACCTGGCAGCCGGACGAGGCGTTCCTCGCCTTGCTTGCAGGCAAGGAGGTGCTGCACGGTATCCTGTCCGAGCTTGGCGGGGCGACCGTTGCCGACGGCAACAAGGGCGAAACCGCCAAGGTGCAGAAGGGCATCATTCGAGACTTCCTCACCGGTTCGAACGGCCGCAGCAAGGTCGGGAATTGGCTGCCCGCCTATGCCCGGTTCCCGGTCGCGTCCTACACCGAGCGCGGCGGTACCGGCTGCGGCGAGCGTTGGGCGAAGGTTGCCGCGCTGTTTGAGAACCCGTCTCCATAGCGCTCTGTTGCCACAATATTGCCCTCGCCCCGATCGCTGGGCGGGGGCTCTTAGCTCAGCAGCTTCCAAGGCCAAACCAGTTGAAACGAAGGCGCGTTCTCGATTGCATGTTTGCCAGTGGTCAGGCGTCCAATATTCTGGTAAATTCCGCAAGGTCAGTGAGCTGGAAGGTCCGCAAAATCGCGGACCCCGGTTAGTACGCCAGACTTGGGTCATTTGTCAGGGGACGGCAGCACCTTCTTCAGCAGGGGAGGCCCCGATGGCTATTCGGCACGTTTACCTCAAGATCGAAGGAATTCTCGGCTACAGCCCCGTCGAACCAAGCGCACACGCCGCCGCGCGCTACCGCCGCGATTGCATGCGCAATACCGGACACGAGGACGCCACCATCCCCGTCTCGGAGGTCAATGCGCGCCGCGTCGACGCATTGGTCTATCGTGAGTATCTCGATCCAGATTATCTCATTCCCAAGCCCGACAAGCTGGTGCTCGCCGATGTAAACGAACCGATCTACACCCATCGCGTACCCGGAAGCATCATTTATGCGCATCCCGGCGAGCGCCTCCACGTTCACGTCTTGAATGGCGATGTGATGCCGCACAGTTTCCATGTGCACGGCTTGATTTACGGCGCCGACTCCGACGGATCATGGCCATTCGGCACAGAGACTACAGACGGCCGCAGATCGGATGAAATCTGTCCCGGGCAAACCTGGACGTACCGTTACGATGTCACCGAGGAGATGGTGGGGGCTTGGCCCTTTCACGACCACTCCCACCATATCACCGAGAGCGTGAATCGCGGTCTGTTCGGCGGCATCATTGTTCTTCCCAAGGGCGCGGCGCGAACATCGAGTTTCGTCCTGCCCCCACTTGTCGCGGAATTCGTCAAACGTCGCTGCCGTGAGCTCGGCGAGGATGACGAAGTTGAGCCGACGCCTCACGGTTCCCACAAACCCCATCGCGCCAACGCGCGAATTTTAGGAATGCCAGCGAGCCCTGCCGAGCACCACGGCGGTCATTCCGACGACGAGAATGACCGTGGCCATGGAGGCGGTCACGGGCAGCATGGAGGGCATGGACAGTGGCGTGATTTCGAGCATCGCGGCGTGCTTCATTTTCTCGAGGAATGGGCGCAACTCGACTATGCCCATCGGTCCTGCGACGAAGACGATATGCTCCATGTCCCGTTGTTCTTCCACATGATGAGCAGGACGAGCGGCGTCCCCGCCTTCAACAGCGGGCCATTTTCGCCCGCGAGTCCTGTGTTTGAAGTGACGCTCGGCGTCGAAGGCACCTACACGTATCACTGTGAAATCCATCAGCAGATGCAGGGCAAGATCGTCGTGGCCGTCGGCGAACAGCTGGAAGCAACGGTAGCGATCGTCGATCTCAATCCAATCGACATGCGTTTTGACCCACCCGAAGTGCGCATCCGCCCAGGCGGCAAGGTGCGGTTCACCCCAGGCACCGTGCTTCACACGGTAACCGAAGACGGCGCGGGAATTCCGACATTCTGTTTCAATGGCCGCAGCTTCGTTGGCAATTCGCCGACAGTCGTCGCACGGGCTGGTCAGAAGATTCGCTGGTACGTGTTCAATCTCGACCTCAGCATGGGTTGGCACAACTTTCACACACATGGGAAGCGCTGGAAATTCGCGAACGAGACCATCGATGTCCGCAGCATTGGCCCGGCGGAGTCATTCATGGTCGATACGGTGACGCCGCCAGCCATCCTTCTGCCGCCGGACATGCAGCTCGGCCAAGATCCGAAGCACCGGCCGAAGGATGCTCGCAAGCACATTCTGTGCGGAGACTTCCTTTTCCACTGCCACGTCGAGATGCACATGATGCAAGGGTTGGCAGGCCTCGTGCGTTCGAAACAAACTGTCTGGCTCACCGACGCGCAGGTCAAGAAACTCAAGAAGACAATCGGATTTCCTACCGCGACATGCGACAACAGCTGCCCAGATGTCGATCATCATCGCTGCGAACAATTCCTGTGCGGCGAGTGGAAGCTCGTGCCCGCCGCCCCCGAAGTCTGCTTCATGCACGCCTGCCTGCTCCCGCATTCGCAGCAGGTCTTATACTTCGGCTACGGCGACACCCGTGACGATCAGAGCCGGGTGTTCGATTACTCTGCCGACCCTGGCACGGTGTCTGCGCCAGCCAATCAGCCATTCGATGTCACCCAGCCGGTGCATGACCGGCCGCTGGCCAACATCTGGTCGGCGGAGCACGAGTTCCTAGCCGATGCGGCGGGCACGGTGGTTGTGCATGGCGGCTTCACGCCGAGGCAAACGTTCCAGTTCGATCCAGCCTCACGTACCTGGTCGCGCAAGCAACCAACGGCCCACGACCGCTTCTATTCGACGACGTTGATGCTGGCCGACCGGAAGCTCATGACGCTCTTTGGCTCGTCATCCAAATCGATCGAAATCTTCGATGGCGCGGCAGGCACCTGGTCCGCGCCAAACACCGTGCCAACAAGCATGTTCCATCATGAATTCTATCCGTGGACATATCTGCTACCTACCGGCAAGTTCTTCATCGCGGGACCGCACGTTCCGACTCAGCGCTTCGATGCGAGCGCGGCGGGAGTGGCGAATGTCGAATCCTTCAATACCATCGCCGGCGAGCGGAGCTCCGGCGGCGAGAAAGGCACGTCGGTCGTGCTGCCGTTGCGGCCCCCTAACTACGAGGCAAAAGTGCTCATCGCGGGTGGCGACTTCGCGCCAGCGCAACAGTCTTCTGAGTGGATCGATCTCTCGCAGGCGACACCGGCATGGACGAGCTTGCCCAACCTCAATCAAGGCCGTTCGCACCAGGTCAATACCGTGCTGCTTCCGGACGGACGCGTATTCCTCGCGGGCGGTATCGATGCAGCCGACGGCGGCCCGACAGAAATTTTTGATCCGCGCAATCCCGCTGCCGGCTGGGAACTTTGCGCCACGATGACGATACCGCGCGGCTATCATTCGGCCGCAATTCTACTTGCCGATGGCAGCGTGCTCATGGGCGGCGACAGGCCAGGGCAGTGGAAGTCGGGTGAAACGACCCAGCACGAGAGATACTATCCATCATACTTCACTTTGACGCGACCGGTGATCACGGCAGCGCCCGCATCGGCGGCATACGGCGCGGTGATTTCGGTGCAGACACCGAATCCGGCCGGTGTCGCCGAGGTCGTATTGGCGCGGCCCGGTGCCGTCACCCACGGATTCAACATGACTCAGCGGCTGATCGAGTGTTCGATTGTCGGCACCGATCCGGGAGCAGTTCAAGTGCGCATGCCACCCAATGGCAATGTAGCCCCGCCGGGACACTACTTGCTGTTTGTCCTTACCGCAGGTCGCGCACCTTCGACAGGAAGGTGGATTCGGATCACTTAGGACGCGGCTGTCCGAATCCCTCAGGTCTGTTAACGGCACGTTGCGTGTCCACCTGAGGGCTGTGCTCAAACCGTTCATTGACAACCGTAGAGCCGCAGCATACCGCGAACCATAGCCGCCGGGGACACCACTGCATGGGCTGGTCGCAACAGATCGGTGCGCCTTCTGGCAGCTATGCCTGATGCAGATCTCGGCTTCGTCATACCCGGCGGCAAACCCGCCGCGATAGCTTCGGAAACTACTCAGGAGGCGCTTTCAGGCACTCCGCGGAACAAGGCAGACACGCATCTCCTGAGTAGTTTCCGAGTTTACCTCTGCAGATGCGCGCAAGCCTAGGCTGAACCCTATCCAACGAAGGAGCGTCGCGATGAAAGGTTTTGTGGAGAATATCGAGACCTTGAGCGTCGCCAATGCCGATTTCAGGCGTGTGCTTTACACGGCGAAGAACTGCCAGCTCGTGATCATGTCGCTGAAACCCGGCGAAGAGATCGGTATGGAAATCCACCAGCTGGACCAGTTTTTTCGCGTCGAAGAGGGAAACGGCGAGGCCATCCTGGACGGCGTCAGCAGGCCTGTCACCCCTGGGTTCGCCATTGTCGTCCCCGCCGGCGCCAAGCACAACATCGTCAACACCGGCAAGGCCGCCTTGAAACTCTACACCATCTACGCGCCGCCAAATCACCGCGACGGCGTTGTCCACGCAACGCGCGCCGAAGCGGAAAAGGACACCGAGACATTCGACGGCAAGACGACCGAGTGAAGCGCGCCGTCGCCGCAACGCCAACCGATGAAACGCTGCGAAGGAAAACCCGATGAGCAAGTTCATAGCCGTGAGTCTGCCCGATGAAGCGAAAGGCCTATGAGGGCACCCGCGCATTCACGGCATAGGTACTGTTTTCGCAACCGCAAAGGAATGCTGCGATGAAAGCGCTTGTCTATTTGGGTCCTGGCAAGAAGGCCGTTGAAGAGCGGCCGAAGCCCGGGATCACGGCCCCGGCGGACGCCATCGTCAAAGTCAGCAAAACCACGATTTGTGGAACCGACTCTTGGCATTTTTGCCGCCTACAACGCAGCCATCTGGCCGCTCCAGATCGTCGCCTATTGCGCGGGGCTGCTCGCCTTTGCCGCGCTATGGTTGAAGCGGTTGCGCGGCAGTTGCCTCATCCCGGCGGTATTGGCCATCCTCTGGGTGCGCAACGGGATCGGCTATCATTTCCTGTACTTTTCCACAATCAATCCCCTTGCGCCAGGTTTCGCCGCATTCTTTGTCCTGCAAGCCATCCTGTTCGCCGCAAGCGCCACCAGGGCGAACTGCATAGTGTTCACCGTCGCGCCGCGCTTGCGGTCAGGGGCGGGCCTCGCCCTCCTCCTGTACGCGCTGCTGATTTACCCGGTGCTGGGCATACTGGCCGGGCACGGGTTGATGGCGGGGCCGATGTTCGGAGTGGCGCCCTGCCCAACCACCATTTTCACTATCGGCTTGCTATTGCTGGCGCGCGGCTCGTGGGTCCCATGGCTCTCGATCATCCCGTTCCTGTGGTCGCTCGTCGGCTTGGCGGCAGCGCTCCAGCTTGGCATCCCCGAGGATTTGGGCCTCCCGGCCGCAGGCCTGCTGCTTCTCATTGCACTTGCAACAGGAAGCTATCGCGAGCGTCCGGAGGGCAAGCAGCAAGCATTGAAGCAAACCAAACCGCTAACGCCGGCGGGACGAGCGTGAAGACGCACAATTTGTCAACTGAACGAGGATACGAAAATGTACCAATACACCGACGCAGGCCCGATGATGTGGGGCATGGGATGGGTAGGGGCGCTATTCGTTGCGCTCTTGATCCTATGCGTGGCCGTGTTCGCCAAGTACCTGTTCTTCGGCAAGCGGCAATAGCGAGCGAAGGACAAAAAACATGTCGTATTATCTTGCAAAAATGCTGTCCGTCCCTTTCGGCGAAGCGGTGACCCGCGCGACGGAGGTATTGAAAACCGAGGGCTTCGGCATCCTCACCGAGATCGACGTCAGCGCGACGCTGAAGAAGAAGATCGGCGTCGACTATCCAAGCTATAAAATCCTCGGCGCCTGCAATCCCGCATTGGCCCACGAAGCCCTGCTGCTCGAAAACAAGGTCGGAACGATGCTGCCCTGCAACGTCGTCGTCCGTGACGCGGGCAGCGGCCAGACCGAAGTGGCCGCAATCGATCCGCTCGCCTCCATGCAGGCGATTGATAATCCCGCGTTGAAACAGGCCGCCGGGAAGGTTCGGGCGAAGCTCGAAAAAGTCATCGCCGGATTGTGATTAGCAATCAACGATGGAAAACGTCAGCCCAACGGAGTTCGCCATGCGCCAGAACCAAACGTTCGCGAAAGCAAATCGCCGGTCCTTTCTCACATCGTCCGCTGGAGCGGCCGGCGCGTTCATGGCCGGAGCGCCTTGGCCGCCCGCTTTGGCGGCAACGCCCATTCTCTCCGTGGCTTCCCGTACACTTGAGGTGAACAAGAAGGCGGCCACTGTGTTCAGTGTGCTCGGATCAAATGGCAAGCCTGGGATCATGGCCCGGGAAGGCGACCGCTTTTCCGGCGATCTTCTCAATGGCTCAAGCGAACCGCTGCAAATGCATTGGCACGGACAGGCCAAAGCGCCCGCCAACCAGGATCGCGCCCGCCCCGATGGCGGCGCGCTGGCTATGGGCCAGACCGACGCCCATGACTTCGAGCTGACCACCGGCACCCATTGGATGCATTCCCATAGCCTCAGCGAACAACAGCTTCTGGCGGCGCCGATGGTGGCCCGCGAAAAAGATGCGGGCGATATTCAGGACGT
>JBJXGL010000408.1:0-5702 GCA_046160365.1 Aestuariivirga sp. | reverse complement strand
CGGCAGGTGCAGCAGGGATGATAGACGGTGCCGCTTCTTTGGCGGAAGTCGTGGACAAGTTCTTCATCGCTTTTGACGGCAGGCCCGGGCCGCAACTCTTCCGCCATCAGACTATTGAGCGGTTCCTGCGCCGCGATGTGCCGGAGATATTTTACCGCCAGCAGCATTTCCTCGACATCGTTGTGGGTCGAGAAAACATTCGCCGCAATGCGCGGTCTCTCGCGCGGATCGGCCGAGCGGATTGTGATCTCGCCCGTGCTGGTCGGCCGGCAATTTGAAAGGCCGAGCGAGAAGCCTGAAAACGGGTCGGGCGAGAGCAGGGGCCGCTCGCCTGGTTTCGGAACGAGTGTCGAGAACGCCTGCATGTAGAGCTGCATGTTCGGGCGAGCACGGCTTTGATCGGTGCGGAAAAATCCGCCGCCGTGATTGACGCTGAGTGAGAGCGGGCCACCCCGCGTCAGCAGATATTGAAGGCCGACTTTGAGCTTTCCCCACCAAGGCCGCAACACATCGTTCATCGTCGGCACATTCATACGCCAGGTGTAGTTGATGCCCTGATGATCCGAGAGATGCGCGCCGACATTTGGGTTCGCGACGCGCACACCGATCCCAACTTTCTTCAAGAGTTCCTTTGGGCCGACGCCGGACAACTGCAAAAGCTGAGGTGAATTCAGGGCGCCGCTGGCTACAATCACTTCGCGGCCTGCAAGCGCCTTCTTGGTTTCGCCACTCTGGATGTACTCAACGCCGATGGCCTTCGTGCCTTCAAAGAGAATGCGGCTTGCCAGGGCATGGATTTCGACGCGCAAATTCTTCCGCTTCATCGCGGGCTTGAGAAACGCGCGCGCCGCCGAATTGCGGATACCGTTCTTGATGGTGAGCTGAAATGTGCCAACACCATCCTGCTCCGCGCCATTGAAATCGGGATTGTGCGCGAGGCCGGTTTTCTTGGCTGCCTCGATGAACGGCTGCACAAGTGGATGATGATCGAGCGTGGCGCGGCGGATGAAGAGGGGCCCGCCCTTTCCGCGCCATTCGTTGCCACCTTGCTCGTTGTCCTCGATGTCGCGATAGGTCTTGAGCACATCGCTCCAGCCCCAGCCGGGATTGCCGGCACGCTTCCAATCCTCGTAGTCCTCGGAATGCCCGCGCACATAAACCATGGCGTTGATCGAACTCGATCCGCCCAGAAGTTTGCCGCGTGGCCAGTAGTCGGCTTGCCCGTTGAGGCCCGGATCGGGTTCGGCGACATAGGCCCAGTTGATGGTCTTGTCGTAGAACGTCTTCCCGTAGCCGAGCGGCATTTGCACAAAGAAGCGCCGGTCGCTGCCGCCCGCCTCAAGGAGCAGGACGGAATGTTTCCCGCTCGCCGTCAGCCGTTCCGCGAGAACGCAGCCGGAAGAACCCGCGCCAACGATGATGAAGTCGAAAATCATACTTGATGTTCTCGAGTGGTTCGACGGCAGGTGCTGGCCGGATAAGAATCAAGGGCTGTGGTGACTGGCATTGGCTGGATTAGCGCGGTGCGGGTATTGATTTCCAATAGCAGTTCACTCAACGTGGTTGAAATCTTTTCAACAGGCATGGCCCGGATGGCCTGCTAGATCGGGCTGGGAGGCACGCCATGAGAGTCAAGGATCTGGAAGTCTTCATCGTCGGCAATCCGCCGCGGAGCTGGGGCGGGCGATACTTTATCTTTGTGAAGCTGACAACCAGCAATGGCATCACTGGCATCGGCGAAGTCTATTGCGATACCTTCGGCCCCAAGGTGATCAAGGCCGCGATCGAGGATGTCTTCGCGCGTTATGTCGAGGGCACCGACCCGTTCCAGATCGAGGCCCTATGGCGGCGGGTTTATTCCTCGGGCTACACCCAGCGCCCGGACGTGTCCCTCATGGGCGTTCTCTCCGGCATCGAAATCGCGCTGTGGGACATCAACGGCAAGGCGCTCGGCAAGCCGGTGCACGATCTGCTGGGCGGCAAGGTGCATGAGAAGCTACGCTCCTACACCTACATTTATCCGGACCATGAAAAGGGCCAGGACGACTCGATTTTCTGGAACGCCGAACAATCGGCCGAGCGCGCCGCGTATTACGCGAGCATCGGCTTTACCGCCGTCAAGTTCGATCCGGCGGCGCCTTACTCCGCCTTCGATCCGCGTCAGCCTTCGCTTGAATCGATGGAACTTTGCGTCAAGTTCTGCAAGCTGATCCGCGAGGCGGTGGGAACCAAGGCCGATCTTCTCTTCGGCACGCACGGTCAATTCACGACGTCGGGCGCCATCCGCTTTGCCAAGCAGATCGAGCCTTACAATCCGCTCTGGTTCGAGGAGCCGACGCCACCCGAGAAGCCGGAGGAAATGGCGCTGGTGGCGCGCGCCACGTCGATACCGATCGCCACGGGCGAGCGCCTCACCACCAAGTATGAGTTCGCCCGCGTGCTCGAATGCCGTTCGGCGTCGATCCTGCAGATGGCGCTGGGCCGTGTCGGCGGCATCTGGGAAGCCAAGAAGATCGCCGGCATGGCCGAGCCCTACTATGCGCAGATTGCACCACATCTCTACGCAGGCCCGGTCGAAGGCGCGGCCAACATTCATTACGCGGCATCGCTGCCGAACTTCCTCATCCTCGAAAGCATCGAAACCTGGAGCGGCTTCCACGCGCAACTTTTGAAGAAGCCGATCCGCTGGGAGGAGGGCTACGTCATTCCGCCCACGGAGCCGGGGCTTGGCATCGAACTCAATGAAGATGTAGCCCGCGCTCATCCCTACACCGGCGACAAGCTGCACCTCGAAGCCACCAACGCGGTGGTGCGCTGATGCGTTATGGCTATATCGGACTCGGCAATCTCGGCGGCCATCTGGCGATGAGCCTCATCCGCAACGGTTTCGAAGTGACTGTCCACGACATCGACAAGACACTCGCTGAACGCCATCTCGAGGCGGGAGCGACATGGGCGTCTTCGCCCGAAGAACTCGCGAAGTCCGTAGACCACGTTTTCACATGCCTTCCAAACCCTGCCGCGTCGGAAAAGGTGCTCATGAAGATAGTGGGCGCGCTGAAACCGGGAGCAACATGGATCGAGAACTCGACGCTTGGCCGCGACGACATCTTGCGGCTGTCGCGAATTGCGGAAGAGCACGGCATTCACATGCTCGAAGCACCGGTGACCGGCGGGGTGCATCTTGCCGCGCGCGGCGAAATCACCGTGCTTGCGGGTGGAGACATCGCGCTCTTCGAAACTCACAAGAAGGCTCTGGAAGCGATCGGAAACAGAATCTTCCACATGGGGCCGCTTGGCGCCGCGGCGGTGATCAAGGTCATCACCAACATGCTGGCTTTCATCCATCTTGTTGCCGACGCGGAAGCGTTGATGCTGGCCAAACGCGGCGGCCTCGATCTGGCGCAGGCCTGGGCTGCCATTGCGGCAAGCTCCGGCACAAGCTTCGTGCACGAGACTGAAGGCCAACTCATCCTCAATGGCAGCTACGACATCGCCTTCACCATGGACCTGGCGCTGAAAGACCTGGGCTTCGCGCTGGGCTTCGGAAAGGAGTTCGGCGTGCCGCTCGATCTGGCCACGCTCACGCAGCAAACTTTCCTGAGCGGCAAGTCAGCCTATGGCGGAAGCGCGCAATCGACGCAGATCGCCAAACTGCTCGAAGATGCGCTCGGCACCGATCTCCGCGCTCCCGGATTTCCGGCGCGTCTTACCTAGAATCGCCACAAGTTCCGGGCTAAACAAATGCAACGCCCTCGAATGAAGGAACCCATCCCATGCGCTTCAAGAACCTGTTCGTTGCTCTGACCGCTGCCACTCTGATCGCCGCTCCTGTTTCCGATGCCTTCGCGCGGAACAGTAAAGCCTATTGCCGCGAATATGCCCGCGATGTGGCAAACCACCGTGCACATGCCGGTAACGTGCTGCTGGGAACAGCGGTGGGCGCGGGTCTCGGCGCGCTGGTCGGAGCGGCCGTCGGCGGCAAACACAGCGTGAGCCGCGGCGCTATCATCGGCGGTGTCGGCGGAACGGTGGTAGGTGGCGTCAAGACCAATGAGAAGTGGCGCCGCGTCTACAACCGCGCCTACAAGGAATGCCGCAGTTACTGACTGCGCTGCCGCGCGAAGTCGATCAGCAAGTGCGCAAGCAGGGCGGCGAATACGATTGCGCCGCCTGTTAGCGTCATCGTACTCGGCACTTCGCTGTGAACCAGCCACACCCAGATCGGCCCTAGCACAGGTTCGACTGTTCCCACGAGTGCCGCAACTGCGGAAGGAATGAGCCGCGCGCCGGTCGCGAACATCGCAAGCCCCAAGCCGAGATTGATCGCCCCAAAGGCGAAGAGCCACGCCATGTCGTGAGCCGTAACGGCAAAGCTGCTCGCAAGTGTCGCGGAAGCGGCCGCTGCAATCATTGTGCCGAGGCACACGGCTGGCGTCATGCGCACGCTGCGATGGCGGCGCGTGATCACGGTCGCCGCCGCGAACATCACGGTGATGAGCAGCGCCAGCCCATCGCCGAGAGGCGAAACCTTGCCGGTGAAGGACTCGGAGACCATCACCGCAACACCCGCGATCACTGCCGCGATTGCAAGCATGGTGGAAATCGCAATCCGCTCGCCGAAGAATATCCACGCCATGAAGGCCGCGAGCAAAGGAACACCCGCTTGCATCAAGAGGATGTTGGCGACCGTCGTATGCGCCAGAGCCACAACGAATGACGTGGATGCGGTGGCAAAACAGATTGACACCCCAAGCCCCGGCCAGCCCATGTCGCGAAACAGATTGATCGTCCCGCGAAGGCCATCGCGCAGCAGCATGAAGCAGATCAGGAATGCGGCCGCGAAGACGGAGCGCCAGAACACGATCGCCCAGCTGTCTCCGGTTTCGATAAAGCGCGCAATGGCGCCGCCGAAGCTCCAGGTGATCGCCGATCCCGCCACGAGGAGGATGCCGAGCCGGTAGCTTGCGTGGATGCTGGACTCTTGCGCGAGATTCGAGGGCGTCATCGCAGGAGAGTTGCGCGCTAAGAGCGGATTGTCAAAAATGCCTGCGGCGCGGGGCAATTGGATTGCGACATGCAATCAGCAGCTCACGCTGCTTCCGCCAAACTCCTTCTTCCCGAAATGGTAGCCGAAATCGCACGCTGCGGTGCCGTCTTCATAGGCGATGCAGTGCAATCCCTTGCCATCCGATTTTTCGAGGCCGCCGGTACATTCTTCCTTGACCGGCGTGTCCGCCATGCCGTCATAGAGGGTCTTTGCTGCTGCGCCGGTAAGCTGGAACGAAAGATTGCAGCCCTCCGCCGTGAGCCCCTTGGCGCAAGCCTCTTCGTCCAGAAACGCAGCACCTTCCAGCTTGAGTTCGTCGAGAGCAACTCCATGACCTGCCGGAATGGCCATGAAGACGACAATCAGAAACGGAAATGCCGTCGGGATTCGCGCCATCATTCAATGCCCCTTCTCACAATGAGCCGACGTTATTCCTGGCTGTTTCCATCGTCAAAGGGCAAAACCCCGGCGTTTCCGCCGGGGTTCCAAGTGGCAACAGGTTCCGTTCCGCCCTACCAGCGATTGCGGAGCGACTCGATGTCGGCGCGGGTCAGGCCCACGTCGCGCAAACTGCGGTCGTCGAGCCGTTCGAGCTGGTTGAGCGTGCGGCGTCTGAAGATGGAATTGAGCGCACCGCCGACGGTCGACGCCA
>JBJXGL010000407.1:0-2774 GCA_046160365.1 Aestuariivirga sp. | reverse complement strand
GTGGACGGCAAGGCCGTAAAGTCCTGCACCGCGCTGGCGATGTCTTGCGAAGGCGCGCAGGTAACCACGATCGAAGGCCTCGCCAAGAATGGCAAACTGCATCCGATGCAGGAGGCATTTCGCGAGCATCATGGTTTGCAATGCGGGTTCTGCACCCCCGGCATGATCATGGCGGCCGTGGATATCGTGAAGCGCAAGGGCAAGAAGCTCGACGAGGAAACCATCCGTCACGAGCTTGAAGGCAATATCTGCCGCTGCACTGGCTATCACAACATCGTCGCCGCCGTTAAGGCCGGCGCGGAAGCAATGTAAGGGAGAACGGGAATGAGCGAGACCGGAATCGGCGCACGCGTAAAGCGCAAGGAAGACCAGCGTTTCATCACCGGCAAGGGCCAGTACACCGACGATATCAATCTCAAGGGCCAGACCTACGCCTATTTCGTTCGCAGCCCGCATGCCCACGCCTCAATCAAGTCCATCAACACCGCCAAGGCCAAGAAGATGCCGGGCGTCGTCGGCGTGTTTACGGGCGATGATGTGGCGGCCGACAAAATCGGCGGCCTGATCTGCGGCTGGATGATCCACTCGAAGGATGGTTCACCGATGAAGGCTGGCCCGCATCCCATCCTGGCCCAGGGCAAGGTGCGTTACGTCGGCGACCATGTTGCGGTCGTCGTGGCGGAAACAAAGGAACAGGCGAAAGAAGCGGCCGCGGCGGTGGCAGTGTCGTACGCCGTGCTTCCGCATGTCGTGGATGCCGGCAAGGCCATGAAGTCGAAAGCGCAGGTCCATGACGGCGCTCCCGACAACCGGGTGTTCAACTGGTCGTTGGGCGATGAGGCGGCAACCGATGCCGCGTTCAAATCAGCTGCCCATGTGACCAAGATCGATCTCGTCAACAACCGGCTCATTCCCAACGCCATGGAACCGCGTGCGGCAATCGGCTCCTATGACACCGGAACCGAAAGCTACACACTCTACACCACCAGCCAGAACCCGCATGTGGCACGGCTTGTGATCTCGGCTTTTCATGGTCTGGCGCCTGAACACAAGCTTCGGGTCATCGCGCCCGACGTTGGCGGCGGCTTCGGATCCAAGATTTTCATCTACGCCGAAGAAGTAGTTTGCGTCTGGGCCTCGAAGCGGATTGGCGGCCGGCCCATCAAGTGGACGGCGGAGCGCAGCGAAAGCTTCCTCGCGGATGCCCACGGCCGCGATCATGTCACTCATGCGGAGCTTGCCACCGATGCATCCGGCAAGATCACCGCACTCAAGGTGCATACCAAGGCGGCGATGGGAGCCTATCTCTCCACCTTCGCATCCTGCGTGCCGACCTATCTCTACGCAACGCTGCTCTCAGGCCAGTACAATATCCCGAGCATCTACGCGGAAGTTGACGCGGTTTATACCAACACCGCGCCGGTTGACGCCTATCGCGGCGCCGGCCGTCCGGAAGCCACATATGTTGTCGAACGCATCGTAGAAACCGCGGCCCGCGAGATGAAGATGGACCCGGCGGAGTTTCGCCGGAAAAACTTCATCACCTCGTTCCCGCACCAAACGCCGGTCATCATGTGCTACGATGCAGGTGACTACGCCGCGGCCCTCGACAAGGCGCTCGACATTGCCGACTACAAGGGCTTCGCCGACCGCAAGGCGGCATCGGCCCGCGCCGGCAAGCTGCGTGGCGTCGGCTTCTCCGCTTACATTGAGGCCTGCGGCATTGCTCCGTCCGCTGCCATTGGCTCGCTTGGTGCTGGCGTCGGCCTCTGGGAGTCGGCGGAAGTACGAGTGAACCCGGTTGGTACGGTTGAAGTCTTGACCGGTTCCCACAGCCATGGCCAAGGTCACGAAACGACCTTCGCCCAGCTGGTCTCCGACCGCCTCGGTATCGACATCAACAACGTCTCGATCGTGCATGGCGACACCGACAAGGTGCAGTTCGGCATGGGCACTTACGGCTCGCGCTCGGGTGCCGTCGGCATGACCGCGATCTCCAAGGCGCTCGACAAGATCGAAGCCAAAGCAAAGAAGGTTGCAGCCGCGGTCATGGAAGCTTCGGCGGATGACGTGGAGTTCAAGAACGGCTCGTTCACAGTCAAGGGGACCGATAAGAAAATGGCTTTCGGCGAAGTGGCCTTGTCTGCCTATGTGGCGCACAAGTTCAATTCCTCCGAAATCGAACCAGGCCTCAAGGAGGGTGCCTTCCATGACCCGGCGAACTTCGTGTTCCCGGCGGGCGTGCACATCTGCGAGGTCGAGATCGATCCCGACACCGGCGTCACCACGGTTGCGAACTACGTAGCAGTCGATGACTTCGGCAATATCATCAACCCGATGATTGTCGAAGGTCAGGTACATGGCGGCATCGTGCAGGGAATTGGCCAGGCTTTGACCGAGGGTTGCGTCTACGACAGCGACTCCGGCCAGCTGTTGACCGGCTCCTACATGGATTACTGCATGCCGCGCGCCGCCGACGTGCCGTCCTTCAAGCTCGGCTTCATCTGCACGCCATGCCCGAGCAATCCGTTGGGCATGAAGGGCTGCGGTGAGGCTGGCGCCATTGCCTCGCCGGCTGCCGTCATGAATGCGGTGACCGACGCGCTTGGTGTGCGCGACGTGCCGATGCCGGCAACGCCACAGGTGGTGTGGAAGACATTGCAGCCGATGAAGAAGGCAGCAGAGTAAGGCGGGGAGAAACATAAAATGGAAAACTTTGCATATCACCGCCCCGCCAAGGTCGCGGACGCGGTCAAGGCGATGAAGAAGGCCAA
>JBJXGL010000406.1:0-35366 GCA_046160365.1 Aestuariivirga sp. | reverse complement strand
CGATCACCATAGTGTCGTCCATCAAAGCCCCAACCGTCAGCCTGAGGTCGCCGCCGGAACCGGGCACCGGACCGTCTCCAACTGGCACATAGCCCTCGGGAATGACGCTGGATGGCGAAGGCTTTGCGACCTTCACATCGGGTTTTCCCGCCACTGGGATATTCACGACATCACCGTCCGCCACGGCGCCGCGCACGAAATCGGTGTCCGCAATAGCGCGCACATACGTACGGTACTTGGCGCTTGCCTGGGTCTTGGCGATTTTGATGACCGCGTTCTGCGCGTGGTCGGTTATCGAAGAAGGCTCGACGGACACGATGAGAGACGGGTCAGCCATGACTTTCAGATGGAGTTTCGCGTCGAGAATTATGGTTTCGGTAGGGTGGCTGCTCGACGCCGGAAACCGCTTGGTTGCGCGCACCTGTATGATAACGTCCTCTTTCACGGTGGGAATGCGGAGGAAGATGTCGTTCAGATCGCCAGTGCGCACGACATCCGGTTCATCGCGTCCGTCCAGCACCAGCGAATACTCTACCTCTTCCTGGCTCTTCAGAACCCACACATCGACGCTTTGGCCGTACCGGGCGATACGCGGGTCCGAGGGCTTAGAAGTTGGAAGGCTGGGGTCCAGCAGCGGCAAATCCCGCAACTCCAAGACGAGTCCAGCGTCGATGCCGACTTTCACAGCCGCGCTCTCGTTCAAAAAGCGCGCGATTTGCTGTAGTGCGGAGCCCGGTGGGAGCTTTTTCGTCGCGCGGATGCGATAGGTGATGTTCTGCTCGACCTTGGGCGTCGCGATCTCGAGCCTCTTGCCGTTGCCATCGTGCATTTCGCCGACGGAATTCCCGTCCGGGCCATGTAGCTGGTAAGCCACGTTTACCTGGGTGTCTTCGATTGGGATCTTGGCGATCCCGCCGAAAACGACCGTGAGCTGATCGGCGACGACATCAAGGTCGGTCAGCGGATAGGTATCCCCAATTCCCAGGAGATCGATAATCCGATCGCGCGCGCTGCGCACCTGCGTGTCCATGGTCATGCGCCCAAATCCGCAAGGCGGTACTTGCGCAACTGGTCCAACCAGGCTCCGTGGGCGGACTCGAACTCCCGCATGGCGGTTTCGTCCTTCCATACAATATAGGTCATGAGATGCGCGGGAGTTTCCTCCCGGACGGCCTGTTCGACAAGCCGCTTGAAATTGTCCGGCTGGTAGCGCCCCCAATCGGGGAAGACGAAACTGACCTGCAGTGAGTAAGGATCGCGCGTCTTTGCGGCGCGCAACAGAGGCGCGCGCTGGTCCCCGTCGCCGGCGATCGGGCGCAACAGGATATGTTCAACGACGTAAAAGCGTTCCTCGGGGTCGCTGACCCCAAGTTTGAGGCGCAGCGCCAGTTCCAATCCTGAGATGTTATCATCGGTGGCCGGTTCCAGATAGTTCATTGCCGTGCCGCGGTCGCGGCCGATGCGCGGATAGTCGCGTAGGAAAGCGCGCTTCACTCGCGCCAAACGTTCCTCGGGCGTCGAGCCGTCCTGCGCATCTATTCCGGATTGCAGGAGAGAATAGTCGTGAAATTGCTCACCGAATCGAGCCAGCAGGTGATTCAGAAAGCGATTGCGGCGGCGCGCACCTGGCTTGCCGCCCGACGTTGACGGGTCCTCGGTGAATTGCCGCAGCAGCTTTTGATGCTCATCCAGCCGGGACACGCGAACCGCGTCTAGCCCAAGCGTGCCGTCATCCGGCACGGGCTGGCAAAAATACGAGTCGGACGTCTCGTCGTGAAAGGAAAACAACTTCGCCACGTTGGCTAATTGGGCGAATTGATTGGCGAGCAACTGATCGTAAAACATCAGGTAGGCTTTGAGCTGCTTAGCCTGTGCCTTGCGCTCAGGCGAGGCCGACCTGGACAAGCCGGCGGCACCAACTCCGTATGCTGTTGGAAACTGCTGCTGCACAGAATAGTAGCTCGCGACGCTCCGGTCGCGGCCTGGACGAGGGCGCAGATCTCGTTCCGCAGTGCTGATTTGACCCGGGCTTGCCGCCTTTTTCGCGCGCGTGTTGAACAATTCCCGCGCGGCGGTTTCTATGCCTTGATCGACTCGTAGGCCGAGTTTTTCCAGCCGGATGACCGAGTTTTGCAGATCGAAACGTGGAGTCTTGCCGGTTTCGACATGCAGCAGCCAGTCCTTGCTCGGCTGTCCGCCGTGCACGAAGTGAAGATTCTTGATGGCCGCCACACCGGGAACCGCCATCAGCCCGCGAATGAGATCCGAGATACGCAGGGTGTCGCGCCGGCCGATCCGAGCCAAGTCTTCCGAGTCGATGAAGCCATGATCGAGAAGTGGTCCTTCGAAGACCTCGTCCACGCGCCAGCCGCGCTCCAGCATTTCCGCGAGGCTGTGGAACGGGACCGAAGGGGACAGATAGGCTGCGATATCTTGGTAGACGTTCGCCAGCAGCGCAACTGCGTCATCCACTGCTTCGATTTCGAGCGTGGCGTCCAATCGAATAGCCTGTGTATTGAGAACTTCGATTGCTTCAAAGTCTTGCCCCAATCCGCGGAACCTGTGCAGTTTCCGCGCGGCCTCTCTCTCGATCACACCCCCGGCGACGTCGGCCAGGTCCGACTTTTCGATGAGTACCCGGTACAAGCCTTTCACGCGGATTTCCGATACGTTTGGGCTCGGCGCCGGGGCGCCTTGCCCCGCGTCCTTCGCGACGCGATAACTCACCTCGGCTTGAGCTGAATTGTACTCTGCTAAAGGCTCGTCGACGATTTCGATCCAGGCGTTTTTCACCCCCGGCACATCGATGACCAGCTTGCGCAGGTCGGCGACGGTCACCGGGCTGATGGGAAGAATTTGCGCCGACGTATAGAGGCTTGCGTAGGGGTCCTCTCCCTCGATCGTGAGAAGGTCCGGCAGCTCATATTGAGTGCGGTAGCCAAGATCGGTGAGCGCATAGCAAAGCTGCTCGAGGATGGTGATGCCGGGGTCGTGTGTGTTGTGATCGGTCCAGGTTCCGCCCGCCAGACGCTGGACGAGCGCGATACCCTCGGCGCGCAGCGCAGCGAAGTCGAGCGCCGGGTTTTCCCGCGGATCGAGAGCCATCAGCCTGCCTTCGCCGCGACCTTGCCCGAAAGCTGCTCGACTTTCGCGGCGAGTTCCTTGATCGCGTTGATCAGCACGGGAATCAGGCTGGTATAGGCGATGCTCAAATGGGCGTCCGGCTCTGGTTTGTCTTGGTACACGGCTTCTTCAAGGATCGGCATCACTTCCTGCGCGACAAGTCCCATGCTCTTGTGCGGATTTGCGATCTCCTTCCAATTGAAGGACACCGGGCGAAGCTGTATGATTTCCTTCAACCCATAGTCGAGGTCGGTGACGTCGCGCTTCTCGCGGGCATCGGAACTGTTGACGAAAGTTCCGTGCACTTCCACGCGGTCCCACAGCCCAACCTTCCTATTAATAGGGTTTACGTTCACCGTTCTTCCAATAATCATCAAACAATCGTGACCCTTCCCATTCTCTATTGCCGCCCATCCGAGAGTATTACCAATCCCTGTGTGGTCGTGGTCGGTTTTGGTAAAGTAGATGTCGGAATTCCCGGCGTAGATGCCTCCATTGACTTCCAGCTTCGCTCTCGGGGCCGTCGTTCCAATGCCGACGTTACCGGAAGGCATTAGGGCGATATGGTCGTCCCCATCGTTGCTGATGCCGAGTTCCAGGGTGCAGGATTCGCCGGACCTCGGATAAAAACGTATCCACGCCGCATCGCCGCCGCCACCACCCGGATCGGAAGGAAACCGTATGCCTGATCCGGCGTTATTGCCTGCGGCAGGCATGATGGAGCCGCCACTGACCTGCAGGCCACCATCAATCTTCACTCCATCCCAACCGTATAGTTGAAGAGTTTCCTGACTTCCAATTTCCAAACTACCCTCAGACGAGAACGATTTTCCGCCAGCTATTTGGATATCGCCGTTCACATGCAATTTTGCTGCGGGAGCTGCCGTACCAATGCCGATGTGCCCCGTGTTCCGGTCGATGAAGAATTTGCTGTTGCCGTCCGCGTCGCCGATGCTCCAGCCGGGCTTGGCTGTAGCGGGGTTATTGGGGTCGGTGCGCGGATTCAGGCTCAGCGTCCACGCTGGCTTGGGGTCGGCGAAGTTCTTGTAGAAGTTGATCGCCTTTTTTTGGCTCGTATCGTCGCCGTCAGCCTGTAAGCTCAAGGGCTCGCCCGCGAGTTTGACGATGCCGTCGTCCCTCTGGTTGATCGCGCCATCGATCAAGTCGGCGAAATTGCTGGCGGTGGGAATCGCGTTCTTCACGAAGAAAGACTTGAGCGCGGTGCGGTCGGGTTTCCTGGTGATGTCCATAACGTCTCTCCTCAATTGCAATTTGCGGCTTCAGCCGACGATGAAGTCGAGTTCGATTCTCATGTAGTTGATTCCGGTGAAGTCCTCGGCCTGGTAACCGGCATCGACAATCAGATCGATTTCGTGTTGGCGCGATGCCACCAGGATGGCGTCCGGCCGCGCGGCACTAGCGTGGTAGCCCTCCGCTTGGGCGGTAGCCCCCGGCGGGGGGATGAACACGAAATTCTCCCCGTCCTCGCTGGTGAACAGCTTGAATTCGGCGATGTAGTCCACGTAGTCGCGGCGGTCGATGAAATCGATGATGCTGTTGGCGTAGATGCTGCCGCCGATGACCAGATCGGCGCCTTCCTCGTAGGCCCAGGGCGACAGAAACCGGTTGAGCTCTTCGATGAGCCGCCTGCGGTAGAATCCCACGTCCGCGCCCGCCACGAAACGCACGCCGCAGCGCACTTTCAGCGAAACGTAGTGCGCGTTCTTGACCTTAACGCTGGCGAAGGGAGGGATCTTGTCTTGCAGGAACGTCTCGATGTCGCGTATCAAGTCCGCCGGCGCTTTGGGCTCGAAGGGATCGAACTGCAGGCGGTTCCTGATGTCCGGAATAACCACCAGCTCGACTCTGCCCGGGTCGCGCGGATGCGCCAGCGGATCGGCGCGCAGGCACTTGACCTTGTAGATGCGCGGGAATTTCTCCAGCACCAGGCGCTCGTAGTCCCAGGCCGTCAATGCACGCCGCTTGTGCCGCAGGCGCTCGCTCACCCTGACGTAAAAGCTCGCGTCTTGTTCGGCCATTTTTCCGCCGAACGACGTGTAGGGCTGGCGGACGCGCGCTACCCCTCCGATCGGCGTCACCGGCCCGCCGATGCTCTCAGGGGGAAGCGGCACGCTCAAGTGATCGGCCGCGTTGTCGTCGTCGTCGAAGGTGGCGAGGGCCGCATTGGGATGAATGGCGACCATGTCGCACACGCTCTCCGAAGAGCGCGCGATGGCGGCGCGGATCCAATACAGGCCTTCGGGAAGTAGCGTGCTCGGCTGCGCGGGCTTCAAGGACAGTTCGATAATCCCAGAGTTGATAAGCCCGCGGGTAGCATCCGCGAGCAGGCTTCCGTCTTGCAGCGTAAGCCAACGGTTCCCGCTGAGGTAGCTCCATCGCACCGGCTCGGGCGCAAGATCCGGGTTCGCGCTTCCCTCGGCCACCTGGAACAGCAGCGACACGTTCTGCGGCGCCACCACATTGCGCAATCCGATGTGGAGTTCGCCCTCGAAGTCGTACCGCGGCAGGAAGGCGCAGCCGGGCTGCGCGCCTTCGGCTTTCAACTCATTGTAGCCGAAGGGCTGAACATGGAAGACCCGCATGGTAGACGCGGCAGCGGTGGGCTCGAGGGCCACCTCGGCGGAGGCAGTGTAATCAAGGCTCAGACTTTTGATCTTCGGCGTATATGGGGGATTGACTTGATAAGTCGCTGCAACGAGCGTGGCGGGGGTCTTGTTCGCTATCGCGGCCGCCATTTCCAGCGATTTCTGCAACGCCACATTGGGGTAAGCGGCGTGCTGAAAATCCGGACTGTTCAGCTCCCACACCACGTAGCGGTTCCACTCGGTGACGTCGGTCGAGTCGGCGACAGCATTGTCCGGATTGCCTTGATCCGCTGGCGGAGTCAGCTTGACAGCAACGGGCTTGGCCGCGTCCCCGGTGTCGAACAGGGGCAGCGGCGCGGAGAAGTCCTTGAGCACACCAGCATCGGACAGGGCGACTTTTGTATTGAAACTGGCATTGGCGAGACTGCCGGGGTAGTTCGCATAGTGCGTGGCGAGATTTGATGGGACCCCCATCCACGCAATGTGAAAGCTCAGAGAATCCAGTCTCTTTGCGACGATTTCCCGGTGCCCGATATACAGCCGCGACCCGGCCGCGGGAGCAATGCCAAAGGGTTCGAATGGTTTTTGGGGGTCAAGCAGAGACTGGTCGTTGTGCAGCGAAAGGCGCTCGAGCCCGTTCACCGAAACCATCAGCCGCGCGCGGATCAGCACCAGATTGCGCAGGACCTGGTAACCTGTGATGTAGCACTTTTCCTGCTCGTTCCAGACCGGCTTCATCATCAACCGCAGCACCGGCTCCGGACTATCGATTCCATGAACGCCGCGTGTTGCCGGCGCCAGGGCTGGCTGGCCTTTCGCGAGGGTGAAGCTCAAAGAGAGCGCATGCAGATCGGCGGTGTTGACGCCCGGCACCTCGGGATAGCCGAGCATCTTGTCGTTTGCCCAAAACAGTTTCGACGAGGCTGGCTCGAGCCAGCCCTTATCCGTGCTTACCTCAACCAGGAAGGGGTTGAATCCGGCGACGAGAGGCGTGGAGGCCGGCGGGTTCAGCAGCTTAAGGATTTTAGCGAGATCGAAGTCTAGCGGATCGGCGGAGAAACCGAGTGTTAGTTCCACTGTCCTTGTGCCTTCGCCGAGCACAAGCAGTGGCGAGGCCATCGCCCAGCCGAAGCTTACTTGCGGGACCGGCTCCCGCGCCTGCTGGCCCTGCCCGAAGGTTTTCCAGCGCGGCTGAACTTCAGCACCCGGCCGCACCTTCACCGCGGTGGCATCGCCTGCTGGATAGAGATAGCGCCATTCGACCTTCTCAGCTAGCGGCGCCTTGAAATTCTCGCGGTTGCGCTGGGCGATTTCGAGCACCTTCGCAACTGCGGCCCAATCGGGCGACGGTTCGCGCTGCTCGGCGATGCCGACGAGATATGTCCGGTCCCTGTCTGCCACCTCGAGAGCGTCGAGCTTCTGCCTCAACTCTCCAGGTGAAACAATCTCGTTCAGCACGACGGCGAGCATGTCGCGCAGCGCCTTGACGTTGTCCGTAATCGGCGCGTTTCCCGGGTGGGCGGCGCGAAGCAGGGCATTGCGCCTGCGCGCAAAGATCATTTCGCTGTGCGCCGCGGCGACGATCTCGTAGGCCTTGTCCCACGCCCATTCATCGGCGGCCGGTGCGTCACCCTGGGGCGCGAGCGACACCAGGTACTTGTAGTTCTCCGCGGACATATGGAAGTAGCGCTCCACCGAGAGAAACGCGTCGACGTATTTGTCGAAGCTGCCGCTGAACACGAAGCCTGGCCCCGAGAAAGTCAGGCCGGCCGCTGTGAACTTGAAGTCGAAATTGCGCGAGGCGCGCGCTTCTGGCGACAAGGTGAATTTCGCGTTCTTGTGCTTTCCGGCCTCTTCCACCAGCCGGTTGATCTGATCCCATTGATTGTCCATGAGCACCTTGATCTGCATCATGGCCTTGAACTCATCGAGCAGCATGGGGGCGAGCGCTTGCTTGAGGAAGTCCTCCACTTCCCGCGGGCGGTTGACGTATGCCGCGTAGGCTTCCTCCATGGTGTCGACTTCGGCGAGGCCGTCGAACAGGCCGTCGAGCCGCTTGTCCAGGGCTGCCTCCACGTTTGCCTCGAAGGCGTTCGAATCCTTCGGATTGATCCGGAAATTCTGATCGTGTCTTTTGCCAGTTTTTACGAGGAAGGCGTTGATGTCGATCCAGTTTGCGGTTTCGCCATCCTTCCTCAGCCGCCTCAGATTCATGAGGTCGCGGAAATCGTCAAAGGATGGCATGCCCAGTCCAGTCTCGACGACTGCGATCAGTCTCCCGGCTTGCACCAGCGCATCGAAGCCAACTTCCGGATTGGCCTGGTTCGCTGGCGGCACGCCGGGATAGAGCGGCGGATTGGCGGTGAGGTCGATCGGAAGCGGGTCGCCCGGGTCCGGCTGGCCCAGGGCGATCCGCAACATATAGACGAAGGCCTCGCTCCGGGTTCCATGCTTCAAGTTCTGCCTGCTCGCTTCCCTGATGCCGATGACCTCTATATCCGCATGAAGCGAGCTGATCTGCGCGACTTCTATCTGATTGGCGATGAGTTCTCGGCCTGTGCGGTATGTGAGCTCCCGTCCCAGGCTGTCTTTGCCGGCGCGCAGGGCGGTTCCCGCCGGCAGCGCCAATTCGTCAGTACCGCTATCGAGGTCGACCAGCACATGGACCTGGTCAGGGACCGCCGGCTTGCGGATCATTTTCAGGACGTCGCGGTAGAAGAACTCAAGATGCCGGCGGGTGAGGGTGTTGAGCTGCGAGCGCGTGCTGTCGAGAAGCCTCAGAAAGGCGAGAAACAACGCGAAGTGCGGCCGCGAGAATAACACCGATTTCTCTTCGGAGAACTTCTCCGGCTCGGCCGCATAGCTGGCCGCCGCATCGAGATGGGCAGCCCCCATCATTCCGCCTCCCTGACGGGGGTCGATGAAGCCGGTCCAGTCGCCTTGTTCATTGTCGTCCGGGCCGAAATATTTGAGCTCGCGCGCATACTCCGCAGCAAAGGCAAGCAGATCCCGGGTCGTGCGCTCATCAACCCGCACGTAGTCCGGGTCGAGTTCAGGCAAGAGCCGCGCCGGTTGGCCGGTTCCGTCGCGCGATCGAGCGATCCTGGCTTGTTGTTCGTCTGGCATGCTGGCTGGTGACGCTTGGGTTCCGTTATTCGCCTTTGAACTTGGTGTTGGTGGTGATGAACATGCCCTTGCCGCTGTACTGGGCAGTCGAATCGGGTATCGGTGACCCTGGCCCGGGCGGCGGCTGCTGTGCCGGACTCTGCACCTCGAACTTGGCGGTGAAGTTGCCGCCTTTGAGCAGCACCGCCTTGCCTCCGGTTTGCGTCTTCTTCGCCTTCTGGTCGCCGGCAAGCGCCGAGATTTTCAATGTACCCGTGCCCGGTATCGAATACTGCGGCGTCATGTAGGTGCAGCCCGCGACCGATACCTTGGATTCGTCCCCGTCCACGGCGATCTTCTTGCCCCCGGCAGTCGCCGGTCCGCTGCCTTCGAGTTTCCCAGGTTGCACGATCACCATCGCGGCGCCAAAAGCCGGCAGGAACATTACCGTATCGCCATTGATCAAGATGAAGTCCGACATGATCCGATCATCCGTCGGGCGAGGTCGCTTCATTCAGATAGAACGGGTAGACCATGTTGTAGCGTGAGTTGGTGGCGCGTACCGTGTAGTCGATGGCGATCAGGAGCAATCCGCTCTCGGCGCCGCTCTCGGAAACGTCGATCTCGTTAAGGGTGATGCGGGGTTCGTGATGCAAGATCGCGTCGGCGATAAGATCCCGCACACGGCCGATCAAGCCTCGACTGATCTCCCCGAACAGGAAATCGCTCAGCGCGCAACCGAAGTCGTCCTGCATGACCCGCTCTCCGCGCCGCGTGGAGAGCAGGATCGCGAGACTCTGCTCGATATCCTCGACCTCGGACACGATGGCCACGTCGCGCCCGCCCAGCGTGAAGCTTGGGGGAAAACTCCATCCCGTGCCAAGAAACGTGCTGGCGCCAGACATCGGATTACTGCGCCGCCGGGGTCTTGCTGGCTTTCGGAACTGGCTGCGCCGCGGCATTGGCGGAATTGATCTGCTGAGCGGCTTGTTCCTGAAGTTTTGCGACCAGCGTATACACCCTGGCAAACGGAAGGTTTCCCAAGCCCTCTAGGATCAGATTGACGTCGTCGACGGCTAAGTTGAGTTTGATCTCCTGCATCGTCATCCTTGCCTTTGAGTTTGATTGCCAGACCACGAGTAAATTCGCGCGCTCATTTTACATCCACCTTGGTGCCCTTGATCTCCACATTGCCGCTCGCCGTAAGTTTAAGGTCCTTGGCGCTGTCGATCTTGATGCCATCCTTGTTCAGGGTGATCTTGTTGCCGTGTTTGTCAGAAATCTCGATCGTCTCCTTGTCGTCATCCAAGACGATCTTGTTCTTGGAATCGGTCTCAAGGCTGAGCGACGCCTTCTTGTCGTCGTTGAACATGATTTTTGTGCCGGCTTTGGTGACGATGCCCTTCTTGAGATTGTCTTCCGTGATCTCGGCGCAGTCCTTCGGCGGGCTGTTTTTCGAGCTGTAGAGGGCGCCGAGGATCACCGGCTGGCGGGGATCCTCATTGAAAAATCCGACCACAACTTCGTCACCGGTCTCGGGACGAAAGAAATATCCTCGATCCTTGCCTGCATCGGGCGCCGCAAGGCGCGCCCAGACGGCTTCCGCCTTGGCGCCTACGCCGGGCAGGATGACCTTAACCCGCATCTGCTTATCCGGATCGGCCTTGAATTTGTCGACCACGCCAATCTGAAGACCGCCGACCCCGGGCAAAAGGCCGGCTGCGGGCGCATCGCGGATGCCGTCCTCCTGGCAGAAGCCGCGCGGCGAAAGGCCGAACTGAATATCGGTGCGCCAGCCATCGGCGTCCACCCGATGGCAGATTCCCGTGACCAGCGTCTTGCCGTTGAAGCGCTTGCCGATGCCGTCGATTTCCATGACATCCAACAACTGGATTGCGGAGAAGCCGATGGTCGAAATCCGGCCCCGTAGCATCGACATCCGGCTGCGCATCAAACGGGCGTTTGCCCAGGCCTGCAGTTCCTCGGGTGCAACCGGCACCGGGTGCGAAAGAGTGCAGGCATCGAACCCGATGGTTTCGGCGAGCTCGGCGCCATCGAGATCGCCCTGCGACAGGGCAAAATTCTTCGCTGCGGCCGGCGCGGTCGCTTCCGCCTTCTTGATGTCCCAACCGCTGCTTTCGACGCTCGCGTACTGAGAGCTGGCGTCGGCTTCGAACTCGAGGTCGTAGATCTCGCTGATACCGTAGTCGAACGCGTGTTTGGGCTGGCCGCTCAATTCGACCTTGCGCACCGAGATCTTCCCATCGTCGGCGACAACAACCAGGCCGTTGCTATCGGCGCGCGAGACGATGAAATCCCAGTCCGAACATTGCCACTGAACGATCTCGGCATGTTTGGGCTTGGTGGCGGCTATGGTTCCCGATTTGAGCCCGCCGTCCTTAACGAGCTTGCTGATCGCCTCGTCATCGCTTTGCTCGCGGAACACCGCGCTTTTTCTGACCTGCGCCAGCTTGACCACGGCATCCTTCAATTCGATCTTGAGCAGCGAGCCGTTGGCGGTCGCTTCGACGCCGTGGCGAATTACCGGGCCCTTGAATACGGTCGCGTCCTGGGTTTCGGACTCATAGCGCAGCTTGATCTCGATTTCCTTGCCGGGCTCGAAATACGCAGCGTCACTCAGCGCGAATTTGCGTTTTGCGGCGTCGCCGTCCAGCAGGATCAGATTGGCGGAGGGAATCCGGTTTACTTCCCTGCGGATGTCGATCGATATCAGCTCGTGAATGGCGTCGATCTTCGCATTCTCACTGAGGATGGTGGCGGTGACGACGCTCATTCAGGCGTTCCTCACTCCATCCCGGTGTTGTCATCGAGCGGCGCGAAACGCAGTTTCTGGCCGGGAGTCAGATTTCTGAAATCGTCCAGCCGGTTGTCCGCGGCGACACGCATGTAATGGGCGGAGGAGCCGTAAATCTGTTTGCACAACAGTGGCAACGTGTCGCCGCTTTTGACGATGCGGACGTGCGTCAGGTCCGGGGAACTCTTGAGGGCTTCGAGAAGGGTCGATTTCGCGCTCTGATCCTTTACAAAACTTGCGGCAAGTTCCGCCCTGAGTGGATCGCCAGCTTCGTCAAACAATTTGTAGGTGATGCCCAGGGTGGCCAGCCTGCAGGACCACTTGAATTCGCCCCAGCTGATTTTCAGGAAGTTCGGCTCGTGGATATCGCCGTTCATCTCCAAGCAAAGCTTCTTGAACTTGGCGATATCTTTCTTGACACTCTTGCCGCTGATGATGCGGATCAATTGCTCCGGGCCGAAATAGTTCACCCCTGTTCCATCCAGAATGAACTGGAACGACAGGTTCGCAGGCGGCGTATAGCTGTACCTGGCGGGCGTACCGGAAGAGTTGATGACCTTGCGGCTCGATGTCGAATTTGCGTTTGGGTACGCATTCGCGTGATTCTCCTGGAAACTGGCCGGATTGAACATGACCTCCATGCTGGAGGGATCGGCGGGCGTCTGCCGTTTCACGTCCTTGAAGGCCTCGATCTTCATCTTCTCCAGCTTGAACAGGTTTAGCAGGCCCATCTCATCTCTCTTTGTTTCTTGCGAGGACACGCAGAACCTGGCGCACGCATTCTTGCACGATCTCCTCGGTGCGCCCGGCATCGCCGGACGGTGCCGCGGAGGCTGACGAGCCGCCGCCGCTCCGCGGCTCCGCCCCGCCGCTGTCGACCACGGTTCGAATGACAAGCTCTTTTATTTCCACTGGCATGGTCAGACCCGCATGATCTGCATGCGCGTATAGGCGAGTTCCATGGTGTCGATCACCAGGGCGGGCTCGGCGTTCAGATCCGACGTGGACCATTTGACCGGGTATGCCTTCATGAACAGCCAGGCGGCGAGCGGCGCCTTGCTTTCTCCGAGCAGGGTGATCAGGACATTGGACGTGATGAACTTGAACAAGGACATGGTGGCGTTGAATTCCAGGTTCAACGGAGACCCGACAACCATGCCACGCTCGAGAACCAGATTACCGTGCGTCAGGCCCTTCGGCAGCATCTGCGTGTAGAGGTTCTGCCCCCCTTCGCTCACCGGCTCGGTCTGCACTTCGACCGACAGGCCGGAGACTTTCTGGAACCGGATGTCGAGCGGGTTGGGAATCACGCCGCCGGCAAGAAACAACACGCCGAAGCGCATGCCGATGATGGGTTCGCTCATTACCCGCAGCCTCGCCCGGAAATCCGCCCGCTCAACATCTCACTGACTCGCCCTTGCTCCCGTTCCGTCCATTCAATGATGCTCGACCGATATGCCCGAAGCCATCAATGTGAGCGTCTCGATCGCCGCTTCGTTGCCGCTGGCCTGGAGCTGCGGAGCTTCGAGTTTCACAATGATCGCCTTCTGAATCTGCCACGTCACCACAGCCTTGCCCACTTCGTCGCACAGGCTCACGCTGATGTGCTTCTTGTCGAGCACTTCTAGCCACTGATAGATCTGGGTGGCGCCCGCGATCACGCCCTTCTTCAGGGTGATTTGCACATACTTGTCGAAGCGGAACTTGGTGATCGACTCGCCTTCCCAGAAGCTCAGCCCGTGCTTGTAGGTGATCGTCTGGTATTCCCGCACCAGCCCGGACACTTCAGCAAAGCTCATGTCAGCACCGCCAACCGTAACGCGGAAGTTATATGCCGCGAGCGGATATTTCGTGCGCTGGCTTGCAGCAGTTTCCGGCATGGGCGTCTAGTCCAGCTTCGGGTTCAGGCCTGCTCGACCACGACACCATCAGCCGTCAGCTCCATGCTTTCGACCGCGACGTCGTTCGAGTTCGCGGTGAAACTGGGGGCGTCGAGCTTTGTGGGGAAGGCATTCATCACCTTCCAGCTGACCACCGCGGCGCCATTCTCGTCGCAAAGCCGGACATAGATGTCTTTCTTGTCGACGCGATTGAGCTGAATCGAATTGATCCAGGCGAACAGAGTCGGTACGCTGACTCCGGCGACGACGCCTTTCTTCAGCGTGACGGTGGCGGTTTTTCGCTGTCCTGGCATCACCATCCGGCGCGGGCCTACGCCTGCGACGGGGCTTTCCACATAGGTGCTCGTCTCATACCCGACGCTCAATCCCGACACTTCAGAGAAGCTGACGGGTTGGCCGTCGATTTCGACCCTGTAATTGTAAACGGGCAGCGGGTAGGCGGTTTTGATCTGGTCTTTGGTCAGTGCCATGGCGGTCTAATCCTCTCTTGTTTCGGCGTTGGCGGCGGAGGGAGTCATGTCCTTCCGTCAGGCCGTCTGCAGTTTGTGCGAGAACCGGAGGACGATGAATTCGGCCGGGCGCACTGCGGCGATACCGATTTCGACGATCATCCGGCCTTCCAGCACGTCCTGGGGTGTCATCGTGGTGCCCAAGCCGATATGCACGTAGTAAGCCGCCTCCGGTTTGGACCCGGCGAGCGCGCCCTGTTCCCACAGCCCATACAGATAGCTCTCGATCATCGCCTTGACCTTGAGCCAGGTCGACTGGTCGTTCGGCTCGAACACAGCAAAGGCGCTTGCTTTCTTCGCCGACTCCTCAATCGTGATGAACAGGCGCCGCACCGAAACGTAGCGCCATTCGTTGTCGTTGCCCGCCAGCGTCCGCGCGCCCCAGACAAGGGTACCTTTGCCGGTGAATGCCCGGATCGCGTTGATCGACTTTCCGGCCGTCGCGTCGACGTTGAGCTGGTCCTGATCGTCGTCGGTGATCTTTGACACCGGACCGAGCACTGCCATTATCCCGACATTCGCTGGCGCCTTCCACACGCCCTGATCACGGTCGACGCGGGCGTAGATTCCCGCTATCGCCGCACTCGGGGGAAGTTTTACACGCTGGTCGGCGAGCGTGGCCTTGGTCTTGTTGTAGAGCGCGGTTTCGCCACTCTTTATGCTTTCAAGCGAAACGTCGGGCATTTGAACTGGGCTGACACTGATCGCCGTCCTGGGGACATCGGCGGTCGCGATCGCGTTCGAGCCGTCGCCTTTCTTGGTGATATCGAATCCAGCCGGATCGCTGCCAGCCAGCTGCTTCCAGGCGCCCCACGCGGTGAATATGGCGTCCGCGGTCTTGCCGTTGACGTCGGAAATCGTAAGCGTTCCAGCCGATGTCGCAAATCCTAGCGTCCCATTCGCTGTTCCGAAGGTGACCGCGACCGCGGGCGCGCTACCGGCCGGGCCAGTGAAACTGATGACAATGCCCTTGTTGCCTCCAAGCGGCAAATTTCCCGTCACATTCGCCCTGGCCGGCGCAGTGCGCGTTATGGTGACATCGGCTTCGTTGTATTCGTGCGCAATCGATGTCAGCAAATACGGATGGTAGGCAGCGCCATACATCAGATTGCTCGAAAGGTTGCTGTCGTCTCGGAAGCCTTTCCAATTGCCATCCTTGACGTCGAGGATCGTGAACCGGTCGCCTAATTTCCTGCACTGCGTCAGCGCCTCACCACACAAGGTGTAGTAGTCCGTAGCAGACAGCAAGCAGGCCGCGTCGGTAAGCACGATCAGAGTCGGTTCGTCCTCGCGCTCAAGCGCCGCCAAACCGTCCGTGAACCGCTGTTTGCCAGGACTGGATGTGTAGTTACCCACCGAAACGACGTAGCAAGGGCCGCCGCCGTTGCGGAAATACAGACTCAAGGCGTAGTAGAGCGAGTATGGATTGGTGGGCGGTTTCAACTTCACTGCCTGGCTGTCCGCCGGATCGGCGGGTTCCGTGACGCTGAAACCAACAGGCAACGCGCCGCCGAAGGCGGTCTCGAATTCGAGCATCGTCGACACGCGCGCCACTACCGGATCGGCGGTGTCAGCGGGGCCGGCTTTGGTATAGCCGATAAACGCCGGAATCGCGGTCGCAACTCCGGCGACCGATGGCGGCAGCGTAGAGATTTCTTCAATGTATACGCCGGGCGTCTTGTAAGCGAGCTTTGGCATGACGCTATTTCTCCTGGTTGAGTTTTCAGCTTGCCTTCAGAAATTTGATGACTTGGTGGAACGTCTCCTGAAACTTGTCTTGTTGCTTCACTCTGGACAGATTCCGGATCGACGGATTGGGCAATGGATCGAGAATCTTCTGGTCGCCGAGGCGAAGTTCGATCTTCCTCCTGGGGGCGCTCGAGCACCGCACGGGCTGATCGGACAGAAAGCGGATCAATTGACATCCCGGATATTGGCGTGACAGTGTCGCCGCCAATATGTCGGCCTGATCGCCCGCACCGTTAATCACCGTGCGATTATCCGCGCCGAAGATGAGCGGCGGGGCGTCCGGGTCGACGATGGAAAACTCTCCGCTGGTCTGATCAGTAATCAGATAATAGGCCCAGCGCGCAGCCCGCACCTTGAATTTGATTTCGAACGCCGGTGCTGTACTCGATCGGTCGTAACTCAACTCGACGTCGGCCAAAATGTTACTGCGCGGAGCGATCCTCTCCCGATAGCGCACCGAGATGTTCTGATTTTCCACGACAGGACCAATGGCGATCATCTTGGCGGCCGCGTCATAGCCTGTGACCTTTGCCGTACCGCCTGGCGGCATGATGCTGAAATCCGCAGGCTCCGGAAGCTTCTGCGCATCGCCATCCAAGGCCATCGGATTTCCTGCCAGCGTGAACTTCGCCTGCGTCGCGGCCGCCGGCACGATCCAGGTTTCGGTGTTCCACGACTCGCGGTCTTCAAGCGTGAGAATCCCATCATCCCCTGCGCTGAGCGCGTTTCTGTATACGGGACCGGTCTTTCCGGCGAACTCCCGAAGATCGGTGAACAAGGCAAAATCAGGGTTCCGAATGCGGAGGTGAAACGTAAACGCTTCGTCTTGTGGCAAGGCGATCAGCGCGTTGCTGCCAGCGGCCTGCGCCAATAGCGATATCCCGTCAGGGAGTTCCCGCAACAGCAGGCGATGGCCCGCCATCAGCCGACGCGTTTTCTCGTCCGGCTCGAAACTCAGATCGCTGCAAGAGGCGCCTGAGTAGTACTCATGTTCCACTCGCACGCTGAACAACGTGACGGTTCTCATGACGGCTGTCTCTGCGAGATTCTGTGGATCAATTCCTCGGTCGCGGCCAGCGTTTGTGCATCCTCATCCTGGAAGACGACAAGTCTCACTTTGTACAAAGCGCTCGGCAGGTAAGCCACACGCAGCATCGCCCAAATATCGTTTTGCTCGGAGAGCGACGGGGTCACAAGTTCCACAATCACCTTCTGCAGGGGATCTTTCAGGTCCGGCGAATTCTCCTGATTGAAAACACGGTGATTCTGAAAGTAGCGAACGACGCGTGAAAGATGGCGCAGGGCCTGGACATATTCCGAAAACCGGGCCGCAAACAAAATCCACAGATTCATTCTTATTTCGGGTTCGACTTTCTGACGATTGCCGTCAGATGAAGGCCGCGCATAACGGTCGGGCGGTCCCAGCGCGGTGTCTTCCTCGATCCTGAGGAGCAGCATGGACACCGCATCGGACTTGAAGTTCACGGCATCGTCCTTGTCCGTGCCAACGTAGCAGAACAGCTCTTCCTTTGGGTCGCCGGCAAAGTCGCGGGGCAACGCTTTGTTCAGCCGGTCCAGCAAGAAGCTGAGAATGCCATCGATCATGCGAGAAGCCCAATCGCCACACACAGCCCAGTTCTGCGCCGCCAGGGCTCAATCACCGGGAACAACCGCAGCGTCCGGGCCGTCATTGCCGCGGCCGTTGCCACTCGCGCAATCCGTCTAGTGAATCATCTGTGGCCAGCCGGTTGATCCAAGTCCAAGACAACGGGGGCGGCTTCCCCGCCAAGCGCGAAGATGATGGCGACACCTGTCGTTCCGGTCCGATCACAGAAGAACGCATCTGGAAGCCCTCCCAGTGAGAAGATCGTCTGATCCTTTCCATGACCGCCGTCCCTCCTCGCCGTCTTAAGACGAGGATTGACTTCGGATCAAATGACGACGCGCCTTCCTGGCGTTCAATCGCCATGTCACGGAATTGCATTCTGGACCGAAATAGGCCGGTCACCAGATTTGACGGTACGGAGCTTCGCCCAAATTGAAGTAGATGGCAAGGCCTGAAATTGAGATCCGAAGTGCTTAATTATTATTTGATCAAGATTCCCGACTGCCTTGGTTTCACTCCGCGCTCACGTCAGTTGGGAGCAAACTTCAGGCTCTGGGATCTCTGGGATCATGTCCCACCGCGTGGTGTAGCTTGCTGTCCACGCTGACGCCCTGAGAGCGTTTTGCTGGTCATGCGCTTGGCACAGCCGAGAGCATGACGTTTGGATCATCGCTGAGCGGGGCCATTCGGCAGCCTTGCAGCGAACGCCTGATGGACCTGTACGCGGCTGAGCAAGCCCTTCATTATTTCTGAAAACGCAAGCTTGGCCGGATTGTCGAATCCGCGCCGGAGCGTGGTTGACAACGTCTCGATCGTGTAGCGCGGTGTTGTCTCGCCGCTGACAAATTCTGGGAACCCTTGTGCCGTTCTTGCGACCAAACCAGCGATGAACGTCAGACCTAGGGGTACCAGGTTCGTAACAAGGCGCCGCGCGCGAGGGCACTCGGCTTTCGCAGCAGGATCGCCACCAAGCGCTATCTCGATTTCCTTGAGGGGCCTTCCCGATAGCCACGCATTGACGCCGGGAAGAAGCTCCGTCATCGCGGCCGCTATCAAATCCGAGTCGACCTTGCGCCCCACAGCGCCGAGGATAGCGCCCTTTTCGCGGCCGAGTAGTGACAAGCGCGCCCGTTCATCTTCCGCCTGTCAATCGGCATTGAAACGGGGCTCTGACTCACATTTGCTGCAAGGCCTGTTGATCTATCGGTGATTTTGAGAAGGAATCATCGAAGTGGATCACGCTCTTGACCGCAGGCAGCTTGTGCCACCGGGTTTTTCGGTTTTGCGTTCGGAGATCACGGAAAGCGGCGTGAGGTTAGTCGTGTCGCCGGTTGCTTCCTTTGGCATCTGCCCCTGTTGCGGGTCGCGCTCGGTGCGCATCCAAAGCCGGTACCGGCGGCATGTCGCCGATTTGCCAATCTCCGGCCGGAGCGCGGAACTGCAGGTTCTGGTTCGCCGCTTCTGGTGTGACGCTGTGCTTTGTGGCCGGCGCATTTTCTGTGAGCGTTTTGACCGTGACATTCTCGCACCTTGGGCGCGCAGGACCGGGCGTCAGGAGGTGATCGTGCACCATCTGGGACTGGCCTTGGGCGGCAGGCCTGCTGCGGCCTTTGCGGAGCGGTTGATGATGCCGGTCAGCAACGACACGCTGTTGCGGGTTGTCCCGCGGCGCACACAGGCTCCGGCGGAAGCGCTCTCAGTGGTTGGCATTGATGACTTCGCCTGGAAGCGTAATCACCGTTACGGCACGATCGTGTGCGATTTGGAACGAAGGCGCACGGCCCAGCTGTTACCCGACCGAGAGCAGGCAACATCGCGGGATTGGTTGAAAGATCACCCGTCGATCCGCATCGTGGCGCGTGACCGGGGTGGCGGATATGGCGAGGCGGCCGCCAAGGCTCTTCCTGATGCTGAACAGATCGCGGATCGCTGGCATCTCATGGAGAATGCCAGCCGGGCCTTCTCGATGCCGTGCAGAAGTCGATGCGCGCCATTCGCGTAAACATCGGCTCCAGTGTTATCGATCCCCAGCTCCTAACCCGGGCAGAGCGCCTGCAATATGACGGCTATCTCCGCCGCCAAGAGACCAATGAGTCGATCCTAGCGCTCTCGAAACAGGGCACGCCCATCAAGCAAATCGTCAAACGCACAGGCCATAGCCGGAAGCTCGTACGCAGTGTTCTTCGAGGTCAGCGCGACGATATCTTCCGGGGGCGGCAGAGCTCGCTCGAAACCTATCTCCCGTGGCTCGACAGCCAGTGGGAAGGCAGCGCCCACAATGCCACTGCTTTGTGGCGGCAACTGAACAGTCATGGCTTCCGCGGCTTCCGCGGCTGCCTCGGTGTCGTCAGCGAGTGGATGCGGCGGCGCAAACGGGCGGAGAAAGCTGATCAGAGCGGTCTTGCCCGCACACCATCGGCCCGGACGATCGCGAGGCTCATGACCATAGAGCGGGACTATCTCTCGAAAGCCGATACGCTTGTCGTTGCAGTCTTTGAGGAAAAACTCCCAACGCTCGTCGAAGCGCGCGAGAGCATTGCTGACTTCCACCAGATGGTTCGTGCCAAAGCCATCGACCGCTTCGCGCCATGGATCGCGCGAGCGAGCGAAAGTCTTGTATCTTCCTTCGCCAGGGGTGTGATGAAAGACGAGGCCGCCGTGGGCAATGCCATCATCTCTCCATGGTCAAACGGTCAGACCGAGGGACAGATGACCAAACTCAAACTCGTCAAACGACAGATGTATGGCCGCGCCAAGATTGACCTCTTGCAAGCAAGGCTCATCGGTGCTGCATGACATCATCGTCAGCAAAAGTGCGTCAGAGCCAACTTTGAAAGCCGATTGACAGGGGAGGGGCAGAGGCGGTTTTCGCTGATACTGTTCGATCCGTCGCCAAATTCGACTTCCTGGCCTTTGCCGAAACTCGGCATTCCATTCGTCAATACGCTTCGGAGCCCGTCCCAATGCCGGCTATCGAACGCGCTGTGCGAGTGGCGCAGCAAACACCATCTTCCTGCAACCGGCAGACCTGCCGAGTCTGGGTCTGGACGAACCCGGATGATGTGAGGAGCGTGTTGGCACTGCAAATTGGAAACCGAGGATTCGGCGATCAACTGGGCGGCTTGGCAATCATTACGTCAGACCTGTCTCATTGGCAAACGTCGTCGGAAAGATATCAGGCATGGATCGACGGCGGTCTGTTTGCGATGAGCTTCACCTATGGGCTGCATGCAGAGGGGCTAGGAACAGTTCTGCTGAATTGGTCCGTTTCGCGACACCAGGACCGGGCTCTGCGCAACCTGATCGGTCTGCCCGATAGCGAGCAGGTGATCACGATGGTGGGCTTTGGAGTAATTCCTGAGAACCTGACCGTGCCAGTTTCACAACGAAAGCCTGTTGGGATGGCCCTTACTGTCAATTCTCCACTGCTCAGACGGCGGTCGAAAAGATTGTCCGTCATCAGATAAATATGGACAAGCTCCATCGGCAGCTTGGCATTACGACCATCTATTCGAAGAGTCCCATCTGGCTGGTGGAAGCAGCTTGTCTTTCGATGGCCTTGCAGTCGACAATCCAGCGCAGGGCGGGATCACGGCCAAGACGGTCGGCGTGGTTCACGTCTTCATAACCGCCAAGGCGTCCAAAAACCGACTGACGAAACAGCCCAGTCATGCCGCACCATCCGTTCTTGCCGGTACAGCTGTCTTGAAAAAGGCCCCCAGCAACCTCGCTCACGCCGAGGGCATCGTCAAGCTCCCGATAGGCGAGCAATCCGGCTTCAGAAGTGATCCGCCAAAGATGGAACTCAAGCTTCACGCGGCGGTCAAAATCGAGCCGAAAAGGGCCATCGACTGATTCACCCGTTGGGTTTGCCATGATGGCCTCGTGCGATCCAGAATAAGCTAATGATTATTATATCTGAATCGCGACAAAACCGCGGCAAATTACAGCCTCATCCGGCGAATGCGGGCTTAAGGGGGATCCGGCGGATCACCCTTGGCAATCGCTCGCACCAACTGTATCACAGTCTTCCCGCTCAGTGTTGGCGTCGATGGAAGCGGTCATAGCAGCAGCGGCGGATGATTTGCACCGCTGCACGCGGCAATAGGCGGAGAAGAAGTCGTGTCACCCGAGGCCTCGCCAGTCCCCACAGCGCGTCAAAGCGGCCGGCCGAGCGTGGTTGGCCCAAGTCGTGACGCGTTGCTTGTCCGGCTGGCGGCAAGACCCGAAATTGCCGCGGCGATCTTGCTGGCGGCGATGTCTGCTTTCCTGCTCGTCGCAACGCCAACCTTCGCCACGTATGAGAACCTGAGTTGGATTTGTTACAGCTTCTCCGTAATCGGGATTGCAACCACCGGCATGTTGCTCGTGTTTGCCGCCGGCGACATCGACTTCTCAATCGGAGCACAGATCGGACTGGCCGCCGTGATCGCCGGGAGAATCGTCTTCTTCCATCCCGGTACACCCGATGTTGTGGTATTTGCAGCCACGATCGCAACAGGACTGGTGTTCGGTCTCGTCAATGGAATCATCGTCGCCAAACTCAAGTTCAACCCGTTCATTGCGACACTGGCGACGGGCTACATCGGCCGCGGATTGATCATCATCGTATCCGAGAATCGAAATCTCAGCGGATTCTCCGCCAACCTCATGGCGCTGGGTGAGGGAAGATTCTTTGGAATTCCCCACCTCGTTCTAATCTTCGCCGTCGTCGCGCTCGCCTGGAGCTGGGTTCTCACTAAGACGGTGTTCGGCAGGCAGTTGTTTGCGGTCGGCGGCAACGAGTCGGCGGCACGCCTTTCGGGGGTGCCGGTCGACCGCATTCGCATTCTGGCTTTTGTCTGCTGCGGCGGTATGGGCGGCCTCGCGGGATTTCTCTTGGTTTGCCGGATCGGCGTCGCCGAGCAGAGCCTCGGAGTCGGCTATGAGATGGACGCGATTGCCGCCGCCGTGATCGGCGGCGTCTCGATCTTCGGAGGTACCGGTAGCGTCACTGGTGTTGCCATCGGAACGGCGGCGATGGCGGTTATTCGCAACGGCCTCGTCCTCATGCAGATTGGCGCGATGTGGCAATTGCTAGCCACCGGCAGCGTGATCTTGATCGCGATCGCGATTGACGGCGTCCGGCGGAAGGTACGTCCCCTTGGCTAGGGGGCACTTGACAGGGAGGAGCGATGAAACAACCAAAACTGCTCTTGAAGATGTGGCGACAATCAGGCGTACAAAGAAATCTGAAACCAGGGAGAATACGATGATCAGTTCAATGGTGAAATCGGTGCTGCGCGGTTCAGTGGCCTTGCTGCTTCTGGCAAGTATCCCGGCCGCTATGTTGACGCAGCCGGCGCAGGCGGACGACAAGAAGCCAGTCATCCGCTACGTCTTCAAGTTTTCCACGACGTGGTGGCCACCAGAAATCGATGCGAAGATCAAGGCCAAGGCTGACGAGCTTGGCGTCGACTATCAGTCCACCGGCCCGGAGGGCGGCGACATCGCCAAACAGGTCGCGATGATCGAGAACTTCGTCTCGCAAAAGGTCGACGTCCTGCTTGTCTCGAGCCTCGGTCCGGCCACGTGCCAGGCTGTCGACGACGCCGTCGACGCGGGCATCAAGGTTTTCATGGCCGATGGCGACTGCTCCACGAGCAAGCGCATTGCGTACTACGGCTCGAACAACGTGTCGCTCGGCGCTGATGCGGCGGTTCTGTACGCTGAAGCCACGAAAGGAAAGGGACCACAGAAGATCCTTGTCGTGACTGGCACGCCGGGTGCGGAGAATCTTCAGGAGCGTGAGCGGGGCTTCAAGGACAAGCTGAAGGAACTCGGGGTGGAAGTCGAGTACCTCCCAACCATTCCGTGCTACGAGGATACGCAGAAAGCCATCGACGCGATCGAATCCTCGTTGCGCGCCGATCCGTCGATCACTGGCGTCTATGTCACCGCGCTTTGGCCCTTCCAGGCCGAGGCCTCCGCCCTGCCGATGATGATCTCGCGCGTAAAGGAAGGCAAGATCACTGTCATCAACGTCGACGCATTCCCGAACGGGCTGAAGCTCGTCGAGGATGGTTACCTATATGGTCAGGTTTCGCAGAACCTCGGCCAGTTGACCGTCGGTCCGCTTCAGTTCGCCTATGAGGCTGGCATCAAGGGCGTGAAGTTCCCGTCTGTCTGCAGCTGGTCCAACACGTTGATCACCAAGGCCGGCGGGCCGGGCAGGATGACCGCCGCCGACTTCACCAAGAAGATCTGGAAAGATTTCGACTGGGATACCCACACGGTAAGCCCGGCTGACTGCCAGTAGGATAGCTGGCCTGCGTCCGCACCAGGCGCAGGCCTCCTTCAGACACTGCTTACGCAGGTTGGCAGTGTCGATCCTTCGCTCCGCGGGAGCATGCCAATGAGCCAGACATCACAAGACGTCATTCTCAGCGCCCGCGCGATCACCAAGCGGTACGGTTCGCAGGTTGTGCTGGAGGATGCCGATCTCGACGTTCGCTCGGGCGAGATTCTGGCATTGATCGGCGAGAACGGCGCCGGCAAGTCGACGCTCATGCGGATCCTGGCGGGCGCAACACGACCGGACTCCGGGACCATCCATTTCCAAGGCAAACACGTGACCTTGGACAACGTCCGGCAGGCGCAAGCCCTCGGCATTGCCATGATCTATCAGGAGCTCAACCTCGTTCAGAGCCGCACGGTCGCTCAGAATATCTACCTCGGCCGCGAGCCGGTTGTGCCCGGACCGCGCGGACGTCTGGGAGTCGTTGACCGGAAGACGCTCCGCAAACTGGCAGCGCGCGTCCTGAAGATCGTCGGTTCGAAGGCTTCTGCAGACACGTTGCTGTCTGACCTCAGCGTCGGACAGCAACAGCTGGTGGAAATCGCCAAAGCGGTTTCGTTCGAGGCCAAGGTGCTCTTCATGGATGAACCGACCTCGTCGCTCTCCGAAGAAGTCGCCAGCAACCTTCTTGCCCTGATGCGCGAACTGCGCCAGCAGGGAATGGCGATCGTTTTCACCACGCACCGGCTGCCGGAAGCCTTTCGAGTCGCCGATCGCTTCGTGGTCGTTCGTGACGGACGTGTTGTCGGCAAGGTCGCCGCCGGTGATGTCAACGAAGCGGGCATCGTTGAGATGATGGTCGGGCGGCCGATGAATCAGCACTATCCGAAGCTCAATGTGACGATCGAGCGCCAACCTGTGCTCGAGGTCGAGAGACTATCGGGCGGCATCGTGAAAGACGTGAGCTTCTCTGTGAGACCCGGCGAAATTTTCGGCTTCGCGGGGCTGGTCGGAGCAGGGCGCACGGACTTGGCACGCCTGATCTTCGGCGCCGAGCGGCCGACAGCCGGTGAGATTCGCCTGAACGGAATATCCGCTCTCAACCGCTCGCCGGCGCAAGCGATAGCCCGAGGTATCGGCTTCGTGCCAGAGGATCGAAAGAAGGACTCGCTTGTTCTAAGCCATTCGGTCCGCGAGAACATGATCCTTGCTGGGCTTCGTAAGCTGTCGGACCACGGAATTGTTCGATCGCGGCGCGTCGATGAGGTGACGCGGCACTTCGCCGATAAGCTCGGCATCCGCTTGCGTTCGTTCGACCAGCCGATCGGTGGGCTGAGCGGCGGCAATCAGCAAAAGTGCGTGCTCAGCAGGTGGTTGATCCTCTCCGCCAAGGTCTTGATCCTCGACGAGCCGACGCGCGGCATCGACGTCGGAGCCAAGGCAACCATTTATCAATTGATCAGCGACTTGGCGAAGGAAGGCGTCGCGATCGTTTTCATCTCGTCGGATCTGCCGGAAGTGCTTGGAATGAGCGACCGGATCGCGGTGATGGCAGAGGGCCGCGTGATGACGATCCTGGACCGAGCCGAGGCAACGCCCGAACTTGTGATGAGGCACGCAAGCCATGTCGCCTGACTCCAGACGCGCCGTCGACCGCGGGCCCGCTTCCGCCAGTTCGCTTCCCGCCGTCGTAAGAAATGTGTTCCAACACAAGGAAGTAACGGCCGCGATCATTCTCGTGGCGCTCTGCGTGCTTCTCTCACTGGGGAACGAGCATTTCCTGAGCGCGCGCAGCCTCACGCTGGAAGCGCGGTCGATGTCGTTCGTGGCCATAGCAAGCCTCGGTGCGATGATCGTGCTCTCGATGGGACAGCTCGACCTGTCGGTCGGCTCCTGCATGGGACTGGCGGGGGTTCTCGCGGCATTCTGCACTGTGAATCTTGGCCTGTCGGATGGGGCCGTCCTCGTCGTCGTCGTCGCGACCGGTGCGCTTTATGGCCTTATCAACGGATTGCTGGTCGTCGGCTTGCGCCTGAACTCTTTGATCGTGACGCTGGCAACCGGGCTGGTTGGGCGAGGAATCGTCTATGCGCTCACCAACGGGTCGCCGGTCAGCGGGTTCTCCAAAGGACTCCGCACCCTCGGCGCCGGATTCTGGCTCGGCCTGCCGGTGCCGGTTTGGATACTGCTGGGCTGCGGCGTGGTCATTTCCTGGGTCATGTCGAGTACGACGTTTGGCTGGCGCGTCTATGCCATTGGCAGCAACGAGGAGGCCGCGCGGCTCTCCGGTGTGCCGGTGGACCGGATCAAGGTCATCGGATTTGTCGTCGCCGGGATCATGGCGGCGTTTGGCGGGGTGCTGCTGACAGCGCGACTCGGCAGTGGCGAAGTGAACGTAGGCACCGGCTACGAACTCGATATCATTGCGGCTGCGGTGATCGGCGGTCTTCGCTTTGGTGCCGGCAGTGGCGGCGTCACACCGATTGGGATCCTGCTCGGCGTGGCTGTCATGTCGGTGCTGCGCAGCGCGCTTTCATTCCTGAGCGTGCCCTCTGCTTACCAGCCGATCGTCATTGGTTTCGCCATCCTTCTGGCGATGGGGTTGGAGCGCATTCGCAGCATTCGTCGCGCGTGAGCCAATCACTCAATCCGTATGTGGAACATCTCGGTCCGTTCAGCGGCTTTGCCGGCGCACCGGCAGCGATGGCGGTAATTCGCAACGGACTCGTCCTCATGCAAATCGGTGCGATGTGGCAATTGCTAGACTCTGATCCGATTAGACTGAGGCATATCCAGCGTTTGTGAAATAGTTTTACATTCTGTTGGGGAGATCGTCGGTATCACTTCGGCGATTGCGTTTTCGACGGCTCTGACGGTTCTTCCCATGGCCCTGCGCAACACGCATTTGAACTTCGAGAATATTTGTTCGATGGGGTTGAGGTCGGGGCTGTAAGCTGGAAGGAAGACCAGCCTTGCACCAGTAGCGGCAATCGCATCCTTGATGGTACGCACCTTGTGGCTGCCGAGATTGTCCATTACCACGACGTCGCGTGGCCGCAAGCTTGGCACCAGAACCTGCTCGACATGGCTGAGGAAGTATTCGCCGTTGATGGGGCCATCAAAGGCGCCGGTGCCGTGACTTGATGAACCCTCAAGGCGGCGAGGAAGGTCAATGTCTTCCAGTGGCGGTGTGGAACCGGCGCCTTGAGCCTTTGGCCGCGCCTGCACCAGCCGCGCAACGGCGCCACTGATCAGGCCAGCTCTCAATGTCTCAGCAGGAAGATGATGGATACCGAACGTGCTGCGGACCAGGCAGCAACACTCGAACTACCTTTTGCCGGATTTGCCGATGACAACTTCGATGATACGAAGACTGAGCACTCCAAGAAGCCGCTCGGTTCTCTAATTTGAATCGGATTGGGCTGTCTTAGCCACGACAAGCTGCGCGCTTGACGATCGTTCCGGACTTGCGCTTGATCGCCTAGGGGTGCGGCTGCTAAGGGCACTTATCGTCGCTATAGGAGATATTCGACAATTGCGTACAATCAGGCCTTCGTATGGAATTGCTTGAACAGGGTGAAATTGGCCAGATCACCTACCAGAGAATTCGCAGCGACGTGATCTTCGCCGTCTTGGTGCCGGATGAGCGGCTCAAACTCGAACCGCTGAAAGCCAAATACAAGACCAGCGTCACCACGCTGAGGGAAGTCCTCAACCGGCTCACATCCGAAGGTTTTGTTGTGGCCGAAGGCCAGAAGGGCTTCCGGGTGTCAGGCGTCTCGCTCGCGGGATTGCGCGAGATCGCGGGGCTTCGCGAATTGATCGAGGGCCATGCGCTGCAAGACTCCATCCGCCACGGCGATCTCGAATGGGAGGGAAAGGTGGTTGCCGCGCATCACAAGCTGGCGACGGTCGAAGAGAAGATGATCAAGGGCGAAACCGTCGACATGAAGCTCTGGAAGCGGTTCGACCGCGAATTCCACACGGCGCTGATCTCCGCCCGTCAATCGCGGTTTCTCCTCAAGCTGCACAATGATATCTTCGACCATTATCTGCGCTACCAGATGATCGCGCTGGGTTTCCGCGGCAAGGCGGCGGCCGAGGAACATCTCCTGCTCATGAAGCATGCGTTGGCGCGGCGCGGTGCTGAGGCGGCGCAGGTGCTCGTCAATCATATCGAGAGAGGCGTGCAGCAGGCCGTCGCGAGTGGCCCTCTGGCCCAGCCGAAAGCTGGGGCCTGATCTGCGCCCAGGCATCAGCCGGCTCCGCCGCGAATATCGACTGCAGTGCGGGTCTGCGCGGATTTCGTCACCGCCAGTGTGACCTCGAGCGTGCGCGCGGCATCCCGCGCGGTAATGACGGGGAGGCTCTTGCCTCGGATCACCTCGACGAAGTGGCGGATTTGCAGCCGCAGTGGGTCCTCTTCGGCGACCGGATGACGTTCTTCAAGGATTGGCGATTGCCAGCTTTGCGCGCTGTCATGGCGCCACATGCGCAAGGTGGGCACGCCGAGCGACGCCCGGCTGCCGGAAATCCGGTAGCAGTCCGTGGCCACGCGCGGGTACGCGTAGGAGGTCGTCTCGCCCGATGTCAGCTCCCAGCTCCAGGGTGACGGCGTTGCATCCGAAAGAACGAGCGTGCCAAGCGCGCCGTTGGCGAAGGTGATGAGCACCGCTGCGCTGTCCTCGACACGCAAGCCCCGCCGCCGGTTGGAGGTGGTTGCTTGCACCGCCACGATCTCTCCGGCAAGAAAGCGCAAGCAGTCGATGTCGTGGATGAGATTGATGAGGATGGGACCGCCGCCCGGTTCGCTGCGCCATCGGACATTGAAATAGTCGTCCGGCTTGCGCACCAGCCAAGCGGCGGACACCGCAGTGATCTCACCGAGAGTGCCACTCTCCACGATTTCTCGCGCCCGCCGGATTATTGGATTGTGGCGGCGGTGATGGCCGACAAGCACCGGAACGCCCGCAGTTTCCGCTAGATCGGCGAGGGCATAAGCGCTCAAAGTATCGTCCGAGATTGGTTTTTCCACGAGAACCGGAATTCGCCGGGCGATGCACAGTTCCGCCAGCGGTACGTGCAGTGCGTTGGGTGCGGCGATGATCACTCCGTCAGGCTCGGCTGCGTCGATCATCTGGGCGAGGTCAGAATAATGCGCAGTCTGGAAACGCTCCGCCGCCATCGCTCCATTGGGCTGGGGATCAACGATCGCCACCAAGGTGCAGCCGGGGTCCTCGCAAATGGCGCCCATGTGCCGGCGACCAATGTCGCCCGCGCCGGCGACCGCGATCTTGACCTGTCTCAAAGCCACTTCAGCCGCAGCCGTGCTCAGCGCGAGTTGCATGTCTCCCGATCTCCCCGCGCATAGGACGTTTATAAGATTCTCATATAATATTGTATTGACTAGATCAAATTGTTTCCAATATATAAAAGCCTTGACCGTGTTCACGTGAATTTCCTGGTGAACTGTTTTTTCCAGCGGCTCCAGGAAGGGAACGTTCGGTGGGACTCCATAACCATCACCGCAGCCAACCCACCGGCTGTCAGACAGGGAGAGTGATCATGTCTTGCCACCTTCGTTTCTTCGGCGCGGCCACCTTTGCGACCCTACTCATGTCGAGCACCGCGGCTATCGCGGCGGAACCTCTCTGCAAGCTCGGCGATATCCGCCTTGTCACTTCCATACGCGAGATTGCGCAACCATATCATGGTCTGGTGCACGCTGGCGGCAAGGGTCTTGCCGCGTTTGCCGGTATTTCCTCTGACAACTACATTCTACAGCTGAACCAGGGCGACTCCGACAAACAGGTTTCGCTGATGCGGTCGTTGCTTGCGACCAATCCCGGCTGCACGGTCTTCAATGTCGAGCCGGATACCGATCTCGTCGTGCAGTCCATGGTCGACACGGCGAATGAGTCCGGCGCCTGGATCGTCTCCCATTGGGGCCATGGTGGCACCTCGCACCCCTTCGACGCGGCCAACAACCAATGGATTGCCCATGTCGCCGTCAATAGCTACGACGCCGGCGTGATGGTCTCCAAGGAACTGATGGGCGCCCTCGGCGGCAAAGGCGGAATCGTCGCCCTGCAAGGCAAGCTCGACGTTGATCCGGCGCAGAAGCGCTTTGCCGGCCTGAAGGACGTGCTGAAGGACTATCCAGACGTGCAGCTGCTTGACGACCAGACCGCGAGCTGGGATCGCACCAAGGCTTTCCCGATCGTTCAAACTTGGCTTGCCAAGCACGGCGACAAAATCAAGGGCATTTGGGCTGCAAACGACGACATGGCTCTTGGCGCACTCGAAGCGCTGCGGGCGGCAGGGCTTGCTGGCAAGATCCCGGTGGTCGGCGTCGACGGCGTGGAGGAAGTTGTAGCAGCGGTGGAAAAGGGCGAGATGGTCGCTACGGTTTCCAGCGACGGTTACTATCAAGGCAGCATCGGACTTGCCATGGGTGTCTGCGTCCTGACCGGCCAGGTGCCGCCGCCGAAGGAATGGAAGAAAGAAGACCGTGAGTTCTATCTCAAGCTCGTGCTCATCAACAAAAGTAACGCGTCCCAGTTCCTGAGTGAGCCGGACCCCAAGGCCTATGCGGCCTCAGACTGGCAATGCGACAAGATCTTTGCCCGAAATACCGGTCCAGCTTTCTGATTGAGGCGTGGGCGGCTTTCGTGGACTAGCCGATGAAGGCCAGCCGCCCTCGGGGCGGTTGGCCGTTTTTCAGTGCCGCTGCTCCGGGAAAGTGCTTAGCTGATGGTCCGTGGCGGCGAGGTTGCAACATGACGGACCACCGGACCGGCCTCGTGCGCGGGGTCGCCATCACGCCCGGTGCGGCCCGGCGGTTCCTCCAGATGTGGGGTCCGCTGATTGCGCTCGCCGTACTCAGCCTTGGATTCACCTTCGCCGATCCCAACTTCGCCACGCCCGGCAATCTGCAGGCCATTGCAAGCCGCAGCGCCATTCCGATGGTGCTGGTAATCGGCATGACTTTCGTCGTCATCCAGGGCTCGATTGATCTGTCGGTTGAAGGCGTAATGGCCGTATGTTCAATGAGTTTTGCCCTGACCGTTCTCAACAACCGCACGGGCCTCGATTTCGGCCTCCTCGGTGGCGCCGCCGCCATTCTCGGCGGCGCGGCGCTCGGCCTCCTCAATGGTGTGGTGGTCGTCCATCTGCGCGTGCCGTCCTTCATGGTGACTCTCGGCATGTGGTCCTTCACCTACGGCATCGCCATGCTGCTCTCCGGCGGCGAGCCGCCGCTGATCCGCGACGAGATGCTGCGCGCCTTTGGCCTCGGCTCGAGCCTCGGCATACCCAATCTCGTCTTCCTGGCGGTGCTCTGTCTTGCCGCCGGATATGTCTTGCAGGCTTACACGCGCTTCGGCCGCTACAGTTACATGATTGGCGGCGGCGAGGACCTGACCCGGCTGTCGGGAATTCCGGTGGATCGTTACAAAGTGATGGTCTTTGCCCTTTCCGGACTCATGGCGGGCCTGGCGGGCGTCATGGAGTCGGCACGCATCGGCGTCGGTCATAGCGAAATCGGACCCGGTCAGATGTTCGCGGCGATCACGGCGTTGGTGATCGGCGGCACGGCGCTGAGTGGCGGGCGCGGCGGCGTGCTGCATTCGGCCATCGGCGTGCTCATCCTCTCAGTGCTGGGCAGCGGGATGGTCTTTCTCGGCATTTCGCCCTATCTGCAAAAGGCGGTGCAGGGCGCCATCATTTTGATCGCGGTAATTGCCGCGACCTGGCATCTGCGCAGCCGCCTCAGGGTGGTGAAATGAGCGGAACCGTTCTCAGCGTCGAGCACCTGAGCAAGTCCTATCCGGGCGTGCAAGCGCTCGACAATGTGTCGCTGGAGATACGTCCCCGCGAGGTCGTCGGACTGGTGGGCGAGAACGGCGCCGGCAAGTCGACCTTGCTCAAGGTACTTGTCGGCCTGCAGCGCGCCGATAGCGGGCGCATCGTCGTTCGCGGCAAAGACTTGCCGCCAGGCAGCTACCGGAAGGCCGCCGAAGCCGGTATCGGCATGGTGTTCCAGGAGCAGTCGCTCTTGCCGAACTCCCGCGTTGCCGAGAACATCCTGCTTGGACAAGAGGATGCGGCATTGCGCTTCGGCTTCTACAATTGGCCGCGCCTTTACGAGCTCGCGGCTAAGCAGCTTGGCAAGATCGGCGCCACCATATCGCCCGCAGCACCCACGGAATCCTTGTCTTTCGCCGAGCGTCAGCTGGTGGAGTTTGCCAAAGTGCTGACGCTCGAAGAGCGCACCCGCCACGAGCCGGTCATTCTTCTCGACGAACCGACTTCCGTGCTCGATGCAGGCGAATTGGAGACAATCCTCTCGCAGGTCGAACGGCTGCGCGAGCGTGCCTCGGTGGTCTTCGTCTCGCACCGGCTGGACGAGGTCTTGCGCGTCTCCGACCGGGTCTACGTGATGACGAATGGCCGATGTGTCGCCGAGCGCGATCCGCGGCGCTGCGACATCGCCGAACTCCAACTTCTTATGCTTGGCCGCGAGCTCAGTGGCGAATACGGCCGTGGCCGCCAGACGCCGAAGCCGGTCCAGGCGGCGGCCGAGCCGCGCCTCAGCGTGTGTGGACTGAGCGTGCGTGGTGAATTCGAGTCCGTATCCTTCAATCTCGGCGCGGGTCAAGTCCTCGGCATCGCTGGGGTCGAAGGATCGGGCCGCGAAAAGCTCTGCCGCACGCTTTTCGGAGCGCAACAGCCGGCGTCCGGGGACGTCAGGCTCGACGGGCGGGCTGTGAGTTTCAAAAGCCCCGCCGACGCTGTGAGCGCCGGCGTCGGCTACGTGCCGGCGGAGCGCCGCACGGAAGGCATCGTGGCGGGGCTGAGCGTCAAGGAGAACATGACGCTCGCCTACAGCAAGGCCGCGCAGCGCGGGCCGTTCCTCGATAGGAAGCGGGAAGACGAGATCGCGCAGAACTGGATCGTACGTCTCGGCATCAAGACACCTTCGGCCAACGCGCTTGCCGGCAATCTCAGCGGCGGCAATCAGCAGAAGGTGGTGCTAGCGAAGTGGCTCATTGGAGAAGATACGCGCGTGCTCATTCTCGATCATCCCATGCGCGGCCTCGATGTGGGCGCAAAGGCCGAGATCTTCGCACTCATCCGTGAACTATCGGAAACCGGCATGAGCGTTGTCCTCATTGCCGATACGCTCGATGAACTCATCGCCCTGAGCCACATCATCCTCGTGATGCGCGACGGGCGCATCGCCGCCCGCTTCGAGGTGAGCGAGGGCGCACCGACCCGGCTGCAGATTCTCGAGTGGATGGTCTGACCGGCCATGGCTGACAACGCCCGCCATCAGCAAGCTGTCCAACTGCCGGGCGCCGGCACAATCCGCGCTCTCGCGCCGCTGATGGTGCTCGCGATCCTGATCGGCGGCCTCGCAGTGTTCGAGCCGTCGTTTCTCTCCTTCTACAGCCTGAGTGTCCTCGCGGGCGAGTCGAGTGTCATTCTTCTGCTAGCGACCGCCCAGACGATTGTCATCCTGCTCGGCTGTATCGATCTGTCGATTGCCGCGCTCGCCTCGCTCGCCTCCGTGCTGATTGCCTTTGCGTTGCCCGTTTACGGATTCCCAGGACTGCTTGGCGTGCTGACCTTGACGATGGGTGTGGGCGCAGCCCAGGGGCTGATCCATGCCCGCGCGCAGGTTCCTTCTTTCGTCGTCACGCTCGCAACCATGGGGCTTTGTTCCGGCGCGGCGCTCGCCATCTCGCCCGCCACCATTCCGGTAACCGGCGGCTATGAATTCGTGGGATGGCTGCGAGGGCGACTGTTCGGAATTCCCAATGCCTTCGTTTTCTCCGCAGCGGCGCTCGCCGTGCTCGCATTGATGCTGCGCTTCCTGCCTTTCGGCAGGCAAGTCTACGCCATCGGCATGGGCGAAGCGGCGGCATTGCTCTCCGGCATCCGGGTGGACCGGGTGAAGATCGTCTCCTTCGCCTTGACCGGACTCTTTGCTGGATTGGCCGGTGCGCTGTTCGTGGCCCGCACCCGCGGCGGGCATCCCAGCATCGCCGATAGCCTTCTGCTGCCGAGCATCGCCGCGGTGGTGGTGGGCGGCACCGCCATCACCGGCGGCTCCGGCAGCCTGTGGCGCACACTGGCTGGTGTGCTGATCATCGCGGTCCTACGAGTGGGCATTGCGGTTGCCGGGCTTGATCCGGGCTACGAGCCGTTGGCCTATGGCATCGTCATCGTCGTAGCGGTGGCATTGACCATCGACCGCAACAAAATCACGATCGTGAAGTGAGCGGCACATGAACCAGACAGCAGGCAGGACCTACCTCCACCTCGGACCTTTCAGCGGGCTCGTTGCGGCCGCGCGGCGGCAGCGGCCGCTCTTTGGCGTCGCTGCGCCGGGCTTGCAGACGCGGCAGAAGGCGAGAGAGGTGCTGAACTTCTCGATCGGCCGTGAAGCGCCCGAAGAACCTTCCATCGATCGCCGCTGGAGCGCCGGCGGCGTGGCCGGCGAAACCGTTTCCTGGTCGGTCGGTTTCGGCCCGCGCACGGAGGCCATTTTCCTGAAACCCGAAGGCGCTGCAGGCCCTCTGCCGGGCGTCGTGGCGCTGCACGATCACGGCCACTACAAATTCTTCGGCAAGGAGAAGATCGCCGATGGGCCGGATGGTCCCTCGCCAGAGCTCACCGTCTTCCGGTCGACATATTACGAAGGCAGAGCCTTCGCCAACGCGCTGGCGCGGCAGGGATTTGCCGTGCTGATCCACGACGCGTTTCTGTGGGGAAGTCGCCGCTTCCCTCTCGAGGTGATGCCCGAAATCGACCAGGCGCTGGCGGAGGACACCGGCAGTCTCCTGGCGCAGGACCCGGCTGATCCTGCCGTCGTGCGCTACAACGGCGCGGCCTATCATCACGAGCATCTCATATCGAAGTACTGCACGCTTCTGGGTACGAGCTTCGCCGGTGTCGTCGCCTACGAAGATCGCGTGGCGCTGAACTACCTGAAGAGGCGTCCGGACGTCGATGGCGGCCGTATCGGATGCATCGGCCTGTCTGGCGGCGGGTCGCGCGCGGCGTTGCTTCGCGCAACTTCAGAAGATCTCGCGGTAGCTGTCATCGCCGGCATGATGTGCACCTACGAAGAACTGCTCGACCGCTGCATTGCGCCGCACACCTGGATGTTCTTTCCCAACGGCTGGAGTAGCCACGGCGACTGGCCCGATCTTGCAGCGAGCGGCGCGCCCGCTCCGCTTCTTGTCCAATACCTGCTCGATGATCCGCTGTTCACGGTGAAGGGCATGCGCGATGCCGACGCGAAAATGGCGGCCGCCTATGCGAACCTGGGTGCGCAGGAGGCCTACACCGGCGCCTTCTATCCTGGCCCGCACCGTTTTGACATCGCCATGCAGGAGCAGGCCTTCGCCTGGCTTGCTCAACACCTTGGCGCCGGCCGAAAGGGTGCGGCCTGAGCATGTTCCGCTTGCCGAACCTCGAGGAGCTGCGGGACACTGTCGATCTCCTGGGGTTTGCGGCAATCGATCTAGAGCATCATGCCGTTAGGGTCTGTACTCACATAGGCTGTTGATTTGCAACAGAGAAGCTGATTCACCGTAGGCGGAGGTGAACCATGCGATTCGATTTTACCGACGAGGAATGGGCGGAGCTTGAACCATTGATGCCGC
>JBJXGL010000405.1:0-6535 GCA_046160365.1 Aestuariivirga sp. | reverse complement strand
AGGAACCGCTCAATAGTCTGATGGCGGAAGAGTTGCGGCCCGGGCCTGCCGTCAAAAGCGATGAAGAACTTGTCCACGACTTCCGCCAAAGAAGCGGCACCGTCTATCATCCCTGCTGCACCTGCCGCATCGGCCCCGATCCCGGCTCATCGGTCGTCGATGCGCGGCTTCGCGTCCATTGCGTTCAAGGCTTGCGCATCTGCGATGCCTCGATCTTCCCCAACATCATCGCCGGCAATCTCAACGCGCCCGCAATGATGGTTGGATGGAAAGGGGCCGAGCTAATCCTCGAAGACGCCCGTTAGTTCGGCGTCACCTGACAGGGGCGGATCTTGCCGGATTTTCCGGTGTAGTTGCCGGTATCCGGATTGAACGACACATATTTTGCCGCGCAATAGGAGTTCCATGCGGCGGTGCCGGGCTTCAACTCGGCGGTCTTCACGGGCGCCGCAGTCTTCTTCTTCTTCGCCTGCTTAGGCGCTACGCCTTCGTCATACTGCGCGAGGCAATCGGACAAGGCCGCGTCGCGCACGCGCATCCACTCGAGGCGCATTGCTTCCGTATCGACTGCTTCGGAAGCCACGCCAGTTGCCGGAATGATCGACGCGTCGATCGCCGCACCAATCCTGAGATCGGCGGCGTCCTTGGAATAGGCCTCGCAATATTTGGCTGGATCGGCAAACGCTTCGTTCGCGAATAGCGGCATGCCGGTGATGATCGCAACAGCGATGATGATACGCATAACAAACTCCCACACTCACCCGTCGCCCTTAACCTTCACCTCGAATATGGCAAAGGCGCGGCGAGAACCGCCCTCGCAGCAGCATAAGCGGTCGAAAAGCAGGCTTGCAAGAGATAACCGCCGGTCGGAGCATCCCAATTGGTCATTTCGCCAACAACTTGCACGTGCGGAACCCTCCGTAGGCGGAAGGTTTCGTCGATTTCGGACCAGGATACTCCGCCGGCGGACGAAATCGCGCGTGCGATCCCGGCGGGGCCTTGTACTGCGATCGGAATGCTCTTTGGATTTTCCGTGCCGCATTCGCGCATGAGTGAAATCGCAACGGGCGTTAGTCCCAGTGCCTTGCGCAGACGATTGCTGCGCGACTCCTTCGATGATCGCGCCGCCAAACGAGCCGAGACTTCCTCTTCACTGAGGGACGGCCTCAAATCCACGACAAGCGGCGCGCCAGGATCTTCGCGGAGGACTCTGGACAAAGCATAGACCGCGCCACCTTCAATGCCATCGCTGGAAATCATGATCTCGCCCCGGACATGTTGACCGCCGCAGCTCAACTGCACATTTTTGACCGGCTGTCCTGCAAAGCGGCTTGCGAAGTGCGGGGACCAGTTCACGCGCTGACGTCCATTCGATGGCTGGAATGGCGTGACCTTGATCCCTGCTTTGCGAAACTCTTCGACCCACGCGGCATCGGAGCCCAGATGCGGCCAGCTCGCGCCGCCCATAGCGAGGATGGTTTGCTCGCTTCCTTCAAAACCCTTCCACTCCGTCCGCAGATCGAGCTTCACGCCACGTGAATCCAAACGCCGCAGCAGCGCCCGCAACAGCGGCGACGCCTTCATCGATTTCGGAAACACGCGGCCGGAACTTCCCACGAATGTCTCGATGCCCAATCCATGGCACCACTCGCGGACCGCTTCCGGCGGAAAGGCGCGTATCGCGGGTTCGAGCCTCGCGCGTGCTTCGCCGTATCGGTCAAGCAACGTTTCGAGCGGCTCGCTATGGGTGAGGTTCAACCCGCCGCGCCCCGCCAGCAGGAATTTCCGCGCTGGCGCCGCCATATGATCGATGATGCGCACTCTCACACCCCCGGCCGACAATACATCCGCCGCCATCAGGCCCGAAGGCCCAGCACCAACAATCATCACATCAAACACAGCGGCCACCCCTCCGCCGTCTGGATAGGGTGGCCGTGTGTCGCCGTCAAACCGTGTGTGTAGGGTCAGACGAAAATGAAGTCGTCGGCGTGAAGCTGCGTGACCGTCACATTCGCGATCGTGATCGCGCCCTGCCCTGCAACGTTGATGAGAACTCCAGCAGCCGTGTCCGTCGCGTTGGCAAGAACTCCGCCGAAGTCATTGATGCCAACACCGCTCAGCCACACCCGATCGGTGCGGCCAACACCTGCCGCGAAGTCCGTCACCACGTCGTTGCCGAAACCCGCGGCGAACACGAATACGTCGTCGCCAAGTCCGCCGGTCAGCGTATCGCCGCCTGCTTCACCGATCACATAGTCATTGCCGGCCGCGCCATCGAGCGCGTCGCTGCCGTTGCCGCCAACCAGGCGGTTCACGGCGGCATCGCCGGTGATCGTGTCATTGAATGCAGAGCCGTAAACGAACTCGACGCCGTTAAAAGTATCGCCCGCCGCATCGCCGCCCGTGCCGCCTGAGACAAGGTTTACAACCACAGCGGCAGTTGCATCCTGATAGCTGGCCGCATCGCGATCGCCAGCGCCGCCGGTCAGCGCGTCCGCGCCGGCGCCGCCAACGAGCACGTCGGTGCCGTCGCCGCCATCGATGATGTCATTGCCGGCAAGGCCATTGAGACGATTGACTGCCGCATCGCCCGTCAGGCGGTCGTCGAAGCGCGAGCCCACAACGTTCTCGACATTGACGAATGTGTCGCGCGAGGCTTCGCCGTAGCGGCCTACGCCCGTCGTGAGGTTCACTTCGACGATATCCCATGAGTCGTCATAGGTAACTGTATCCACGCCAGCGCCGCCATCGACATGGTCGTAGCCGCCGCCGGTATCGAAGGTATCGCTGCCGCCGTTTCCAATCAGCGTGTCCGCGCCTTCTCCGCCAACCAGGCGGTTGTCGCCTTCATTGCCGGCAAGCGTGTCGTTGAACTTCGAGCCTGCGAGGTGTTCGACATTAAACAGTGTGTCGCCCTGTGCATCGCCGCCAGCTCCAGAGCCGCTCACGAGGCTCACGTTCACCGCGGCAACCGAATAGCGGTAGTCCGCGGTATCCTGCCCGGCGCCGCCTTCGATCCTGTCGGCGCCGGCGCCGCCATAGACCCGGTCATCGCCGTTGCCGCCATCAACCGTGTCGTCGCCAGCGAGGCTGCTCAGCGTATCGTTGCCGTCACCGCCTGTGAGCACGTTCGCCAGCACGTTGCCGGTGAGCGTGTCATGGAAGGCGGAGCCAAACACATTCTCGAGGCCGGAGAGAACGTCGCCCTGTGCATGACCGCCAGAGGCGGTATTGTTGCCAATGTTGACGGCAACGCCCGCATTGGAATTGCGATAGTCGGCGGTGTCGGCGCCAGCGCCGCCCGAAACCGTGTCGGCGCCCACGCCGCCTTCGAGAAGGTCGTCGCCGGCATCGCCGATGAGAGTGTCGTTGCCGGATCCGCCAATAAGGGTATCGTTGTCGAGTTCGCCGTTCAGATAGTCGTTGCCATCGCCGCCGGAGAACAGATCGTTGCCGCGGCCGCCCCAAACTGTGTCGTTCCCGGCCTCGCCATAAACGGTGTCGGCAACCGTTAGAGAATAGTTCGTGTCGAAGACGTCGTCACCCGCGCCGAGATTGAATGTCATGGCAGACACACCACCACCGACGAAGTCGCGGAACGCCGATCCGATGAACGCTTCGATACCGAGGAACGTATCGCCGTCGGCATCGCCGGCATAGCCGCCCGCGGACTTGTTGGTGTATTGGCCACCGATGCCGCTGCCATCGGTCTGCGAGAACGCAACCGCTATTCCCGCTGTTGCGCTGGCGTAGGACACCGTATCGAAGCCAAGGCTGCCGTCATGAAGGTCCTTGCCCTTGCCGCCCGACAATACGTCGTCGCCCGCAAGGCCGAGCAACGTATCGTTGTTGTTTCCGCCGCTCAGGACGTCGTTGTTTATCGTTCCAGTAAAGACAGGCATCATACCTCCAGGACGGCATTGCGCCATCGATGCCCGGCTCTTAGGGGTTAACCCTGAAATTCCGCGCTAACCCGATGCTGCAAATTTGAACGAAGCGGAGGTTGCGCGACGCTTGGTCAACCAGTCTGCTTCGAAACCCTTAAACACCGGGCACGCGGATTAACTCCACGCTAACGCCGTTGAAGCGCCGGTTGCCCTCATCCGCCCTTCGGGCACCTTCTCCCATTGCTTCGCAATGGGAGAAGGCAGAAGTTTCGCCTTCTCCCGTCACCGGGCTTGCCCCGGTGATGGGAGAAGGTGCCCGAAGGGCGGATGAGGGCAACTATGCCGCCTCACGGCGCAAGGGCTGACACATGCAATGGACGCCGCCACCGGCTTGCACGAACATCGACATGTCGGGATCGTAGACGGTGAAGCCCGCGGCGCGCATTTTGGTGTTGAGATCGCCCGCGCCCATCGTCGAAAGCACGCGGTCGTTGCCAAGGGCTACGACGTTGCAGCCCAGCGCCATGGTTTCCTTGAAGCTCGCGGGGATGATTTCGATCTTCTTCGACTTTAGCCACGCGACGATGTCGTCTTCCGTGGTTTCGAGACACACCGCGGCGCAGTTCTCGTTCAGCATGCAGACCATAAGATCGATGTGCACATAGAACTGATCAATGGGCGCGAACTTGATCTCCCAGCCTTCCTTCTTGAACCATTCCGCGATCTGGCGCGCGGCCACTTCCTCGGAGCGGTGGTCGGTGTAGCCCACCAGTGCCACGCCCGGCCTGATGATGTTGAAGTCGCCGCCTTCGAAATTTCCGGCACTCACCATGTCGTAAACTGGAATGCCGTTTTCGAGATAGAAGCGCAGCACGGGAGCATACTCGCCGCGCCGCCGTGGGTTTGCGAGCTGGCAGATCACCGCGCCATAAGGGGTCATGAAGGACGAATCCCGCGCGTAGACCTGATAGGGATTGTGCATGTCGACAGGCAGGAAATGCGTGGTGACGCCGGCGCTGGAATAGGCATCCACCATCTCGCGGTGCTGGCGCATGGCGAGCTGCTTGTCGAATTTGTAGCCTTTGCGCAGCGTATCGCGGACAAGCGACGACCACGCCGCGTTCTCAAGCCCCATCCAGCGGAAGCTTTCGGCGGGACCGAGCAGCACGTCCTTCAATGGTCCGGTTTCGGATTTGATGTACCAGTCCTTCATCAGCGGCGTGCCGCCGCCTTCTCGCCGCGCCTGGAGCGGAATATCCTTGGTCATGCTGCCTTCCACTTGATCGAACACCCGATCGAGGCCACCTGTTCGCGCGGCCCCTGCCCCTCCACCGCGATCAGCTTCATGGCTTCGAAGAGGTCGCGCCGCGCGTCTTCGGTTGCACTCCGTCCGGAAGAATCGAAGCGGCCACGATACTGCAACTCGCCCATCGCATTGAAGCCGAACAGGTCGGGAGTGCACACCGCGCCATAGGCACGGGCGACGTCCTGCGTGGCATCGAAGAGATAAGGAAATCCGAACCCATGCTGGCGCGCGAAGTCCTTCATCGGTTCGAAGCCATCTTGCGGATAGGCAACGTCGTCATTGGAGGAAATCGCCACCGTGCCGATGCCCAGCTCCTTCAGCTCCGCCGCATCGCGCACCAGCTTTCCGATGATGGCTTTCACATAAGGACAGTGGTTGCAAATGAAGGCGATCAGCGTTCCGTTCGGACCCGCGACATCGCGCAACGCGTATGTGCGCCCGTCGGTGCCCGGCAGCGTGAAATCTACCGCCTTCCAGCCAAAATCGCACACCGGGGGAACCGCACCCATGGCTCAATAGCCGAGGTCGAAATACTCGTCGGCGCTGATGGCGAAGATCTCCACCGCTTCGGTCTGCCCACCGCCCGCGGGATAATCAGCCGACGATTTCAGGTGCCGCATGCCGATACGCTTCGCAAGACGGGCAGACGCCACATTGGGCTGCATCACCTTGCACCACACGCGTTCGGCTTTGAGCCGCTCGAACGATAACCCCAAAAGAGCGCGCCCGATCTCGGTGCCGTAACCCGATGTCCAAAGTGCCGGATGAACGCCCCAGCCCACTTCGTGCAGGCCAGCGCGCTGCACGATGATGAAACCATCGCCCACCGTTTCACCGGAGAGTTTCTCTTCCGCCGCCAGGTGGAACACGTTGCGCCGTTCGTCGCCTTGCCGCGCCATCGAGCGGGTGACGAAGGCCTTCACTTCCGCTTCGTCGCGCAGCTTCATAGCGATGTGCTTTTGATAATCGGGCTGCGTCATGAAGCGCGAGAAATGCGGCGCGTCGCGATATTCGATCTCGCGAAGAACCAGCAATGGCGTCTCAACCGCCGGAATCGTCGTAATCGTACCCATCTTGCCGCACCACCCACTCGGCACCCCCATCACGTGAGCGCCCGCAGTGAAGCTAGCCCAACCCGAGTCCGATTGTGAAGCAAGAAATATCGTGCCGCCCGCGGAATGATGTTGGGGTGCTGCACCGCACCTCCCAATGCATTGATTTTTTTAGAAAGCGTCCGGATGGAGAGAGCCGTCGAACGTCTTCCATGCAATTCTTCTCGGAAAGCCGAAGCTGTCAAGGACGCGCTTTCAGCGCGCCGCGAAGCGGCCGAACGTCCTTGACA
>JBJXGL010000404.1:0-7025 GCA_046160365.1 Aestuariivirga sp. | reverse complement strand
ACTCCGACAAGATCGCGCTGCATCTGATCGACGCCGACGACGATCTCGCCGGCAATCAGGCGTTCCGCTTCGTGGCGGCGTTCACCGCGCCAGCGCCGGGTGGCATTGAAGGGCAGGTGCGCATCGTAACCGTAGGAGCGAATTCGAACATCGAGATCGACATGGATGGCAACAACGTGGCCGACATGGTCATTCAGGTTGTCGGCGTGCCGGGCCTTACCGTGAACGATCTCGTTCTCTAACCCGTAATCGCCATCAGCTTGCGCTGGCCGTCGGTGACGCCGGGGGCGGCCATGACTTCGCCGCGAGGGCCATCGAGGACGCGGCGGCTGGGGAATGTCGCGGTCACAACCGTGCCTTCGCCGGGCATGCTGCGGATCGAGATCGCGCCGCCGTGCAGCTCCATGATGCCCTTGCAGATCGGAAGACCGAGCCCCGCGCCCTCGACCGCCGCTTTCGAAGCAAGGCTGCCGCGCGAGAAGGCCTTCATCGCCGCGTCGATTTCCTCCGGCGGAATGCCGGGCCCCGTGTCGGCGATGGAGATGTCGAGATCGCCCAGCACATTGCGCTGCGCCGTGACCAACACCTTGCCGCCGGGCGGGGTGAATTTGATGGCGTTGGTGAGCAGATTGATCAGCACCTGATTGACCGCGCGCCGGTCGGCGAGAAGCTTGGGCAGGGGACCGAACGGATCTTCGGCGATTGTGATGTTCTTCTCGCGCGCCTTGATGCGGAGCAGGTAGCGCGCATCGTCGATCAACTCGTTCACCAGCAGCGGTTCGTCGCGCAGTTCCTTGCGGCCCGCCTCGATGCGCGAGAGATCGAGAATGTCGTTGATGAGGCTGAGCAGATAGCCGCCCGACTGATGGATGTCGCCGGCATAGGTTTTGTAGGCCGGCACATTCATCGGACCGAAGAGCTCGCCTTTGAGGATTTCCGAGAAGCCGAGAATGGCGTTGAGCGGGGTGCGCAATTCATGACTCATGGTGGCGAGAAACGCCGACTTCGCCTTGTTGGCTTCTTCCGCGCGCTTCTTCGACTCTTCGGCGCGGTCACGCTCCTTGCGCAGTTCGTTGACCAGGCGCTCCTTCTCGGATTTGAAGATCAGCATGTCGCGGGTGGTTTCCTGAAGCTGCCGCGCCACGAACAGGAAGTAAGCCTCGAGCGCGATGATCATCGTGCCGAGTGCCAGGAAGATCGGTTCGCCTTCGGACACGCAACGCAGTGCAGCGCCAATGGTCATGATGCCGGTGCCGGCGATGAGCACCGGCATGAAGCTGTTGACGACGAGAAGCCGGACCGCGATTGCCGCCATGACGGAAGCCGCGAGGTAAAGACTTTGAATCTGGTTGGCGCTATCCCAGAACATGAACAGCGGCAGAACCCAGGAAATCCCGATCAGAAGTTCCGATGCCGCGATCTTGCCCACCCAGTCGCGCTGTTCTTCGTTCGAACGCGAGCGGCGGAAATAGAGCGCGCAAAGATAAATCTGAATCGCCTGGCAGCCCAGCGTCGCCGCGAGCCACGAGATGCTGGCCACGGGCGGCGCCCAAAGCAAACTCATCAGCGCGAGCAGAAGCGACAAGAGTGGCATGGCCGGCGCCACGCGAAGCTGGTTCTTCAGAAAGAGTTCGAGGAAGTCCTTCTGCCACGGTTGGCTCACGGGCTGTTCCCACGTGTCTTCCGGTTCGGCAGGTGCCGGCGCCTCCGCCACATCGGGCGGAAAATTGTAGCGGCCAAGAAGATCGGCCGTATGGGGAGCCGTCTGCGTCAACTGTGAATCCACGCGCTTCAAAGCGAATTGTTGAAATTTGAAACTATCAGAGACGGGCTAAGCTCTGCTTTGCGCACTCATTAAAACTTTATCGAAAACGTTTGCTCTCGTGACAGCGATCACTGCGCCGGGCGGCGAACCGGTTAAATTGTGCGGCGAGCGGGCTGTTAACTTGATGAGGAATTTACCATGGCCCAGCCAGTCGTCGTCCGAGACACTTATCAGATCAACACCGCCGTCACCGGCAACAGCCAGAACATCGTGCGCCTCGACCCGCTAGCGGGCGGCGGCATGGCCCTGGCCTGGTGGAGCAATGCCGGTGATATTTCCGACTCCGATGTCCGCCGCGCATTCCTCAAAGCTGACGGCGATCCGCTTACGGCACCGACCACGGACGAACCGCTGGCGACAAGCTCCTCAATCGACGAGACCGATGCCGTTGTTGCCGGGCTGACCGACGGGCGCGCAGTCTATGTCTGGGAAGAAGAAGGTGTCTCGCAGGAGAACAACATCTACGCGCAAATCCGCAATGCCGACGGTACCCTGCTGAAAGGAAGATTTCTTCTCTCATCAGTGACGGGCGGTATCGGCGACGATGAGACCACGCCGGAAGTGATTGGCCTCTCCAACGGAAATTTTGCCGTTTCGTGGAACGACAAGGTTGGAGACGAGATTGTCGTCAAGACCTTCGATATCGCGGGCACCGAACAATCTTCGGCAGTTGTCAGTACGACTGCGCCGCATTCTTTCGGAGCCGCCCCGCTTACGGAAATTCAAGACGGCCGCATCGTTGTCACCTGGCTAACCGAAGATACCACCGACCCCGCCACTCCGCAGGTGAAGTTCGCGATCCTCGAGAGTGACGGGTCTCTGGTTCTCTCCGAAACCGACACCAATCCGGAAGATTCTGCGACAGAGTCCGATCTGGGCGTGACCGATGTGGCCGCGCTGGCCAACGGCAACTTCGTCCTGATCTTCGAGCGAGGCTCCGATGCGGACGACATTCAGGGGCGCATCTTCGATGCCGATGGCAATGATGTTGGCGCACGGTTCAGCATCTCGACGGGATCGGGCAGCAAGCCTGCCGTGACGGCGCTGAACGATGGCCGGTTCGTGGTGGTGTTCGAACGAGCCGCCGACATCTTCGGCCAGATGATGTTCGCGGACGGAACCAAGGACGGCGCCGAGTTTGTCGTGTCCAACGATCCGTCCCAAGACTTCGACGCGGACATCGCCACATTTGCCGATGGCCGCATCATGGTGTCGTGGCAGCGTGGGCCAACTGGTTCGTTTGACGTTTTCTCCAAAATTTACGATCCGCGCGAAGTGGGTCTCTATGGATCGGCCACCGGGCTCAATGACGACTGGATCGGAACCGAGTTCATCGACACTGTGTTTCTGGGCAGCGGCGCTGATACGTTCGACGGCGGCGATTCGAACGACTTCGTCTTCGGCGAGGGCGGCAACGACGCGCTGGCCGGCGGCGAAGGCAGCGACACGCTGAACGGCGGAACCGGCGCCGACGAGATGATTGGCGGCAATGGCAACGACACGTACTATGTCGACAGTGCCGGCGACACGACCGACGAAACCGGCGGGTCCGGCATCGAGACCGTGCGCTCCACCGTGACCCATTTGCTCGCCACCGATGTCGAAAAACTCTACCTCGATGGTACTGGCGACATTGACGGCTTTGGCAACGGACTATCGAACTACATCTTCGGCAATTCGGGAGCCAACATTCTCGCTGGCGGCGTCGGCGCCGACCGGCTCTATGGCGGCGAAGGCGACGACGACTATAGCGTGGATTCGAGCGGAGACCTCATTTTCGAAACGACTGCGGGCGCTGCCGGCGGAATCGACTTTGTCTCGTCGTTCGTCAATCACACACTGTCCGCCAATGTGGAGAACCTGTTCCTGTTCAACGCCCCATTCGTCACCAACGGCACGGGCAACGAACTCGTCAACGAGATATTCGGGAGTGGCGGAAGCAACTACATCGACGGCAAGGCGGGATCGGATTTTCTGACCGGCAGTGGCGGGCTCGACAACTTTCTGTTCACAACAGCATTGGGTTCAACGAACATCGATGCCATTAGTGACTTCACCGTGGCGGACGACACGCTGCGCCTCGACGATGCGATCTTCACCGCACTCCCCACGGGCTATCTCGCGGTCGCGGCCTTCCGCATCGGCACGGCGGCAGCCGACGTCGACGATCGGATCATCTACGACAGCGCCACTGGCAACGTGTACTACGACCGGGACGGCACGGGCGCCGTGGCGAAGGTCCAGTTCGCCACCCTCGACCCCGGCCTCGCCATGACCAACGCGGATATCTTCGTGTTCTAGCCACGTAAGCGCATTGCGGATTTCGGACACCACTCCGATTTCTGTGATCGGCATCACAGATTCAGGACTTGATTTGAAGCACTCTGTATCGCCGGGGCGGCCCATTCCTAGATGGAGATTACCATGCCCGAACCTGTGGTGACCCGCGCCGAATACCAAATTAACACCGCCGTCACCGCCAACGACCAGGACTTCGTGACGCTCGATGCCTTGGCAGGCGGCGGTTTTGTGCTGGGCTGGCGGAGCAATGACGGCGATCCTCTTGACCGGGATACGCGCTACTCGATCCGCGATGCCTCGGGCGATGCGCTTTCGACCAGCACCGACGACGAAAGCCTGGCGATTGATGCATTCACCATGGAAAATTCAACCGACGTTGCGGGACTGATTGACGGACGCATGGTGCATGTCTGGCAGGAGGAGGTAGGCGTTGGAGAGATCGATATCCACGCCGAAGTGCGCAACGCTTCCGGCTCGGCTCTGGGTTCGGGATTTCTGCTGTCAACCGTAACAGGCGCCGCGACCAACGATCAATCGCTGCCCCGGGTCATCGGCCTCGACGACGGCAATTTTCTTGCGGCATGGGTCGACACCGCGCCGGCACTCGATGTGATCGTGGCCAAGGTTTTCGATCTCGCTGGCGCGGAGATCGCGTCGCAAACGATCAGCGCCACGGCGATCGACACCGGTGACCGGCCAATGCTGACGCGCCTGAGCGGCGGCAATGTGGTGGTGAGCTGGATAAATGATTTGGGCCCAACCGATCAGCAAATGTTCGCCATCGTGGCGCCGGACGGAACGCTGGTTCGGGGCGAGACCGACTTCAACCCGTCGGACACCACCGAGGAGTCGCTGTCGGGTGGCGATGTCGCGGCATTGGCGGATGGCAATTTCGTCGTCGTCGTCAGGCGCGCCAGTGAGACCAATGATATCCGCGGGCGTCTCTTCGATGCCGATGGCGAAGACATTGGCACTCTCCTCCACATCTCCACGGGCGCCGGAAACCACGCCGCGGTAACCGCGCTGCACGATGGGCGTTTCATGGTGGTCTACGATCGCAATGGCGACATCTTCGGCCAGATGATGCTGGCCAACGGCCTCAAGGACGGCGTCGAGTTCACCGTCGCCAATGCCGCCGGCACGCAGGCAGAACCGGATATTACGACGCTCGCCGACGGACGGATCGTGGTGAGCTGGCACAGCACGCAGAACGGCACGCGCGATATCTATTCCGAGATCTACGATCCGCGCGAGGCCGGCCTATCGGGATCGGCGTCGGCCCTCGCTGACGATTGGGCCGGAACCGCGTTCGTTGACAACGTCTACTTTGGCAAGGGCAACGACTCATTCGACGGCCTGGCGTCCAACGACACCCTGTTTGGCGAAGATGGAAACGATGCGCTGTCGGGCGGCGAAGGCGACGATAGCTTGAACGGCGGCACCGGCATCGACACGCTTCTGGGCGGCATTGGCAACGACACATACTATGTCGATTCGACCGCGGACACGGCGGACGAAACCGGTGGTTCCGGCATCGATAGCGTGCGCTCGACTGCGACCTACACATTGGCCGCGGATATCGAAAAGCTTTATTTGGACGGAACGGCCACCGTGAGCGGAACTGGCAACGCTCTCGTCAACTACATGTATGGCAACGCGGGCAACAATTCGCTGGATGGGAGGGAAGGCGTAGACCGCCTTTATGGCGGCGCTGGCAACGACTACTACTATGTGGACTCGTCAGGCGACCTGGTGGTCGAGACGATCGCAGGCACGGCCGGCGGGTCGGACATAGTCTATTCCACGGTCAACCATACGCTCTCCGAGAATGTCGAGACGCTTGATTTGAACGGCACCGGCAATATCAATGCGACCGGAAATGCGCTCGACAACAACTATATTGAAGGTAACTCCGGCAACAACTTCATCAATGGAATGGCCGGCAGCGACTTTCTCTACGGTATGGCGGGCCTCGACCAGTTTCTGTTCAGCACGGCGCTTGGTCCCACCAATGTCGATGTGCTTTCGGACTTCAATCCTGCCGAAGACTTCCTCCGTCTTGATGATGCAATTTTCACCACGGTGTCCGTGGGTTATCTCGCCGTTTCGGCCTTCCGCTTCGGTGCGGCAGCAGCTGATGCCGACGACCGTATCATCTATGACAGTACGACCGGATTTGTTTACTACGATGCGGACGGTACAGGTGCTGTGGCGCAGGTGCAGTTTGCCGAATTGCCGCTAGGCCTCGCGCTCACCAACGCCGACATCTACGTGTATTGACCGGCAAATGCGGCTAAGCTGGCGCGATGTCCCAGCTTGACCACCTCGTCGCTGAGATCAGGGCTTGCCGCATCTGCCGCGAAATGCCGAAGGGAAAGCCCTTGCCGCATGAGCCGCGTCCGGTGTTGCAGGTTTCCGGGACGGCGCGCATTCTGATTGCAGGGCAGGCGCCGGGCACGCGCGTGCACGCTTCGGGCAAGCCATTCACCGATCCCTCCGGCGACCGGCTGCGCGACTGGCTCGGCGTTGGCCATGACATCTTCTATGATCCCGCGCGCATCGCCATTTTGCCCATGGGCTTTTGCTTCCCCGGCCTCGACAAAACTGGTGGTGACCTGCCGCCACGGACCGAATGCGCGCCTGCGTGGCGAAACAAAGTCCTGGCGCTCATGCCCCAGGTCGAAATGATCCTAACCATCGGGCTTTATGCCCAGCGCTATCATCTATCGGCGCCGGGCAGCGTGCGGGAGACTGTGGCCAATTGGCGGCAGTGGGCGGCGGGCACGCCCAAAATTTATGCACTTCCGCACCCCTCATGGCGCAACAATGGGTGGCTCAAGAAGAATCCGTGGTTCGAGGAGGATGTTCTGCCGGACCTTCGACGTGAAATTGCTGTAAG
>JBJXGL010000403.1:0-7240 GCA_046160365.1 Aestuariivirga sp. | reverse complement strand
GCGTCGCAGCGGCTGGCGCAGGTTTCGGTGCCGGAGGCGGAAATGGCCGATGCGGTGAAGAAGGCGCTCGGCCGGTGATAAAACCCAACAGCGCTTCTCTCCCCCAACTTGTTGGGGGAGTGGCGCGTAGCGCCGAGGGGGTGTCTCAGCTTGCGGCGCTACCCCCTCCCCGTGTTCCGCGGTACTCCCCCAGCGAAGCTGGGGGAGAGAAGCGTTAGCGCATGCCCGGCAAAACTCCATCCGAGCGCGAGGCGCTGGAGCGGCAGAATGCGGCCATCATGGCGGTGTTCGAGCGGGCAGGGTTCGCGCGGATCGCGCCCGACATCATTCAGCCAGCGGACATTTTTCTCGAGCGCTCGGGCGAAGATATCCGTGCGCGGACGTTTGTATTCAGCGATCCTTCGGGGAACGAGTTGTGCCTCAGGCCCGATCTGACCGTGCCCGCCTGCCGCTATCATTTGAGCCATGCGAACGATTCGCTGGCCGAAGCGCGATATTGTTATCTCGGCGCGGCCTTCCGGTTTCCCGACGAGAAGCTGAGCCCGCAGGAGTTCGAGCAGGCGGGACTCGAATGGTTTGCCGCGGGCGATGGCGTGGCGGCAGAAGCGCGGGTCTTGAAGCTGACCATTGGCGCGCTGGAAGCGGCGGGGCTTTCGAAATTGAAAGTGATCCTTGGCGATCTCGGCCTGTTTCGCGCGCTCTTGGCCGATACTGAAATGCCCGAGCGCTGGCGGCGGCGGCTAACGCATCATTTCTGGCGGCCCTATGCCTTTCGCGAGCAGCTTGCGGCGTTTACCGCTGGGCGCGAGGTCATGCGCACCAGCATATCGCCGCTGATCGACAAGATTTCCGGGAACGCCGAGGAAGTGGTTTTGAAGGAAATTGAGTCTCGCGATCTGCCGATCGTCGGTGGACGGACGATTTCCGAGATTGCCGCGCGGCTTTCGGAGAAAGCGGCGGACCGGCGCGAAACGCCGCTTGTTTCCGCGAAGGCCCAGACCCTCAATGCCTATCTCGATCTCGAAGGCGACGCGGTTTCGGTTGAAGCCGCACTGGCGAAGATCGATGGCGGCAAGCTTTATGCGGGCGCGCGCGATTACTACAAGCGGCGGCTGGTGGAGATGGAAGAGCTTGGCCTCAATCCCAAACGCTTCCGCTTCGCCGCGGGCTTCGGGCGCGAGCTTGAGTATTACACCGGCTTCGTATTCCAGATCGAAGCCGAGTTTGAAGGCGAGAGTGTGCAAGTGGCTGGCGGCGGGCGCTACGACGACTTGCTTCATGATATGGGCGCGCCATCGCGCGTGCCCGCAGTCGGCTGCGCCATTCACACCGAGCGGGTGAAGGCGGTGCTGGGATGACGCTCATTACCCTCGCCATCCCCTCCAAGGGCCGGTTGATGGAAGCAACCGCCGCGCTCTTCGAGAAGGCGGGTTTCGCCATTTCCCGCGCGGGCACCGAGCGGGGCTATCGCGGATCGCTGTCGGGAGTGGATGGCATCGAGGTGGCGTTCCAGTCGGCGGCCGAGATCGCGCGCAATCTGAAAGAGGGCAAGATCGATCTCGGAGTCACTGGCGAGGATCTGCTGCGCGAGAACATCGCTGTCGATGATCCGTGCACGGAGGTTTTGCTGAGGCTCGGCTTCGGCCCGGCCAATGTCGTGGTGGCGGTTCCCGAATGCTGGCTCGATGTGGCGTCGATGGCCGATCTCGACGAGGTGTCGGAAAATTTCTACGAGCGCCATGGGCGCAGACTCCGCGTGGCGACGAAATACGGAAACCTCACGCGGCGCTTCTTCGCCGGGAAGGGGGTGACGGGCTACCGGATCGTCGAAAGTGCGGGTGCAACGGAAGGCGCCCCCGCTGCGGGGATCGCCGAGGCCATCGTCGATATCACCACCACGGGATCGACGCTTTCGGCCAATCACCTGAAAATTTTGGACGATGGCATCATACTGAAATCGCAGGCGGTTCTGGCCGCACGGGCGAGCATCTCGCAGAATCCGCAAATAAGGAGCTTGACAGATAGGCTTGAAGTCCTTAAATAGGAATGATGAAATGGCGTTGGATCATCGTTTCCCTCTTCCTCGTTCTGGCTCTCGGAGTGGTCTTCGTCCGCTGGTTTCTGCCGGTTGACCGGCAGGGGACGAATTTCTCCCAGTACCCCGGACATCCGGAATACGCCGCGGCCAACCCGCCCAGCGATGCCTTGCCAAGCGATGAGGAGCAACAGCTGCTCAGGCGGCACATGCCCAGATTCTTCAAAGACAAGGATGGCGAGGGGCCCATCGACTTCTACGCCGACTACATCGCCAGCGGCACGCTTCGAAAGGCGGATGGTGCGTTGATCGCCAGCGACGTCACGCCGGCTATCCTCAACGCCAACAAGGAAGACCCAATCGTAGCCTTCGAGCACTTGCCTTCGAAACGCCGCGCGCCAAAACCGGCGGTTCTCGCGCGCATTGATCGCATCAATGCCGATGAAGGGCCGCTCAAGATGCCGCTCACTGTGCTTACCTATCACGCGGTGTTCCGGCACTCGGGGCTGCCCGCCGGAATCTCCTGGTGGCAGGAGTTGGGTGCGCAGCTGGTGGGCGACGTGGAGGACTGGCACCAGCTCGACCACTATACGGCGGTGTCCGTGCTGCTCGATGCGAGCGGGCGGCCGCTTGGCCTCATGATGATGCAACACAACTATCAGCGGAGTTATCTCTTCGGCGAAGGCGTGGAACTGCCCGCCGATGGGCGGCCCCTCATCGACATCGCCTTGCGCTCGAACGAGCTCTATCCGCACAAGGAGGGAAGGACGCTCCGGCCTGCGGTGTCGTTTATCGAGCCCCAGAACTTTGCGTATATGATTGGCGCGGCTTCAAAACCGATGATGGCCGCGAGCGATGTCACGGAACCGGATGTGGAGGCCAATTACGAACTGGGGTTCCTGCCGCCATCAGACGCCTTCTACACCTTCAAAGGTTACCTTGGCGCCAGGCGCGGGCTGCCGGGACGCGATGGCCCGCCTGGCGCCAGCTACAATACGCTTCCTCAGTTCAAGCCGCTGGGATACCAGATCGCGCTCTCCTATTGGCGCGAGGGCAATGCCTCCGACATCGCCGCCATGCCAAAGACCATGGATTGGGCGGAGTATGGCGCTTTCGCGGAGGGGCAGGCGGAGAAATTCCGCCACAATGCCGGCTGCTTCGCGCGGGTTTCGACAAACTGCAGCATTCAATAACGGGCGGTTGCCGCGAAAAGTTTCGCGGCGCTCGCGGTAGCGTTAGCAAATGATTGTGATGGGCGGCTTCTGAAACTCCGCATGGCGGCACGCCCGTAGATGGGCGTGACGGGAGAGACAACCCGGCTCACAGGAGATAGCCCATGACTCTGACGAAACTTGCAATGACGGCGGCCTTGTCCGCGATGATGATCACCGGCGGCATCGCTGCCGTGGAGCCCACCGGCAGCTTCCAGACCTCCGTGGCCGAAGCCAAGGGCCCTCAGTCCGACCTTCGCCTCGCGCTTAACCAGCTCCTGTCGGAGCATGCCACACTCGCCGCCGCCGCGACCGGTGCCGCTCTCGGCGGACGCAACAAGGAATTCGAAGCGGCAGCCGCCGCCCTCGACATGAACTCGCAGGACATCGCCAAGGCAATTGGCTCGGTTTATGGCGATGCGGCGGGCGAAGCCTTCCTGCCGCTCTGGCGCAAGCACATCGGTTTCTTCGTCGACTACACCATGGCGACCGCCAAGGGTTCGGGCAAAGGCCAGAAAAAGGCCGTGAACGATCTCGTGCAGTACGCCTCGGATTTCGGCGCGTTCCTCAACTCGGCAACGCCGGCGCTGCCCAAGGAAGCGGTGGCTGATCTCGTGAAGATGCATATCCTCAGCCTCAAGGACGTGGTGGATGCGCAGGCGAACCGCGACCAGAAGCTCGCCTATCAGAAGATCCGCGAAGCCTCGAAGCACATGCAGATGATCGCCGATCCGCTGGCGGATGCGATCGCAGCGCAGTTCCCGGAAAAATTCCCGGCCATGTAACGGCGACAGGTTGGGGCGGGCTTCGGCCCGTCCCGGCCGCTTCGGGATCAGGGAGGACAACATGAAATCGAGTTACATCGTTTGCGCCAGCGTGGCGCTGTGGTGCGCAGGCGTGGTGCGCGCGTCCGCCGGCGAAGCCGTGGATGCCAACATCAAGCTGTTCCAGTTCCAGCCGAAATCGATCGAAGTCAAAGCCGGGACCATGATCAAGTGGACCAATGGCGACGACATCGAGCATTCGGTCACGGCGGGCGCTCCCGGCAAGGAATCGGGCGCCTTCGACTCAGGTTTCTTCGTCAAGGGTGGAAGCTTCGAGCAGGTTTTCGACAGGCCCGGAACCTATGACTATTTCTGCAAACGCCACAACAGCATGAAGGGCAAGGTGGTGGTGACGGAGTAGGGGCCTGCAAATCGAGTCTTTCTTTTTGCCGGGCCGTCGATTGCTCTTGCGAATGTCGCATCGCGGCCAATCGAACTCAAGCATTTGCTCGCAAAGTGGAGCGGTCCGCGAATTCGGAGCGGCGCAAGTGCTTGACTTCGCTTCTCCGCGATGCAGGTGTGCATCGAAGCACTCGACGGCAAGATGCGCGCCTCAATGATAGACAGCTCGCATGTCGCCATCGAATGCTTCGTGGAACTCCCGCAAATGGACAAGACGGGGTCAAGGCTCGGCGCTGCTCCGAACGTGCAACAAATTCAGCTCTCTGAGCCGCAGCCTTGAGGCCGGCTTGGCCATTTACGACCCTGGCCCGAGCAATCGGGCAGTGCGAAACCAACGTTTATGTCTACCAGTCAATCGCCTGCGAGATGATGCAGACGCAGCCGGTTTTGGTACGCGAAACCGGATGTTCGCGGCCGGCACGCGCGATATGGAAATCGCCTGGACCCAGCGTCAGCCCGCCGATGATCAGGTCGCCGGAGATCATGAAAATCTCCTCGTCCTGGCTGTGCTGGTGCGAGTCATACTCAGCGCCAGCATCGAGACGCACCATAATCGTCCGCCTGTTCAGCTTTTCGATGTGGTTCAGAACCTTGATGTTGAGGCCGGGACGGACTTGCGTCCATTCGCCGGTGTTGGCCCGGCGGGTGACGGTGCCCGGCAAATCGACGCCCGAGGCTTCGATTGCTGCTTCGATCCTGGCGAGGAGGCCATCGGGAAGCGCTTCTTCGGCCTCGGGAAGCAGCGGGTTGAGGCGGGTTTCCCATTCCTGCACGCGCGCGGCAAAGTTACGGTCCTCCACGGCGCGAATGCGCGCGGCTTCGCTCTCGGCGCTGTCGAGCGTACCGATCACATAGGCCGAGGCCAATTCGTCGTCGTGGGCGGCACTCATTGCGCCATGCACTCCTTCAATTGCTCCAGTCCGCGCCGCACCCAACTCTTGATTGTGCCCATGGGCTTGCCAAGCTGGCGCGACAGATCTTCATGGGTCAGGCCATTAACATAAGCCAAAACTACAGCATTCCGGTAGTCTTCACGCAAACGTTTGAGGCAACGGAGAAGATCGCCCGAGTCCACGGCATTGCCCTGCAGTTCGGCCATGCGGATTTCGACTTCCTCGACCACAGCCTCGTCGAAGACCACGGAACCCACGGGCGCGCGGCGCAGTCGGTCGAGCGCGCAATGGCGGGTGACGGTCGCCATCCAGGCCATCGCCTCTCCCTTCTCAGGATCGTAGAGGTGGGAGCGCTCCCAGATCTTGATGAATGACTCCTGCAAAACGTCCTCGGCTTGATCACGCGACTTCATCAAACGCAGGCAAATGGCAAAGAGCCGGGGCCCCACCTGCGCGTAAAGCTCCCGGAAAGCGAGTTTGTCTCCGCTGGCCGTTCTCGCGAGCAGTTCAGAACCTAGAACGGCAGGATTCTTGCTCATGGATGCAGAAGGCTGGTCATGTCCGGAATGCGCGTCCCGCATGGTTATCGATTGCTGCGACGATATTCTTTCGCGGGAGGGCTGTGAAGGACTGTCAGTTTGATTGAAATGCGCTATATTTACCAATTGTTAAGCATGGGAGGAATGGCCATGGTTCGTAAGATATTCTTTGTTTTCGCGGCGTTTTCGGGCTTTTGTGGCATTGCAAGCGCCGATTCCGTGACGCCTCTGGAGAGCCAGAACCATAGCGCATGGGTTGCAGAACCGGGCGAAGACTCCCTTCCGCCGGCAATTTCCGCTGAACGCAAGTTCAACGAGCCATACTCAGCCGCCACACCTTTTCTGGAACCGGCAGAGAATATGCCGCATTATAATCCTTCGGCATGCAGCAGATCCAAGCAAGAGGAAGTGGTCTATCTGACCCAGTGAACGAGTACCCCTAGGGCCGGGGATAAGGCCCTGGATTGGCGCTTTGTAGGTTCTGGCATCGCCCCCGGTACGGAACCTCATTTCAGTGCAGATCCGGGTTTCCCTGCAACCCGAGCGAAGAGCCGCCCTCCCCGGTGCGGCTCTTCGCGATTCTTGGGGGAGGTTTTTCCGCTATAAGCGGGCAGAATCACTTTCACCCGAATCTTCGTGACCACCACACCGCTGACGTCCCCGCCGCCAAGCACTTACGACCTGTTCACGCCGAAGCTTGTGACCGTGCTTCGCGAAGGATATGGCGCGGCGGCGTTCAAGGCCGATGCGATTGCGGGGCTGACGGTCGCCATCGTGGCGCTGCCGCTCTCCATGGCGATTGCGATTGCCTCTCACGCGCCACCCGCGGCGGGACTCTATACGGCCATCATCGGCGGTTTCCTCATCTCGGCCTTGGGTGGCAGCCGGTTCCAGGTCGGCGGGCCTGCAGGCGCCTTCATCGTGCTGATCGCCTCGATCATCGATCGGCACGGGATGGATGGATTGCTGCTGGCAACCCTGATGGCCGGCGTCATGCTGACAGCAGTGGGCGCGCTGAAGCTCGGAACTTACATCAAGTATGTCCCGCATCCGGTGACGGTTGGTTTCACGGCGGCGATTGCCGTCATCATCTTCGCGAGTCAGATCAAGGAACTCTTGGGACTAAGCCTCGCTGGGCCTGAGCCTGCCGCCCTTGTGCCGAAACTCGTGTCGCTGTGGCAGGCATTGCCGAGCCTCAATCCCGCGGCAGCCGGGATTGCGGCGGTCACCGTGGCGATCATTCTGATCTTGCGGAAGTGGCGGCCGTCATGGCCGGGGTTTCTGATCGCTGTCGCGATTGCCGCAATCGCGGCGGCGTTTCTTCAACTCGATGTCG
>JBJXGL010000402.1:0-20121 GCA_046160365.1 Aestuariivirga sp. | reverse complement strand
GTATCGTGCTCCTGCCGCGCCGGATGTTCAGGCGGCATGTTGAGGGCATCGAAATTGTGGAAGTCGTCCTCGATATGCGGACCTTCCGCCACCGCAAAGCCGAGATCGCCGAAAATCTGAACCGTTTCCTCCCAGACCTGCGACACGGGATGCACAGTGCCCTGTTGCGACAGGCGCACAGGAAGCGTCACATCAATCTTCTCGGAAGCAAGCCGCGCTTCGAGTGCCAGTTCCTGCAACGAGGCTTTGCGCGCCGAAAGCGCCTCCGCCACCTTGTCCTTCAGCACATTGAGCGCAGCGCCTGCGGCTTTGCGCTCCTCCGGTGCCATGGCGCCCAGGTCCTTCATGCGCTCGGAGATCGCGCCCTTCTTGCCGAGGCTTGAAATGCGCACAGCTTCAAGTGCTGCTTCATCTGCAGCGGCGGTGACTTGCGCCAGAATATCCTGTTCGAGGCTTTCGAGACTCATGGAGGGTCCTCAAGACGAAATGGCCGGGCCGCCGGTGTGTTTCACCAGCAAAGCCCGGCCAAGAATTCCGGTAGAGCGGTGCAGATCAGGCTGCGGCCTTTGCCTTCTCGACGAGAGCGGCGAAGGCTTGCGCGTCATGCACGGCGAGATCGGCGAGAACCTTGCGGTCCACTTCGATACCGGCCTTGGCCAGCCCGTGAATAAATCGGCCATAGGTCAAGCCCTGCTCGCGCACCGCGGCATTGATGCGCTGGATCCAGAGCGCCCGGAAATTCCGCTTCTTGTTGCGCCGGTCGCGATAGGCGTATTGCTCGGCCTTCTCCACCGCCTGCACCGCGACGCGGTAGATATTCTTGCGGCGGCTGAAATAGCCCTTGGCCTGCTTGATGATCTTCTTGTGAGCCTTGCGGGCGACAACGCCGCCCTTGGAACGTGGCATGTGCGATCCCCCCTTTAGCGCGCGTAAGGCATGTGGATCTTGACCAGCCGGGCGTCGCCGGGGGCCAGAATCATGGTGCCGCGCTGGTTGCGGATCTGCTTGTTGGTGCGCTTGATCATGCCGTGCTGCTTGCCGGCGGCAGCGCCCCGAATTTTGCCGGAAGCGGTCATCTTGAAGCGCTTCTTGGCCGAGGATTTGGTCTTCATCTTGGGCATTTTGCTTAGTCCTTTCAAAGCGTTATAAAGCCGCCATGGCATGCCCGTTATACAGGCCAGGCGGCTTGGGGTCTCACATATCAGGGTGGGACGAGGGCGATAAAGCAGAAAATGGGGGGAGAGGCAAGGTGGAGCGCCAGAGTGACATGCTTCGCCGCTAGACCACTTTTGCAACAAGCTTGCCGAGCCCCTCGATCTCGCCCTCGAGTCTGTCGCCCCGTATCACTGGCCCCACGCCTGCCGGAGTTCCGGTGAAGATCAGGTCGCCGGCTTTCAGTTCGAACAGCTTCGACAACTCGGCCAAAATCTCGGAGACGCTCCAGATCATGTCGGCGATGTCGCCCTTCTGCTTCACCGCGCCGTTGACCGAGAGCGTGATCGCCCCTTTTGTCAACGGTTTGTTCATTGGCACAATTTCGCTCACCGGCCCCGAGTAGTCGAACGCCTTCGACGTTTCCCACGGCCTTCCCAGCTTCTTCGCCGCTGCCTGCAAATCGCGGCGCGTCATATCAAGCCCAACGGCACAGCCGAAGATTTGTGCGTCGGGGCCCAGCGCCACCACGAGCTCGATCTCGTGATGCACGTCGCTACTCATAGTAGGATAGGGAAAGCGGCCGTCGGTGACGATGGCGTCGGCGGGCTTCATGAAGAAAAATGGCGGATCGCGGCCAACCACGCCGCCCATCTCGGCGACGTGCTCGTTGTAGTTCCGGCCCACATTGTAGATCCGGCGGACCGGGAAGCGCTTGCCGGTGCCGCGGATGGGAATGCTGACCTGCGGCGGAGCTGCGAAGGCGAGTGTCATGACAAGGCGATGCCGCGTTCGGCGAAGGATTTGCGCGTAGCGTCCACCGATCCGCCAAGATCAATGGAGCGGCAGGCGGCGGCGATCACTTCGGTTTCGAAACCCAACGCCTTTGCATCTTCCGCCGAGTAGCGCACGCAATAATCGAAAGCGAGGCCGGCGCAGACAACCTTGGTGAAGCCGCGCTCGCGCAAGTAACCGCCGAGGCCGGTTGGTGTCTTGTGATCGTTCTCGAAAAATGCGGAATAGCTATCGATCTCGCGGCGGAAGCCTTTGCGCACGATCAATTCGGCGCGCGGAATATCGAGCCTGGCATGAAACGCCGCACCCTCGCTCGACTGGATGCAATGATCCGGCCACAGCGTCTGCGGGCCATAAGGCATCTCGGTTTGCGTGAATGGCTCCTTGCCGGGATGGCTCGAGGCAAAAGAGAGGTGCCCCGCCGGATGCCAGTCCTGGGTCAGCACGACATGGCGGAAATTATGAGCGAGGCGATTGATCAGCGGCACGACTTCGTCGCCGCCGGGAACGGCGAGGCGGCCACCGGGGCAGAAATCGTTCTGGACATCGATCACGAGCAGAACATCGGTATCGGCATGCATGGCGTTATTCCCTCAAGGCGGCGGCACAGCCCTTGAACGCCGGAAAACTGTCGACGATCACATAGACCGGAATGGGCCGCATGACATGGGCGAGCCGTCCCTTCTCCTCGAAGATCGTGCGGAAGGGGCCGGATTTCAACCCGTCCACGATCGAGGGCGCGATGCCGCCCGCGAGATAGACGCCGCCCCTTGCCTGCATGGTCATCGCCGCGTCGCCGGCAATGCGGGCGAGCCAGACGATGAACTGGTCGAGCGTATTCACCGCCGCGGCGTCGCTGCCCTTTAATGCCGCCTGCAACACGTCCTCGGGCGTTGAGAGCGGCGCCGGATTGGCGATCGCGCGATACATGCGGAGCAACCCTCCGCCGGTGATGGCATCTTCCGATTCGAAAATGACCCCCGGCAACGTCATCTTTTCGCGCCAGTCGAATTCTTCCTGGGTGAGCACTGGTAGCGTGATGTGGCCCACTTCGCCGGGAAGCGCCATCCACCCGCCACCGGGCAGCGGCGCCAGAGTCGACATGCCAAGTCCGGTGCCCGGTCCCAGCACGATCTTGACGCTGGGCTTCGATGGCGTCTGCCCGCCGATCTGCACGATGTCATCGCCTTCGAGATGCGGCAGCGACAGCGCCAGCGCTTCGAAGTCATTCAATATCCGAACCCGCCTGGCCTTGGCAGCTTTGGCAAGGGAAGCGGCGGTGAAGCTCCAGGGACGGTTGGTGAGTTTGACGGGTTCATTTTCGACGGGGCCGGCAATGGCGATGGCCGCGGCGTGCACGGCATTGAGCTTCTGCATGTCGACGTAGCGGGCGAGTGCGGCTTCCAGCGACTCGAAATTGTCGTTCTTCAGTTTCTCGATTGCCTTGATGCCCTCCCAGTCCGGGGAGATGATGCCGAAACGGGAGTTGGTTCCTCCGATATCGCCGACGATTGAAACTTGAGCCATGGGTTTCCTCTCCGACTCCTGAGTGCCATGGCGGCGCTTCAAGGGCAACTGCCGAACTGGACTGGGGAAGCGAAGCGCTCTAGGAACCGCACGCAACCGAACCAGTTGGATTTTTCGTGACCGATCGCATAGAGGACGAAGTCGCCCGCCGGCGCACCTTCGCCATCATCTCCCACCCCGACGCGGGCAAGACCACGCTGACCGAAAAGCTCCTGCTGTTCGGCGGCGCAATCCAGCTCGCAGGCCAAGTGCGCGCCAAAGGCGACCGCCGCCGCACCCGCTCCGACTGGATGTCGATCGAGCGCGCGCGCGGCATTTCGGTTGTGACCTCGGTCATGACCTTCGAATATGGCGGCTGCGTTTTCAACCTGCTCGACACGCCGGGCCACGAGGACTTTTCCGAGGACACCTATCGCACGCTCACCGCCGTCGATGCCGCCGTCATGGTGATCGATGCCGCCAAGGGCATCGAGGCGCGGACGCGCAAGCTCTTCGAAATCTGCCGCCTTCGCGATATTCCGATCATCACCTTCGTCAACAAGATGGACCGGGAGAGCCGCGAGCCTTTGGATCTGCTGGACGAGATCGAGAAAGGCCTGGCGCTGACGGTGGCGCCGATGGTGTGGCCTATTGGACAGGGCCGCGAATTCGCGGGTACTTACGATCTGGTTTCGCCGCGCGTGCGCCGCATCGACGAAGCGCCGGAAGGCCAACCGGTGTCAGGGCCGGACGATCCGCTGATCGCCACGTTGCTCAAGCCCGATAAGCTTCAGCATTGGCGCGACGAGGTCGAACTGGTGCGCGATCTGGCGACGGGCTTCGACGGCCAAGCATTTCTCGAGGGCCATCTCTCGCCCGTTTATTTCGGATCGGCGCTTCGGAATTTCGGCGTGCGCGATCTGCTCGAAGCGCTGATCCGGCTGGCGCCGCCGCCCCGCGATCAGACGGCGCGCCAGCGTACGGTGCATGCGACCGAACCCAAGATGACCGGCATCGTGTTCAAGATTCAGGCGAACATGGATCCCAATCATCGCGACCGCATCGCTTTCATGCGGCTTGCCTCGGGCAAGCTCACGCGCGGGATGAAGGTGAGGCTGGCGCGCACCGGCAAGACCATGGCGCTCAACGCGCCGCAATTCTTCTTCGCCCAGGACCGCTCGCTGGCGGAGGAAGCATATGCTGGCGATGTGGTTGGCATTCCCAATCACGGCACGCTGAGGATCGGCGATACGCTGACCGAAGGCGAGGACCTGGTGTTTACGGGTGTGCCGAGTTTCGCGCCGGAAATTCTCAGGCGGGTGAAACTCGGCGATCCAATGAAAGCCAAGAAGCTCCGAAGCGCACTTGAGGAACTGGCGGAGGAAGGCGTGGTTCAGCTGTTCATCCCGGTCGATGGATCAGCGGCGATCGTGGGCGTGGTGGGCGCGCTGCAACTCGATGTGCTGTCCGACAGGCTGGCCAATGAATATGGCGTGCCGGTCACTTTCGAGCCGAGCCGCTACGAATCGCTACGCTGGATTTCGAGCGGCGATGCCAGGAAGCTCGACGACTTCATCACCGCCAACCGCTTCTCCGTCGCCCACGATCTTGACGGCGATCCGGTGTTCATGGCGCAATCGGATTTCAGCTTGAGCTATACCCTCGAACGCGCGCCCGACATCAAGACCACCGAGATCAAGGAAATGCATAAAGCCTCATGAGTCCTGTTGCACCCTGGTTGCCCGTGGATTTCGGCTGGCCGCATCTGATCGCCATCGCACTGATCTTTGGCTTGTGGGGTTTCTACACGCCGATCCTCAAAATCTTCGGCCGCGGTTCGCTCAACTCGCAGCTTCATGTGGTGCGGGCGCGCTGGATGAGTGTGCATCAGGGTGTGGGCCGCGAACATCGGGTGATCGACGCCATTCTGCTGGGCCACATCTCGGGTTCGATTTCCTACTTCGGTTCGGCATCGCTGATCATTCTGGCGGGCCTCGTGGGCACGCTGGCGAACGTCAATCGTCTCTACATCGCAACGCGCGACCTCGCATTTCTCGATGAGATGACGGCAAGCCTCTTCGCGCTTGAATTTGCGCTGGTGACGCTGGTGCTGGTGCTGTCGCTCTTTGCCTTCACTTATGCACTGCGCAAGATGGCCTATACCTTTGCGCTGCTGGGCGGGCTCGAACACACGGAGGCGAACACGCCCGAAGCGCATGTAATGGGCGAGCAGACGGCGCGGGTTCTGACCGAAGCGGTGCGCTCGATCAACAACGGCATTCGCGGATTCTATTATGCCATCGCCATGCTGTTCCTGTTCGCGGGCCCCTATGTTTGCATCGCCGCGACAGTGCTGATCACGGCGCTGCTCTACTACCGGCAGATGTTTTCGCCAACCGCAGTGGCCATCGGGAAATATGTCGAGGCGTTGAAGCGTTTGGAGAAGTAGAGGGACCCCTCAAACCTTCAGTGCCGCCGCTGTCCGGGCCAGCTTCTCGATCCCGGCCCAGTCCTTAGCCTCGATCAGTTTCTTCGGCGCCATCCACGAGCCGCCGAGGGTTACGACGTTGGGGAGCTTGAGATAGCTCGGCGCGCTCTCCGGCGTGATGCCGCCGGTGGGGCAGAACTTCACCTGCGGCAGCGGCTGGGCAAGCGAGGCGAGATAGGCCGTGCCGCCCGCCGGCTCCGCCGGGAAGAACTTCTGATGGGTATAGCCAAGTTCCAAGAGCGCCATGCATTCGGTGGCGGTGACGCCGCCGGGGAGGAGCGGCATGCGGGTTTCTTTCGCGGCATCGAGAAGGCCGGGGCTCGAGCCGGGCGAGACCGCGAAAGCGCAGCCCGCGGTTTCGGTTTCGATGAGCTGCATGCGGTCGAGCACCGTGCCGGCGCCCACGATCGCGCCTTCGACTTCAGCGATGATGCGCTTGATCGATTCGAGTGCCGCCGCGGTGCGGAGCGTGATCTCGAGCACCGGCAGGCCGCCCTTCACCAGCGCACGCGCCAGCGGCACGGCATCCTCCATCCGCTCGATCACCATCACCGGCACGACGGGGGCGGATTTCAGTATCGATGCAATCTGTTCCTGCTGTTCCGGTGTCATGAGTCAGTGTGCCCCGAAGATGGATGCGCCCTGATCGGCGCGGCCCGCGAGCGCGCGGAAGGCGGAGAAGAGTTCGCGTCCAACGCCGGCGGTGTTGGCGGAGAGATCGATCACCACGGGTTTTCGCCCGTTGAATTCGGCGGGATCGACCAAAATGTCGAGGCGGCCGTTATCGGCGTCGAGCCTAATCACATCGCCATCCTTGATGCGCGCAATGGGACCGCCATCCACCGCTTCGGGCGTCACGTGAATTGCGGCTGGCACCTTGCCGGATGCGCCCGACATGCGGCCATCCGTGACCAGCGCCACGCGGAAGCCCCGGTCCTGCAGCACCGCGAGCGGCGGCGTCATGCGGTGCAACTCCGGCATGCCGTTGGCTTTCGGGCCCTGGAAGCGCACCACTGCAACCATGTCCTGATTGAGCTCACCGCGCTTGAATGCAGCGCCCAACTCCTCCTGCGAGTGGAACACACGAGCCGGCGCTTCGATGACATGCCGGTCCTTCGGAATGGACGACGACTTGATCACGGCACGTCCCAACGGGCCTTCGAGCACGGCAAGACCGCCCGTGGATTGGAAGGCATTGCCGCAACCGCGCAGCACGGTTTCGTCGAGCGATTTCGACGCCGCATCGGCCCAGGCGAGTTCACCGGTGGAATCGAGTTTGGGTTCCACCAGATAGCCGTTGAGCCCGGTGCCCATGATGGTTGTGACATCCTCATGCAGCAGTTTCTCGCAGAGAAGCTCGCGGATGAGGAAGCCCATGCCGCCAGCGGCGTTGAAGTGATTCACGTCCGCCTTGCCATTGGGATAAATGCGCGTCATCAGCGGCGCCACGTGGCTGAGCTCGGCGATATCGTCCCAGGTGAGAGTGATGCCGGCAGCCGCGGCCATGGCGATCAAATGCATGGTGTGATTGGTGGAGCCACCTGTGGCGTGCAAGCCCACGACGCCATTCACCACCGCTTTCTCATCGTAGATGCGGCCAATCGGCGTGTAACTGTTGCCGAGTGCGGTGATCGACATGGCCTGCTTGGCGGATGCGCGGGTGATCGCGTCGCGAAGGGCAGTGCCGGGATTGACGAAGGTCGTGCCTGGCAGGTGCAGGCCCATGATCTCCATCAGCATCTGGTTCGAATTCGCAGTGCCGTAGAAGGTGCAGGTGCCGGGGCCGTGATAGGACTGGGCCTCGCATTCGAGCAGCGCATCGCGGCCGACTTTTCCTTCGGCATAGAGCTGGCGGATTTTCGCTTTCTCGTCGTTGGGCAGGCCCGATGTCATTGGACCGGCGGGAATGAACACGGCCGGCAGATGGCCGAAGCTCAGCGCGCCGATGATGAGGCCCGGCACGATCTTGTCGCAGACACCGAGATAGACGGCGGCGTCGAACATTTGGTGCGAGAGGGCGACTGCGGTTGAAAGCGCAATCACATCGCGCGAGAACAGCGACAGTTCCATGCCGGTTTCGCCTTGCGTCACGCCATCGCACATGGCGGGAACCCCGCCTGCGACTTGCGCCGTGCCGCCGGCGGCGCGCGCGGCCTCGCGCACGATGGCGGGATAGGTTTCGAAGGGCTGATGCGCCGAGAGCATGTCGTTATAGGCCGTGACGATGCCGAGGTTCGGGCCTGCGCCATTGCGCAACATGTCCTTGTCATGCGCATTGCAGGCGGCAAAGCCGTGCGCGACATTGGCGCAGCCAAGCGCCTTGCGCTTGGGCTGGCGCGCCACTGCCTGCTCGATCCGGTCGAGATAGCGGCGGCGCTCGTCCCTGCTGCGCTTCATGATCTTCTCGGTGACGGCCGATATAACGGCATGAACGGACATCTGAGACCTCGCTGTCACGGACACCAGTAAAGTGTCACGGGCTTTTCGCTGCGCAGGATAGCACGAATGGGCATCGCCTCCATGGGGCCATCTGCAAGAGCGGCGTCGAGAACCTTGCGCTTTTCTCGTCCTTCGATGTGGAGCGCCAGAAAATCGGTATCAAGCAGAACCGGCAGCGTGAAGGTGAGACGCGGTTCGCCGGAGCCCGGGGCGGAGATGGCGACGATGCGCTTTTTGGTTTTCGGGTTCGTGGCTTCGGCAAGCGTATCGCCGCCGGGGAAAAACGAAGCCGTGTGGCCATCACTGCCCATGCCGAGGATGACAGCGGTGAATCGGGGCACGGAAGATGCGGCGGGGTTCCCATATAGTGGAATGAAGCGCGCTGCCAAGGCACCGTGTTTGATGAGCGAGTTCTTCACAAGCCGCGCATTGGAACGCTCGCTCTTTTCCGGGACCTGACGTTCGTCAACCAGCGTGACGGTGACTTTCCACCATTCGAGTTTTCTCTGTGCGAGATTCGAGAAAAACAGCTTGGGGGTTGTGCCGCCGGATACGGCGAGTGCTGCAGCGCCATTGGCCGCGATTGATTTCCGCAGCGAATCCGCCACGTCGCGCGCCAATTCATCGGCGAGGTCCTCGCGCGAAAGGAACAGCCGTTCTGCCGCGATCATGCGGCGTCATCCTCGTGCCAGGTGCGGCCGTCGCGCTCGATCAGCGCCACGGCGGCGGATGGACCCCAAGTGCCGGCGGTGTAGGCCTTCGGCAATTCGGATGAGCTCTTCCAGCCATTCAGGATCGGATCGATCCATGCCCAGGCGGCCTCCACCTCGTCGCGCCGCATGAACAGCGTTTGATTGCCGCGCACGGTGTCCATCAACAGCCGCTCATAGGCATCGGGGTTGCGCACGTTGAAGGCGTCGGCGAAGGTCATGTCGAGCGGCACATTGGCGAGACGCATGCCGCCTGGTCCCGGCTCCTTGATCATGATGCCGAGTTTGACGCCTTCATTCGGCTGCAAGCGGATCACAAGCTGATTGTTGGTGATGGCGCCTGCACTCGCGCCGAACAAATTGTAAGGTACGGCTTTGAACTGCACCATGATCTCGGAGACGCGGTTGGGAAGCCGCTTGCCGGTTCGGAGATAGAAGGGAACGCCGGCCCAGCGCCAGTTGGCGATCTCCGCCTTCAGCGCGACGAAAGTTTCGGTCTTGGAGCCGGGCGCGCCCAACTCGTCGAGATACCCTGGCACGGCGCTGCCGCCGGAAGCACCCGCCTTGTATTGTCCGCGCACGATGCGTTGCGCCATGTCGGATTCGGAAATCGGCGCCAGCGACTTCAGCACTTTCAGCTTCTCGTCGCGCAGCGCATCGGCGTCGATCGATGACGGCGGCTCCATGGCGACGAGACAGAGAAGCTGCAGAATGTGGTTCTGCACCATGTCGCGCAGCGCGCCCGAGGTATCGTAGTAACCGGCGCGGCCTTCGACGCCCAAAGTCTCGGCCACTGTGATCTGCACATGATCGATATGCGCGGCATTCCACAAGGGCTCGAACAGCGTGTTGGCAAAACGCAACGCCATCAGGTTCTGCACCGTCTCCTTGCCGAGGTAATGATCGATGCGATAGACGCGCGATTCCGGAAACACCTTGCCGATGGCGTCGTTCAACGCCTTGGCCGACTCGCCATCCTTGCCAAGCGGTTTCTCGATCACCACGCGCGACTGCTCGGAATTCAGCTTATGCGCGCCGATCTTTTCGCAGATGGGGCCAAAGAGGTCGGGACCGACGGCGAGATAGAATACGCGGATGCGGCCATTGCCGGCTTTCAGAACTTTCGCGAGTTTGGGCCAGCCATCCTCGGAGGCGGCATCGACCGCCACATAATCGATGCGGCTCAGGAACCGCTTCATCACGGCGGGATCGCGCTCTTCGGGCTTCAGATATTTTTCAAGCGCCGCGACCGCGAATGTCCTGAACGCGTCCTGGCTCATGGCGCGGCGCGAGGCGCCGATGATGCGCGATTCAGGTGGTAGCTGATCCTGCAAATCGCGATGGAAGAGAGCAGGCAGCAACTTGCGTTGCGCCAGATCTCCGGTTGCGCCGAAGACGACCAGATCGAATAAGTCGACGGGAATGATGCGCGTGGTCATGGTGGGCCTCGCTTACGCCGCGTAGTCTTGTGCAAATCGTGCGCCCGTTTAGCGGCATGCTTGCCGCAATGCAATAACTCAACCCGAATGATTTATTGCATTCACGCTTAAACTGCTTAACTTGCGGGCAAAAATGGCATGGGAGGATGACGCATGATTGTTTGTTGCGGGGAAGCGCTGATCGATTTTCTGCCGCGCACCTCAACCGAAGGTCAGCCAGCTTACCAGCCTTTTTGCGGCGGTTCGATTTTCAACACGACGATTGCGCTTTCGAGACTTGGCCACAAGACCGGTTTCTTCTGCTCGATTTCGAGAGATTTCTTTGGCGACATGCTGATCGACGGCTTGAAGGCAAGCGGCGTCGATCTTCGCTATGTCCGGCGCGCTGAAAAACCGTCAACCCTTGCCTTCGTGAAGCTCGAGGGAGGGCAGGCGCGTTATTCCTTCTTTGACGAGAACTCCGCCGTGCGTTTGATGGCAAAGAAGGATGTGCCGAAGCTTCCGGCGACTGTGAAAGCTCTGCATTTCGGTTCGATCAGCCTCATCCCAGAGCCCTGTGGCGGCACGCTTGAATTCATGCTGAAGCGCGAGTCGAAGACCCGCGTCATCTCGCTTGATCCCAATATCCGCGCCAGCCTGATCAAGGATCGCAAGTCTTATCTCGCGCGCCTCAACCGGCTCATCCCGAACGCCGACATTTTGAAGATTTCCGACGAGGATACGCACTGGATCACGGGCGCCAAGGATATCGACAAGGCGGCGAAGGGCTGGCTCAAGAAAGGCCCAAGCATCGTCGTCATCACCCGGGGCGGCGAAGGGGTTGTCGCGCATACGAAACGCGGACGGATCGAATGCCCGCCGGTCAGGGTGACGGTGGCAGATACGGTCGGTGCTGGCGACACGTTTACCGCCGGCCTGCTGTTCGCGCTTTCGAAAGCGGGATCGCTCACCAAGGCGTCCTTGGCCTCCATTGGCGACGAGCAACTGCGCGCCGCGCTCGAGTTTGCGGCGCGCGCCGCCGCTATCACCGTCTCGCGCCCCGGCGCCGATCCGCCCTGGGCGAAGGAGATGGGTTTGGAATGAAACGCCTTTGCTGCTCATCAATCTCTCTAATCACGTCATTCCAGCCAAGCGATGCGCAGCATCGTGCGAGCTGGAACCCAGCTCCGACGATCACGCGTGCGGTGCAAAAAGCTGGGTTCCAAATCGCACGCTCAGGCGCGCGTTTGGAATGACGATTGTTGAAGGCGTTAAATGTTCCCCGTCGACGCTATTGTATCTCAATTGAGCGCGGCGCTCGCCCGGCAAGCCTCGGCAATCCTCGTGGCCGAGCCTGGCGCGGGCAAGACCACGCGCGTGCCGCTGCTACTGCGGAATGCGCCGTGGGTTGCGGCGAAAAAGATCGTGATGCTGGAGCCAAGGCGGCTTGCGGCGCGTGCTGCTTCCGCGCGCATGGCGAAGACGCTGGGCGAGAGCGCGGGGCAGACGGTTGGTTACACGGTAAGGCTCGACCGGCGTGTCTCTGCGATGACGCGGATTGAAGTCGTTACCGAAGGCGTTCTCACGCGGCGGCTGCAACAGGATGCGGAACTCGCGGATACGAGTCTCGTCATCTTCGACGAATTTCACGAGCGTTCGCTCGATGGCGATTTGGGACTGGCGCTGACTCTCGATGTGCAGAAGAGTCTGAGACCTGACCTGAAGATTTTGATCATGTCGGCAACGCTCGATGCCTGGCGGCTGTCGCGCTTTCTCGATGGCGCGCCGGTGATCGAGGCGAAGGGACGAGTCTATCCCGTCACCACCATCTATCTCGACAAGGCGCAGCGGCAGACGATTGCGGCGGATGTCGCACGTGGCGTTCGTGCAGCACTTCGCGAAACGGATGCGAGTGTACTCGCCTTTCTTCCGGGCGAATCCGAAATCCGCCGCACCGAAGAGGCGTTGCGGAGTTCGGACTTGCCATCCCATGTCGAGGTGAGGCCACTCTATGGCGCGCTCGATTTCGTGGCACAGGACGCGGCGATCCAGCCCGCATCCGAAGGCAGCCGCAAGATCGTGCTGGCGACGACCATTGCCGAAACCAGCCTCACCATCGAAGGCATCGGCGCGGTTGTCGACGGAGGTTATAAACGCGCCCCGCGATTCGATCCTGCGTCGGGAATGACGGCGCTCGAAACCGTGCGCGTATCGCTCGCCTCCGCCGATCAGCGTCGCGGCCGCGCGGGCCGTCTCGGGCCCGGCACGTGCTACAGACTTTGGCCTGAAGCAGAGACCCGCGCGCTTCAGCCCTTCGATCCGCCGGAAATTCTTGTGGCCGATCTTGCTCCGCTGGTGCTCGAACTTGCGGCATGGGGAGTCACCGATCCGATGTCCCTCAAATGGCTCGACCCGCCGCCGCAAGCGGCCTTCGCACAAGCGCGCGATTTGCTGCAACGCCTCGAAGCCATCGATGAAAAAGGCGGCATTACCGGGCAGGGCCGCGCCATGGTGCGGCTGCCGCTCCATCCGCGTCTTGCGCATATGGTTGTGAAGGCGAAATCGGCGGAGGCAGCAGAGCTTGCGGCATATCTCTCCGAGCGAGGCGGCGGCAATGCCACGGATGTCTCGACGCAGATGGCGCAGACTCGTGGAAACATTCGCGAGCGCGTGAAAGCTGCGGCGAAACAAATCTCCAACCTAACCAACATATCAAAGGACGCGCCGCGGCTTTCGCCCGGCGTGCTGCTTGCCTACGCCTATCCAGACCGCATCGCGCAGCGGCGCGGCGGCGAACGGCGATATCGTTTCTCCGGAGGTGGCGGCGGCATTCTTCCCGAGCATGACCAGCTTGGCGTTCATGACTGGCTCGCTGTTGCGACGGCAGACGGCAGCTCCGGCGATCAAAAGATTCGCCTCGCAGCGCCGCTGTCGCTTGCCGAAATCGAAGAACACTTCGAGGCACTCATCGAAGCCCACGAAAACGTTTCGTGGGATGCTCGCGCGCAGGCCGTCACTGCAAGCCGCGCACGCAAGCTTGGCGCTCTCGTGCTTGAAGAGAAACCGCTGGCGAATGCCGATCCCGAAGCAATGGCCGCTGCCATGCTCAAGGGCATCGAGACCATGGGGCTCGCCTCACTGCCATGGACCGATGCAGCCAGTGCCTTTCGCGCGCGTATAGCGTTTCTGCGCCACATTTTCCCCGATAACGGCTGGCCGGATTTCTCGGATGGCGCGCTAGCTTCGAGTCTCGACGAATGGCTCGCGCCCTATCTCTCCGGCATCTCGCGCAAAAGCCATCTCGAACGCCTCGATCTTCTCGACATCCTGCGCGCGCGCGTTCCCCATGAACTGATGCGGCGGCTAGACAAGCTTGCGCCCACGCGCCTTGAAGTGCCCTCCGGAGCCGATGTGCGAATTGACTACGAAACCGAAAGCGATCCAGTGCTGCGCGTGCGCCTGCAAGAAATGTTCGGCCTCGCGAGAACTCCCGTTATTGCCGATGGCCGTGCGAAGCTTCGTATTGAACTGCTGTCTCCGGCGGGCCGTCCGCTAGCCGTTACCCAATCGCTCGAAACTTTCTGGACCAATGGTTATCCCTCGGTCCGCTCTGACATGCGCGGCCGTTATCCCAAGCACAGCTGGCCGGAGGACCCGCTCAGCGCCGCGCCAGTGAAGCCGAGGCGGACTAGGTAGCGGGCTGTCGAAAAACTCCGCACACGGATGAGAGAGGCCCTTCGAGGCCCACTTCGTGGGCGCCTCAAGGCGAGGAAGTTTCGATTTTGCTCACGCTTAGGCGACCGCCATGAACGCGGCGGGCCTCGAAGCATGTGCCCCATTACGTATGAGAACCGCACTGCTCAGGCTTGTGTGGATTCTCACATAAATTCCTGCCAGCCTATCCTAGCGTCTTCCCGGTTTTGGTGAAGGAACTCGACGCAATGAAAACCGATGTCAGATGTGTGGCGAGGCATCTCAAGTGCGACTAACCCAATGACCAAGAACAGAACAATGCCTGGCGCGATTGACCTGGATGAGCTGCAGCGGCTGAAGCTCATGCAGGACATGCAGAAGGAGCTGGTTGGTTGGGCCAAGTCGCGCCTCGCACCCCTAAGTATGGTTATGGTGGTGTTGAGTTTTTTTGGACTCAAGACCATGTTCGATCAGAACATCGCGAGCATGGTGAGCAGCAAGGTCGACGGGCCCTTAAACCGACAGGTCGTCAAGATGGAGGATGCCAACTACGAGGCGGCGAAGAAGATCGGCCAACTCGCCGTGGCCAGCGAGTTTTTGACTAAGGCCGCCAATGATACAATGCATGCTGCGGACGAGGCTCGCAAAAACGCGAACGAAGCAGCCGCGACCGGCAAGGAGGTACAAGAACGATTTGCGAAACTTCAACTGGAAATAGCCGGCAACGTCGATAACCGTATGAGAATAGCCGAAGCGGCGCTGGATCGCGCCAGCAGATACATCACCGGATTGTCGCGCTCGTTGTTCGAAAAGTCCAGGCAGCAGTCATTGACTGGAACGCTATTCGAAGAACGGATCGTAGCGCTCGAGAAGAAACAAAGCGAACTTGCGGCTGCGTTCGCGGAAGTATTGCAAAACGATCCCGGGCAGGCTCATGCCCTCATTATAAGGTTTCAAGAAATCGACCAGCAGTACCGAGATTCGATAACGCGCATCAACAAGCGCAACGCGGTCAGTGTGATCCTGATGGTCGGCAAGGGCGAGGCCAGTGAAAAGGCGGCGCAATTGGCGGAACAGTATCTGCAATCTTCCGGCTATTTCGCGACGGTCTATTTCCCCTATGGAAAGTCTAAGACCGAAAAGATCGGTGACATCGAGAAAGACTTCGCCGGCCTGACGATCGATAACGGAATGAATGGCGGTCCCGTCATCTTCATCAATGGGCGTCTCGCGGAGAGAGATTTCTACGGTGCCGATCTCCGCTCCGTGTTTGAAGCCAAGGGCATCGGCCCGGCGAAAGTGGTCTCGGCCACATTCTTGCCGGCAGACCAGTATCTGCGCCGCACCGACGATGAGCGCTTCGATCCGTCGAACGTCATCGTCTGTTACTTTCCTTTGTCGGACAGTAGCGGCTAGGCTGGGGGCGGGGCGATTCTAGGCCTATTGCTGCGCGCGAATGGGCGATTGACCAATCGCCCCCCTTGCCAAACACCGCGCCGACCATGATCTCAGCTCCCGCATCCGAAATTTCTCCATCATTGCGCATATCGACCACGGCAAGTCCATGCTGGCTGACTGGCTCATTCAGCAGTGCGGCGCTGTTTCCAATCGCGAAATGGTCGATCAGATTCTCGATTCGATGGATTTGGAGCGCGAGCGCGGCATCGCCATCAAGGCTAACACCGTGCACCTCGGCCGCATCGCGCGCTACGGTGAGAAGTACGTTTTGAACTTCATCGACGATCCCTAATCAGAGCACAAGCCGATAGCGTTCGGGATCGCGCAGTTTTTTTGACGTTCCACGCATAGTCACAAGTTATGCGGCGGGTTGTGTCATTTCGTCGCCGCGCTCGCGAGTGGCGAATGGCAGTCCGATCAACTCCCATCCGGGTTGGCCGCTCGCAACTGTCAGGCCATAGCGGGCGATCGTCCATTTTTCGTCGGGATTGAATTTCACCCAGTACAGGCCGGGTGCGCGGTGCTTTGAAACTTCTCGCACTTTGAGGGGTTGTGCCACGGGTCGTGTCATTTCGTCGCCGTGCTCTGGAGTTGCGAGTGGCAGACCGATCAGCTCCCATCCGGGTTGGCCGCTTGCAACTGTCTGGCCATAGCGGGCAATCGTCCATTTTTCGGCCGGATTGAATTTCATCCAGTATAGGCCGGGTGCGCGGTGCGCTGCTTTGGTTACTTCTTGTGAGCGGACGGACTCGTGCTGCCCACCCAAGAAAGTCGCCCTCAAGTTCAGCCTGCGAGTTCGCGAAGCAGCTGTGGCAGTCATGGTATCCTCCCTATCGTCGTGTTGTTGAGTGGCAATGTAAGGCCACGCCAGGTGCGTGTCTGTGAGGTTGCTCACAGAGCGGGCGGCGATGAATTCTTCTGTTTTGTCCGCGACCGACTCCGGTGTTGCGAGGGTGCACGGGAAGTTGCCGTATTTGCAGCCGGTAGCCGCAACTGACCCAACTCGGACCTCCCGAGGATCACCGGGATTTGACGTTCATGCCGGCGCTTTTGCATGACATGACAAGATTGCCAAAGTCATTCGTCTGCGGCAGCAACCTGGGGGGCGCTCACCAGGAAGGATCACGGCCTTTCTCGCTGCCCTCGAGGACAACCGGCAACTGGCCCTGGTCAAGGTGATAGGGCTGCACGTAGGCCAGGTTGAGGGCATATCCATAGTTTTCGGATATCCGAGCAAGGACCCGACCGATGCCGAATTTCGGGAACCTCAGGGAAGAAAACGCGGGGCGGCGGAAGGTGACCGGGGCGGTGGTGGCGATGTCGGTCATGGCGTCCTCCTGTGATTGTGAGATGGCAATGTAAGGCCACGCCAGGTGTGTGTCTGTGAGGTTGCTCACAGAGCGGGCGGCGATGAATTCTTCTGTTTTGTCCGTGATCGAATCCGGTGTTGCCAGGGTGCACGGGAAGTTGCCGCACTTGCAGCCGGCAGCCACAATTGGCCCTTAGCGGAAGTTCAATCTAACCCACTGCTCGCCTAGGAGGTCTCGCGCTTTGCCGCGACTGATGGTTGGAGATGGTGCCCGACGTCTTCCAGCCTCAATAGTTCTTCATCTCCACGCGGATGCCGTGGATGGTCTTGCCGGAGGCATTGTGCACCCGTCCTGCTGGCTGCGGCGCCATGTGGACGACGAGGCTGCCTTTGCCGTCCCACGCCTGGATGGCCTGCATGACATTGCGATTGGGCGGCATCGGCGTGCCGTCCGGAGCCACATCGCGCACCCGGCCTTACGCCTGATCCAGAAGCGGCGTGAACGGCCCGGTTGTCATGCGTTGCAGCGAAAACCACGGGAGGACCGCGCCCTGATGAGGGAAAAATCGAGCCTCTTGGGGCGGAGGGCGTTGAGGTCTCGTGCATTGAAGCATGACCACTCACGCGATCAGCGAAAGGGCTTGCCAATGTTGCCTGTGCGCGTAAATCTCAATCGCGCAACGCCGGTCATCCGGTGGATGTCGGTTCAATACACAATGGGGAGTGAAATATGCCTCCGGATGAAATGCCCTCCAAGGCACCGGCGACATGACTCGCGACCAGATGATCGCCCATATTCGCGCCGCCAACGAGATTGCCCGTGACGCACTCGTGCATGGTCACCATCCGTTTGGCGCGGTGCTGGTCGGTCCCGACGACCGCGTCATCATGCGCCAGGCAAATATTGGCACGGTGCGCCACGCCGAGACCGAACTTGCGCGCCGCGCCGCCGATGCCTATGCGCCGGAGTTTCTGTGGAGCTGCACCCTGGTCTCAACAGGCGAGCCCTGCGCGATGTGTACCGGAACGTTGTACTGGGCGAATATCGGCAGGCTGGTCTACGGCTACGAGGAAACCAAGCTCCTCGAACTCACCGGCGACAGTCCGGCCAACCCGACCATAAATCTCGCGTCACGCACGGTGCTCGCTGCGGGCCAGAAAAAGGTCGAAGTGCACGGACCGTTCCCTGAACTCGAAGAAGAACTGCTTGCCCCGCACCGGAACTTCTGGAAGCCTGCGCCGAAGGTTTGAAGGCGCGTCCGGCAAGGAGCGCCACAGCTTCATCTTCAGACTAGGCAACTGCACGCGAGGTGAAAGCAAATGATGAGAACGGGATTACAGGCCCTTAATGTTCTTTGCCCATCTGGACAGCAAACAGCCGGGACTGGACAGGTTGGTCATCGCTGCTGCCACAAAAATCAATCAGCCAAGAGTTGAGGCTGCTTGACCATGGCGGTGAAGCTTTCTGGAAAGACTGCACTTGTGACGGGAGCCAGTTCAGGCATCGGCCGGGCATTGGCCACGGCACTCGCGGCGGAAGGTGTGAATCTCGTGCTTGTGGGCCGCGCGCAGGAACGCTTGCAGGCGCTTGCCAATGCATTACGCCCGGCCGAATGCCTCGTCCTGGCCGCCGACCTTGCCACACCTGCCGAAGTTGACCGCGTTGCAACTGGCGCGCTCGCCCACTTCGGGCACATCGACATTCTCGCGGCCAATGCCGGGCTCTACAATCCGGGCAAAGTCGTGGAAGGCAACGCCGATGTTTGGGACGAAATGCTGGCGGTCAATGTCAATAGCGTGTTTCGCCTGTGCCGCGCATTGCTGCCGCAGATGATCACGCGACGCTGCGGCGACATCATCGTCACCAGTTCAATTGCCGGTCATCAGGTTCTTCCGGGCGAGGCCGTCTATGCGGCGTCAAAACACGCCGTGCAGGCCTTTGTGCATGACTTGCGCCGCCAAGTCGCCCAACACAATGTGCGCGTTGGTTCCATTGCACCCGGCACGGTGCTCAATGAACTCTGGGGTTATACAAATCCGGCTGACATCGAGGAAAAAGTCGCGACCCAGGAAGGGCTTCGCTCCGAGGATGTGGCAGAGGCAATTCTATTCATGCTCACACGGCCCGCCAATGTCACGATCCGCGATCTGGTCATCCTGCCGCAGGCCCAGGAGATCTAAAGTCGAAAATTCACGTTAGAGATGAGGGTGTCCTTCGGGCTCATCCGCGACCAGCCTGTGACCGACTCCGGTGTTGCCAGGGTGCACGGGAAGTTGCCGTATTTGCAGCCGGCAGCCGCAATTGGCCCTTAGCGGAAGCTCAATCTAACCCACCGCTCGCCTATGAGGTCTCGCGCTCTGCCGCGATTGATGGTTGGAAATGGTGCCTGACGTCATCCAGTCTCAGTAGTTCTTCATCTCCACGCGGATGCCGTGGATGGTCTTGCCGGAGGCATTGTGCACCCGTCCCGCCGGCTGCGGCGCCATGTGGACGACGAGGCTGCCTTTGCCGTCCCAGGCCTGGATGGCCTGCAGGACATCGCGAGTGGGCGGCATCGGCGTACCGTCCGGAGCCACATCGTGCACCGGGCCTTGCACCTGATCCAGAACGAAGACCGACGGCCAGCGGTGATGATGCACCGGCTCCTCGTCCTCGTGTTCCAGGGTCACCTCCAGGACGCGCAGCTTTGCATTCTCGAACAGCACTTTGTGATGTTTGGGGGCTGCGGCAACAGCGTCCAGAGTGGGATCCCAATTGGCGGGATTGGAAAGATCGATGGGGTCGTTCATCGGAATCTCCTCTTGCGGTACATCTCGGTAGATCGTTTTGGATCGATCCAAGTTCAAAATGCTCCGTTCTGGGAGATGAGTCAAGAAAAATTTGGATCGATCCAAGATTGTGTGTAATTGGACTGAGAAATGCCGGAGGCAGAATGAGCAAGAAGTCCGTGACGCGATTGATCGATGTGGCAAAGGCCGCAGGCGTCTCGCGGGGAACAGCGTCGAACGTATTCAACAACCCGGGCATGGTCCGCCCGCAGCTGCGCGAACGCGTCGAGGCGGCGGCGCGCGCGCTGGGCTACCTAGGCCCGGATCCCAAGGCACAAGGTCTGCGCGCCGGAAAGTGCAACGCAATCGGAGTGGTGCCGCCGG
>JBJXGL010000401.1:0-2819 GCA_046160365.1 Aestuariivirga sp. | reverse complement strand
CGGCGCACGTTGCGGATCAGGTCCCACTTCTTGGCCAGTTCATCGTCGCGCCATTCGTCTGGCGCTTTGGCGAATGGCATGAGATGCACCGAGCTTCCCTCGCCGGAAAAACGCGACAGCCAAACCTCCTCCGCCGTGAAGGCAAGAACCGGTGCCCACCATGTGGTCAGGCAATGGAAAAGCTGGTCCATCACCGAGCGGCAGGAGCGGCGCCTCAGGCTCGACCAGGCATCGCAATAGAGCGAGTCCTTCCGGATATCGAAATAGAAGGCCGAGAGATCGCTCGACATGAAATTGATCAGCGCCGCCGACAGCCGCTTGTAGTCATAGGTCTGGTAAGCCTCGGCAACCACGCCGCCCAGCTCATGCAGCTTGTGCAGGATGTAGCGTTCAAGCTCGGGCATGTCCTTGTGGTGGACCTGCTCCCAGTCCTTGAGCCCATCGAGTGCCCCCAGCATGTAGCGGAAACTGTTGCGCAGCTTGCGATAGGTTTCCACGTTGGTTTTCAGAACTTCAGGCCCGATCCGCTGGTCATCCGTGTAGTCGCAGGTAGCCACCCAGAGGCGCAGGATGTCCGCTCCCGATTGTTTGATCACGTCCTGGGGCGAGACGATGTTGCCGAGCGACTTCGACATCTTGCGGCCGTCCTCGGCCATGGTGAAGCCGTGGGTGATCACTTCGCTGTAAGGTGCCCTCCCGCGCGTGCCGCAGCTCTCGATAAGCGAAGAATGAAACCAGCCGCGATGCTGGTCGGAGCCTTCAAGATAAACATCCGCCGGCCATTTGAGATCGGGCCGCATTTCGAGACAGAAGGCATGCGTCGATCCTGAATCGAACCACACGTCGAGAATGTCGCGCACCTGCTCATAGTCTTCGGCCTTGTACTCGTTGCCGAGAAAGCGCTGTGCCGCGCCATCGGCAAACCAGGCGTCCGCACCCTCTTCACAGAAAGAGTCGTAAATCCGCTGGTTCACCTTGTTATCATTGAGGATTTTACCAGTCTCCTTATGTACGAAAACGGCAATCGGAACGCCCCAGGCGCGCTGCCTGGAGATCACCCAGTCGGGCTTCGCCTCGATCATGCCGCGCAAGCGGTTCTGCCCTGAAGGTGGCACGAATTGAGTTTCGCTGATGGCCTTCAGCGAACGCGCCCGCAACGTGTCCTTCTCCAGCGAGACCTTGCCGGGAGTCTTCGAACTCGTTGGTGCGATGACCTTGTCCATCGCGATGAACCACTGCGGCGTGTTGCGGAAGATGATCGGCTTCTTCGAGCGCCACGAGTGCGGATACTGGTGATTGAGGCGTCCCCGCGCCACAAGCATGCCCGCATCCTTCAGTGCACTGATGACCGCCTCGTTGGCATCGCCCTTGTCGCCCTTCGCCGTGATGATGGTCTTGCCTTCGAAGCCGGGGGCCTCCTTGGTGAAGCGCCCGTCGGCATCGACGGTGTAGGGAATCTTGGTCTCGATGCCGCGATCTGTCAGCCCGTGACGGTTCGCCATCCAGATGTTGTAGTCGTCAGCGCCATGACCGGGCGCGGTATGAACGAAGCCTGTGCCAGCGTCGTCGGTTACATGATCGCCATCGAGTAGAGGAACATCGAACCCGTAACCGCCCTCGTGCTTCGAGGCCCGGCTATCGCCGGGCACCTCAGCATGAGGGCTATTCCCAGCATCCTCGCTCACAGCTGCCGCCCTGCTGTCATCCTCGCCCTGAGGTGCCCGCGAAGCGGGCCTCGAAGGGCCTCTCTCAGCGAGCGGATGGCCGCAAACGAGCACAGACGGGTCGACACCAGCTATTCGTTCGAATGCCTCTACCTTTGCTGCCTTCATGACATCCTCCGCGAGTTTGTCAGCGAGAATGTATTTCTCGCCTACCCTCGCCCAGTTGCCTTCGGGAGCCGCGGTCACTTGGTAGATTCCACAAGCAATCTTCGACGAAAAACTGAGTGCACGATTTCCGGGAATGGTCCAGGGCGTAGTCGTCCAAATAACGACGCAGGCATTTTCGAAAGTGGGCCAGTTGCCGCTCGAGACCAGATCATTCGGATTTAGTGGCATCAGCGGAAATTGTTCGCCAAGCGCGCGAAAGCCGCCTTGTTGAAGAACTGCCTTTACCGGAAACTTCACATAGATCGCGTCGCTCACATAGTCCTGATACTCGATCTCGGCTTCCGCCAGCGCCGTCTTTTCGACCACGCTCCACATCACTGGCTTCGAGCCGCGATAAAGCTGGTCACTTTCCGAGAACTTCATCAGTTCCCGCGCAATGATGGCTTCGGCTTCGAAATTCATGGTGAGGTAGGGGTTCTTGAAATCGCCCACCACGCCCAGCCGTTCGAACTCTTCGCGCTGAACGCCGATCCAGTGTTTCGCGAACTGCCGGCACTCCTCGCGGAATTCGTTGACCGGCACCGCGTCCTTGTTCTTGCCTTTGGCGCGGTACTGCTCCTCGATCTTCCATTCGATCGGCAGGCCGTGGCAGTCCCAGCCCGGCACGTAGTTCGAATCGTAACCCGCCATCTGGCGCGAGCGGGTGATCAGGTCCTTGAGGATCTTGTTGAGCGCGTGGCCGATATGGATGTTGCCGTTGGCATAAGGCGGGCCATCATGCAGCACGAATTTCTCGCGGCCCTTCGATTGCTCGCGCAGCCGCGCGTACATGTCCATTTCCTGCCAGCGCTTCAAAATCTCGGGCTCCTTGACGGGGAGCCCGGCTTTCATCGGAAAGCTGGTGTGCGGGAGAAAGATGGTTTCGCGGTATCGGTCGGTCTTCACATCGGTCATAGCTGGTGGAATCGCTCTTTTGGCTCTCGACAG
>JBJXGL010000400.1:0-2534 GCA_046160365.1 Aestuariivirga sp. | reverse complement strand
ACGCGGTGCCCTTCGGAAAGACGGAGAAGCGCGACGGCGCGCGCGCGCACGGGCTTGATGAACCCGAAGTCGAAATCGGGGAACGGGCGCAGAAGCCGGACGACGAGACGGAAATACAGAGGCGTCGAGGAAGCAGTAGCCATCAAATTCTCCAGGTGGACAGAATACATCAGCGGCTGGGCAGGTGCCTGGCACCAAGGTCGGCAAGTCGGCCCAACGTTGGAGTTACCCGCGGGCGTCAGACAGCGAAGCCGGCTGGCGTTCATGAGAGTTGGGAAATGTTCACGATCTCAGGCCTAACGCTCAGCATCAGCGGCGGCGCGCAGCGCCGTCCGCTGCATGCTGTTGTTCGACGGCACAATCAAGCTGTGCCACCATATACCTGTACGGTCCATCCGGATCCTCGAAATCCCCGAAGAAGCTGAATCCGGCCTTCTCGAAAGCCCTGATGGCTGTGCGATTCGAGATCGACGTCCCCAATCCGGCGAATTTCACGCCCTCGCCGCGCAGCCTCGCGAGTAGCACGGCCAGGGCTTTCGGGCCGACGCCGCAGCCCAGGTAGTCCGGCTCGCCGATCAGAATGTCTATATCCACCAGATCCTCAGGAAGGTCTGTCAGTCGCGCCGCCTCAAGTTCCTCTCGTGAGGGTCTTTGCCAGCACAGGTAGCCAACCGGTCTACCGTCAGCGGTGATCAGGGCCTGTGTGTCCTTTGACCGCTGACCCAGCGTCCTCAGGTGCGAGTCGGGAGCGCCCCACCATCGGACTACGTGCGTACTTCGCAGCCAACGCTCGAGCAACTGGGCGTCTCGTTGCGGATCAAGAACCTCGAGTCCAACGTCGGTTGCTGGCGTCACCACTTCGGTATTCCTCTTTGCCGTCTAACGCTCCGGTTCAGCGGCGGCGCGTGGCGCCGTCCGCTGCAACCGGTTGTTATGCGGTCAGCAGGGGAAACGCTACCGCGCCAGCGGGCGATGCCCAGTTCTTGACCAGTTCAGCGACGATGGCATTGGTGCTGGTGAGGCCGACTCCGGCCTGCTCCATTCGCCGCCACGACATTTCTTCGGCGATTTGGTTCGTCGAGCCGCACGCGTCGCAAACCACCTTGACGATGAAGCCTTCCTCGACGGCGCTTATGGCGGGCGCGACCATGCACACGTCCGTCGTGACACCGGCCATCACGAAGTTCTTTCGGCGCGTATTGCGGCAGGCTTCGGCAAAGACTCCGTCATCCCAAGCATTCACAACTCCTTGCCGCTTGACGCGGGCCGCGAAGGCTTCTGGAAGAATCTCCTGAAGCTCAGGCATCAGTGGTCCCTGAACATCAACGTTGGTTTCTTGACTTGAGGTAAGAACCACCGGCATCCCGGTACCCTTGGCGAACTTCGCCAAGATGATGACGTTCCGCTGAAGCAGCGGTAGCGGCGTAGTGCTGGCCCAAGTATTCGTCCCGACCTGGTGGTCGATCAGGATCACTGCGGTGTCATCGGTATTGAACGTCTTCATATCTTGCCTCCAGTTGATAACGTCTGTCTTTCTATTCCGTTGCGATTGTGCGCTCTGGGAGCCGCCTAACTCTTGTTTAGGCTGACCTGGATAAAACCGATCCTGGTCGGCCTAAGACGAGACCGTCGGCGGGGGCTCCCGGCAGGCAACCATTGTGTTTACAACCGCTTACGGAACAACCCAAAACCTGCTCTTCTTTCATTAGGCCGACCGGCGGGTCGGCCTGATCCCGCCCTCGCTGGCTTCATGGTCAAGTCTATACCACACCAGATGGGCGAGAAGTCGGCAAACCGCGGAAATGAGGTCGCTTAGATTAGGAAGCTTGCCCGGCCCCACAGGATCGGCCGGCCGTTTGAAGCGCCGAGGCGGGGATTGATCGTGCCGGGCGCCAGATGTCGAGACTCCAGTTGGATTCGATAACGGTCGGCGACGGTCTTGCTGAAGGACAGCCGCGGCTCCGAGCAGTACCATTCAATGAATTCCTCGATCGCATGCCGGGACCCCCGTTGAGCTGAGCTGAGGCTGTTCAGAACCGCCGGCTTCGCCTGATCCAGGTCAGGCAACCGCAAAACTGCTTTGGGAACGCGCCCCCCCCCTTTTCCCTAGCCTAGTGCTTCTTTGCCATCGCCGCGGCCCTCCTCGACCGCAGACCGGTGATGACCCGGGTTCAAGGGACGAGTGGCGCCTGACTCGTCTGCGCTCATCAGCGGGCCCGCGGCGACGCGGCCTCGCTTCCCGCTCCGCGGATCGAAGCGCTCGGAGCGCGCAGGCCTGACGCAAGTCAGTCGCAGCGCTCAGCTTGTAACGCCCGCTAACGAGCGGTATGATGCTGGTATGACCAGGTCGAAGATCGCTATCAGTTTGCCCGAGGATCAGCTGGCGAGAGTCCACAGAGAAGTCCGCGCCGGACGAGCCGATTCGGTTTCGGGTTACATTACCCGGGTCCTGGCGGAACACGAGAAGCGCGAGTCTCTCCGGGCACTGCTGCGGGATCTGATCGAACAACATGGTGAGCCGGCTGCAAAGGACA
>JBJXGL010000399.1:0-3771 GCA_046160365.1 Aestuariivirga sp. | reverse complement strand
TTGGCGGCCTCGATGTGAAAGCCCGGGTAGTGCTGCTTTCCCTCCGCATCGGCGTTGCGGAACTTGTCGGTGCCCATCCGCTTGCTCCAACCGGAGTTCATGGCGACACAGGCATTCGCCGGAATGTCGCCATTGGCGGCAATCCACGCCTTAATGTCGTCGGGTGTAAGTTGCGTGTCGGCATCGCCTTCGGCACGAGCTGCGATATCGATCACGCAAAGCGGCGAGACCAGATTTTCAACGGCGATCTGCGCCACTGATTTGCCATCGGCGGAAAAATGCAGCGGCGCATCGATATGCGTACCGGTGTGCTCGTTGATGGTGAGCTCGAACAGATTGAATTTGTGTTCGTTCCAGTTGAACAACTGCTTCGCCGAGAACTGCGGCTTGCCGAAATACGTCGGAAACTCCGGCGAAAGCTCATGGGTGAGATCGGTGACCTTCGACGGCATCTGGGCGAAGGCCTGGCCGGCAATGGCAGGTGCGGCAACACTCGCCGCGGCTGCTGCCACCACCCCTTTGAACAAGCTGCGCCGCGACAGCATGCGCTCCTTGACCGACTCGATGATGCAATGATCGCACATGGTAGCCTCCCTATTGTTAAGGCCCATGAGGTTAGCGCGCTACGCTTCCCGCGCAAGCCCCTCGACCAATGGCACGAAGCGCACCGGCAGCAGGAGTTCGCTCTCGAACCCCGTCTCGGTGCGCGTCACCCGCACCAAATTCTGCACCCCAGCCCGCTCTTCGATCGGAACCACCATGATCCCGCCAACCGCCAGTTGCTCGCACAGGGCCTGCGGCATTTCCTTGGCGGCGGCGGTGACGATGATGCGGTCGAAGGGCGCCTGCTGCGGCCATCCCTTGCTGCCATCCGCCACAAGCGGCGTGATATTGGGGAGTTTGAGTTTCTTGAAGCGCTCCTGCGCCGCGAGCGACAGCGTGCGATAGCGTTCGATCGTATAGACGCGGCGGCAGAGTGGCGAGAGGATCGCGGTCTGATAGCCCGAGCCCGTGCCGATCTCCAAGACCTTGCAGCGCTTGTGGAGGTTCAGCCGGTCGGTCATGAAGGCCACGATGAAGGGCTGAGAGATGGTTTGCCCGCAGGAAATCGGCAACGCCGTGTCGGCATAGGATTGGTCGGCGAAGGTTTTCTCGACGAAAAGCTCGCGCGGGGTTTTCTCGATCGCTTCCAGCACCGCCATGTCGCGAACCCCCTGGTTGCGCAAGGCCATCAGGAGCTGGATCTTGCGCGGGTCGCTGTCGCTCATGGCTTGCGCAGCACCTGATGCAGCGCGTCCATCGCCTCATGCGCGGTCAAGTTCATGTGCAGCGGCGTCACCGCAATACGGCGGTTGAACACGGCGTGAAGATCGGTGCCTTGAGGCGGATTGCCGCGCTCGCGCTGGAAGCCCAGCCAGTAGTAAGGCCGCCCCCGCGCATCGACGCGCTCGTCGACGGTGAGCAGATTTTGGTCGCGCTTTCCCTGCCTCACCACGTCGACGCCCGCCACTTCATCAGGACGGCAGTCGGGGAAGTTCACGTTGATCAGAACGCCGGGCCCAAGATCGATGTCGATCAGCTTCCGCACCACATTCGCGCCATGGGCCTCCGTCACGCCGAACGTGTCGCCTTCGTTGTGAATGCCCATCACTTGCGAGAGTGCGATGGACTTGAGCCCGAGTGCCGTTCCTTCCATCGCCGCCGCGATGGTGCCGGAATAGGTGACATCGTCGGCGATGTTCTGCCCGCGATTGACACCGGAGAGCACGAGATCGGGCAAACCGGGCAGAATTTTCCGCGCCGCCATCACCACGCAATCGGTGGGCGTTCCCGCCACTTCGAAGCGGCGCTTCTCGATCTCACGGTAGCGGATGGGATCGGCAAGCGATAGCGAATGCCCCGCCCCCGATTGTTCCTCCGCCGGCGCCACCACCCACACATCCGGCGAGATCGCGCGTGCAATACGCTCCATCGTCTCCAGTCCGGGCGCATGAATGCCATCGTCGTTGGTGACGAGAATAAGCATCAGGGCCTCGTTATGATGTCCCTGCCGCCCATGTAAGGCCGCAGGACTTCCGGTATCGTGACGCTGCCATCGGCGTTCTGATAGTTCTCAAGCACAGCAATCAGCGCCCGCCCCACCGCCACACCCGAGCCATTCAAAGTGTGGACGAATTGCGCGTGTTTCTCGCCTTCTGGCTTGTAACGCGCGTTCATGCGCCGCGCCTGGAACGCCCCGCACACGGAGCAGGACGAGATTTCGCGATACGCCCCCTGCCCCGGCAGCCACACTTCGATGTCGTATGTCTTGCGCGCGCCAAAGCCCATGTCGCCGGTGCAGAGAACCACGGTGCGGTAAGGCAATCCTAGCCGCTTCAGAACCTCCTCCGCGCAGCCCGTCATGCGCTCAAGTTCCTCGAGCGATTTCTCCGCCGCGGTGATCGAAACCATCTCCACCTTGTAGAACTGATGCTGCCGGATCATCCCGCGCGTATCGCGGCCGGCCGCGCCGGCTTCGGCGCGGAAGCAATAGGTGCCGGCAGTGAGGCGCATCGGCAGCTTGCCGCCATCGATGACGGATTCACGCACAGTGTTGGTCAGCGAAACCTCTGCTGTTGGAATGAGCCATCGACCCTCGTATTCCATGGCATTCGCCAACGCGGCCTTGAAGTCTGCATGGAATGGGTCGTTATCGGGAATGTCCTTCAACTTAGGTATCGCAGTCGCAACGACATTCCGAAGACCCTCAAGAGAATTCGTGTAGAACTGATCATCAAGGAATTTCGGTAGCTGCGCCGTACCGCGCATAGCGTTAGGGTTCACCAAGAGCGGCGGGCTGACTTCGTTAAAGCCGTGCTCGCCAGTGTGCAGATCGAGCATGAACTGCGCAAGCGCCCGCTCAAGCCGCGCCAATTGGCCCTTCAGAACCACGAACCGCGCGCCGGACATTCTGGCCGCGGTTTCGAAATCCATGAGCCCCAGCCATTCGCCGATGTCGAAGTGCTCGCGCGGCGCGAAATCGAATTTGCGGGGCTCGCCCCAGCGACGGATCTCTACATTGCCCTTCTCGTCGGCGCCATCCGGCACCTCGTCGAGCGGCAGGTTGGGAATGACCGCCAGCGCATCGTTGAGCGCCTGGGTCAGTTTGCGCTCTGTCTCTTCTCCGGAACCGATGAAATCCTTGAGCGACGCCACTTCCGCCTTGAGGTTCTCGGCGCGCGCCCTGTCGCCCGCCTTCATGGCATCGCCGATGTCCTTGGACAGCGTGTTGCGCCGGCTCTGCGCATCCTGCAGCTTCTGCAGATGCGTCCTCCGCGCCTCGTCATGCTTCAAGAGCTCCGCCGTAACAGGCGCGAGCCCGCGCCGCGCCAGCGCCTTGTCGAACGCTTCCGGATTGTCCCGTATCGCCTTGATGTCGTGCATGGCCTCGATTCCTTTGCGGCCACCCTATAGGGCCTCTTGGCGCTGCGGGAAAGCATCCCAAACTTTGCTTCACGACGCCGGCAGTTCGGAAAGGCAACCCGCATACTAATGCCCGGGAATTGCCGTGTTGAATTCGTCACGCCGATATTGTATGTAAACTTCGCGACCAGTGTAAAGACGAACTATACGGCATCCTTGTCCAATCCTTTTCGGGGGAATGATCTTAGGGTCTGTACTCACATAGGCTGTTGATTTGCAACAGAGAAGCTGATTCACCGTAGGCGGAGGTGAACCATGCGATTCGATTTTACCGACGAGGAATGGGCGGAGCTTGAACCATTGATGCCG
>JBJXGL010000398.1:0-2516 GCA_046160365.1 Aestuariivirga sp. | reverse complement strand
CGGCATCAATGGTTCAAGCTCCGCCCATTCCTCGTCGGTAAAATCGAATCGCATGGTTCACCTCCGCCTACGGTGAATCAGCTTCTCTGTTGCAAATCAACAGCCTATGTGAGTACAGACCCTAATCTCGTTCTCAGCATCTGCATTGGAAGCAGCAGGCAACGTCTTGCCGCCAGATTTACCTTTCTTGGAAACAAATTGATCAAATACGAGTAACCGCTTGCACAAATCGCGATGAAAATCTGCTCTTGCCTTGGAAATGAAAGCAAGAGGACTCATTGCGCTGCCGCCAGTTTCCTTTGCAGCGGCGATAGACAGTTCACAATGCTCGCCCCCACTGCCGCTGCCACGGGCGGTGGAAACGCATTGCCGACCTGCCGGTAGCGCGCCGTCTTACCACCCCAGAATCCCCATTCGTCCGGGAACCCTTGCAATCGTGCCACCATGCGTACCGTTAGGCGCGGCATGCCGTTGAATCCGGGGCCGGGCTCTTCGTTCGCGATTCCGAGGCCATCGACGCCGAGTTCGGCCCATGCTTTGCGCGCCCGTGTCGGGCCTAAATCCGGTCCGCCATGTTTCTTTGATCCGCCGACGACTGTCGGGGCGATGGCGTTCGCTGCCTTCTTCCATGCCCGCGCTCCGTCCCATCCGCGCTTGGTCATCAGGTCGATCAGCGTCTCGCCAACCGTCCGCGGGCGGATGATCTTCTCCGGCCATTCGAAGTTCGATGCAGCGGCTTTCCTCACTGCGACCAAAAGCACGCGCGGCCGGAGCTGCGGCACCCCGAAGTCGGATGCTTGGAGCAGTTTCCAGCCCGGCTCGTAACCCATCTTGCGCAGCCGCGCGTCGATCCAGTTCCTGTAGTCGGCGAAACGTGGATCGAGCATGCCTTTCACATTCTCGAACATCACCGCCTTGGGCCGTATCTCGTCCACATAGTTGATACCGACATTGAACAGATTGCGCTCGTCCCGCTCGCCGAGCTGCTTCCCCGCCACCGAGAAGGGCGGGCAGGGCAGGCCGCCAGCCAGAAGATCGATGCCCTTGAACGGTGAAAGGTCGAGCGGCTGAAACAGGTCGTGCTCGATTACATTCCAATGAGGCCGGTTCAGCCGCAACGTCTGGCAGGCGGCGGCATCGTTCTCGATCAGACCGGCATGATCGAAGCCCGCTATCTCAAGCCCCAGCGCTTGCCCGCCAGCACCCGCACAAAGTTCCAAAGCAACAGGAGCCATCGAATCCCTCACCCAACAAACAGGCTACATAGCATGCTCGGAACAAAAAAGGAACTGGCAATTGTTATCCCTCCCCCTTCGTCTTCGTCCGCCCCGGCGATGCATTTCGCTCCAGGAACTCGATCATCGCCTTGGCCACATCCACACTTGTCGCCGCCTCGATGCCTTCCAATCCCGGCGAGGAATTGACCTCGATCACAACTGGCCCCCGTTTCGCGCGCAGCAGATCGACGCCTGCCACATTAAGTCCCATGGCGCGCGCGGCTTTGACGGCCGCTTTGCGCTCCTCGGGCGTCAACTCGACGTTCCGCGCCTTGCCGCCGCGGTGCAGATTGGCGCGGAAATCGCCTTTGGCGCCGGAGCGTTCCATCGTCGCCACCACACGGCGGCCGACGACCAGCGCCCGGATATCGCGGCCCGCCGCTTCCTTGATGTATTCTTGAACCAGCACCGCGATATCCGCGCCCTGAAACGCTTCAACCACCGACTTCGCCGAGTTGTAGGTCTCCGCCAGAACCACGCCGATCCCTTGCGTGCCTTCGAGAACCTTGATCACCACCGGAACCCCGCCCGCGATATCGAGCACTTCCTGCGCGTGCGAGGAGTCGTTGGCAAACGCCGTCACCGGCATGCCCACGCCATCGCGCGCCAGGATCTGCATCGAGCGCAGCTTGTCGCGCGAACGCCCGATCGCCACCGATTCGTTGAGTGGATAGACCCCCATCATCTCGAACTGCCGCAAAACCGCGAGCCCGTAGAACGTATGCGATGCCGCGATGCGCGGGATCACCGCATCGAATCCGGTGAGCTTTTCGCCGAGATAGCGAAGCTCCGGCCGCTTCGACGTGATGTTCATGTAGCAGCGCAAGTAATCGATGGGCACGATCTCGTGGCCCCGGCCCGCGGCCGTCTCCATTAGACGCCGGTGCGAGAAGAGTTTCGGATTACGTGTCAGAAGCGCGATTTTCATTGAGCTTTTCGCCGGTTGCGGGAGAGCAGGAAGGAGCGGCCGGGATGCACCACATAGCGCCCACGAATGGTGGCGCGTCCCAGCAGCATGGGCACTCCCATGTCGGTGCGATCGGTCAGCGTAATCTCGGCATCGAAAACATCGCGGCCCACCTTCACGCGGCTCACGACGACGACGCGGTTCTGGCTATGCCCGCTGGTGCTTTTCACACGCCGCTCGCCATGCAGCGGCAGGTCGCAGCGGTAGACGTGATCGTCGATCCTCACCTTGAACTTCACCCGCTTGCCGGCGCGCTTGATGTCTTCCGCATG
>JBJXGL010000397.1:0-5188 GCA_046160365.1 Aestuariivirga sp. | reverse complement strand
CTGGCGCCGGCCCATCGCCTCGCTGAACTACCTGCTGACGTCCCATGTCTGGCGGCAGGACCACAACGGCTTCACCCATCAGGATCCGGGCTTCATCGACCACGTCGTCAACAAGAAGGCCGAAGTCGTCCGCGTCTATCTGCCTCCCGATGCCAACACGCTGCTGTCGGTGACAGACCATTGCCTGCGCAGTCGCGACTACGTGAATGTCGTCATCGCCGGCAAACAGCCTTCTCCCCAGTGGCTCGGCATGGACGCTGCCATCGAACACTGTTCCGCCGGAATCGGCATCTGGCAGTGGGCGGGCAACGGCGGCGGCGGCGGCGAGCCGGATGTCGTCATGGCGTGCTGCGGCGATGTGCCGACGCTCGAAACAATGGCAGCCGTCGATTTACTACGGAAGCATTTCCCGACGCTGAAGGTCCGTGTTGTTAACGTTGTTGATTTGATGAAGCTCCAGTCGCGGAGCGACCATCCGCACGGATTGAGCGATGCGGAGTTTGACCGGCTCTTCACTGCCGACAAGCCGGTCATTTTCTCCTACCATGGCTATCCCGCGCTCATTCACCGGCTCACCTATCGCCGCACCAATCATCGAAACCTTCATGTTCATGGCTACAAGGAAGAAGGCACTACGAGCACACCATTCGACCAGGTGGTGATGAACGATCTCGACCGCTTTCATCTCGTGGCCAACGCCATTGATCGCGTGCCGCAGCTAGGTGCCAGCGCCGCCCTGGTGAAGCAGGTCATTCTCGGCAAGCTCGTCGAACACAAACGCTACATCGCCGAACACGGCGAGGACATGCCGGAAATCCGCGATTGGCAGTGGCCGGCACATGCGTAGTTCCATGCCTTTGCTCCAGCGTCTGTATCTGGTCCGGCACGGGGAAACGGCGTGGTCGCTCTCCGGCCAGCACACGGGCCGAACCGACATTCCCTTGACCGCACTGGGCGAAGCGGAAGCTCGCAAACTGGCGGAACGGCTTCATCGAGTGAGCTTCGCCTGGGTGTTCACCAGCCCGCTCCAGCGGGCGCGGCGAACCGCCGAACTGGCAGGATTGAATCGGGCTGCTGAAATCGAGCCTGATCTCGCGGAGTGGGACTATGGTGGTTACGAGGGCCTGCGGTCCGGCGAAATCCGCGCGAATAAACCAGACTGGAACATCTTCCGGGACGGGTGTCCGGACGGTGAATCGCTGGCCGGGGTTTCCGTGCGCGCCGACCGGATCATTGCGCGGCTCCGCAAACTTGAAGGCGATATCGCCATCTTCTCGCACGGCCACTTCGGACGCGTTCTGGCGGCGCGGTGGGTCGGGCTTGAGATTGAATGTGCGCTGCACTTTCTGCTCGGCACGGCGTCTCTCAGCATTCTGGGTTACGGGCATCAACTTGCCACTGAGCCCGCGATCATTCTATGGAATGCGCGACTTGATGAAACGACTGGGCCATGAGCCTGCCAGTAGCCGGACAACATGCGCTCTCCGACCGGCTGAACCAGCACTGTCTCTGCACAACTCTTGACCGCAGACTTTTGGATGACGCCGTAGGCCGCGCGGTGGATGATCCGGCTTTCAGCGTAGAGCAGCTCGAAAGCCGACCGAACCTGCTGTCCAACGTCCTGGTGTTCCTCTCGTCGGACGATATCGCGCACATGCGCGGCATCGTCGAGGCCATCGAGGCGGCGGCAAGATTGCCCAGCTACCGCGGCGCGGTCCTCGCCTGGGCGCCGGAATCGGCACAAAGGGATTTCGGCCCGCTTGGCGCGTTCATGGGCTATGATTTCCATCTCGATGACAACGGCCCGAGGCTCATCGAGGTGAATACCAATGCCGGCGGCGCCTTCATCAACGCACTGCTAGCGAAAGCCCAGAAAGCCTGTTGTAGCGAGATCGAACGCGGGCTCATCGCGATGCAGGCGGAAGACTTCGATGCGCGGGCGCTGGACGTATTCACGTCGGAATGGCGGCTCCAGCGCGGCGCGGGCCGGCCGCGCCGTGTCGCGATTGTCGATGACCGCCCGCGAGAGCAATATCTCCATCCCGAGTTCATTCTGGCGCGGCAGCTGTTGCGCAAGGCTGGCATCGACGCTGTGATTGGCGATGCATCGGCGCTCGAATACAAGGCGGGTAAACTTCTTCTCGACGGGCAGGAGATCGATCTCGTCTACAATCGGCTGGTCGACTTTTCCTTTGGAGAATTGCGCCATGCGGCGCTCGCGGCGGCCTACCGGGATGGCACTGCGGTGGTCACGCCAAACCCGCACAATCACGCCGTTTACGCGGCAAAACGCAATCTGACTTTGCTGTCCAATCCAGCTTGGCTGAAATCGGCAGGCCTGTCCGAAGAAATGCGCCTGCGGCTTTCGGGGATTCCAACGACCGCTTTGGTCACTCCTGAAAACGCCGATGCGATGTGGGCGGACCGCAAGAACCTGTTTTTCAAGCCCCTGTCTGGCCATGGCGGCAAGGCCGTCTATCGCGGCGACAAGGTGACCAGGGGCGTATGGGCCGGAATCGCTGGCGGTGGATATGTGGCGCAGGCCTTCGCGGCGCCGGGCCAGCGCATGATCAAGCTTGATGGCGCACCCGTGCAGCGCAAGATGGATATCCGGCTCTACACCTACGCCGGCCAGGTACTGCTCACAGCGGCGCGGCTCTATCAGGGCCAGACAACGAATTTCAGAACGGCGGGCGGCGGATTTGCGCCGGTGTTCGTCATTTGATCGATGGCTCGTTGGGCTCGTTGTGCCCGCCAAAGCCCAGGCGCATGGCCGAGAGCAGTTTTTCCGCGAACGTATGCTGCTGGCGCGAACGGAAGCGGGCGTAGAGCGCGGTGGACAGCACTTCGGCGGGAACCGCCTCTTCGATGGCCGCCTCGATGGTCCAGCGGCCCTCGCCGGAATCCGCGACGAAGCCGGAGAACGTTTCCAGCCGCGGATCCTTGGTCAGCGCCGCGGCGCCAAGATCGAGCAGCCACGACGACACCACGCTGCCGCGCCGCCAGACCTCGGCGATATCCGGCAAATCGAGCGCGAAGCGCTCGTCTTCCGGCAGGTCTTTCGAGTCCTTGTTGCGCAGGATGTCGAAGCCTTCGGCATAGGCCTGCATCAGCCCGTATTCGATGCCGTTGTGCACCATCTTGACGAAGTGCCCGGCGCCAGCGCCGCGAACACCGGATCGAGATGATCCACAGCGTCCTTCGCCCCGCCAATCATCATGCAATAGCCGGGCTCAAGGCCCCACACGCCGCCGGATGTGCCGCAATCCACATAGCGGATGCCCTTCGCTGCCAGTGTCCGGGCGCGGCGGATGTCGTCCTTGTAGAAGGAATTGCCGCCATCGATGACGATATCGTCCCGCACCAGCAATCCGCCGAGTTGCTCGACAGTCTCCTCGGTGATGGCGCCTGCGGGCAGCATCACCCAAACCGCGCGCTGCCATCCCCCCAGAGTCTTCACGAGTTCGGCAAGCGAGCCGGCGGCGGTGGCGCCCTCTTTCGCCAAAACGTCGCGCATGGCCGCGGCTTTTGTCGAACACCACGCAATGGTGCCCGGCTCTCATCAGGCGGCGCGCGATGCCACCGCCCATGCGGCCCAGTCCGACAATGCCGATCTGCATTCGGGTGTTCTCCTTGTTGAATTTCTTGTCAGCCTTTTGCCAACCATCCCCCGGTGAATCCCGCGCGCCGCAAGCCCGTCTGTATGTAGGGACAATCGCGCATCAACCGCCACAACAGGCCGCTGCGATAATTTTCGATCATCAATACGGTGGGTCCGATGTTGAGCCCGAAGTGCCATGGCGAAACCCACCAGCCGAATGGGTTGTCGGGTTCGCCCGGATGTGTCGGATTGAACGCGGCCTTGAAGCCATAGGCGTTGGAGACTTTCAGTTTTGCTTGATGAATGCAGTAGCCGATCGCCGGCAGAACAATCTCAGGGGCGAACGGCAGGGAAGCGACGACAGCCCAGGGCGCCAGTGTGCCGTCGTCGGGGCCATAGGGAACGCCGCGTCCGAGGTAATCGAAAAAACTGCGTTCGACGCCCAGCAGCTTGAGCGTTTCAGGCCCCGGCCCCTCGCTGGCCGTGATCCCCCAGCAATGCTCCCCATAGCCCGCGAATTTGCGCGAATTTTCGATGGCGTAGCGCTGCTGCACATAGGTGGCGCGCCGGCTGTTCTCGAAGTAGTCGATGCCCTTGCCGCGCATGAACGCATCTCGGATGCCGCGAAAGTCGATCCAGACGTGGGAGAGTTGATGGGTAAACAACGGCCCCGCATAAAGGTAGTCATAGCCGTAGCAGCTTTCCCAACGATAGGTGGACAGCCACGCCTCGTAGCTTTCTGGCGGAAGCGGATGGATCGGGGAGGCGAGGCCCAGCACATACAGCAGCAGGGCTTCATCGTAGCCTTGCCACCGGCAGGCGATGAACCCGCTTTCGGGCCGCCAGCCGTGCGTGACCGTGGCTTCGCCGTTCTGCGCCCAGGTCCAATCGACACGGCGATAGAGTGCATCGGCGAGGGTGCGGACTTCCCGCTCCACCGCCGTATCCGCGTCAAAATAAGCGCCGGCCGCCAAGGCTCCGGCCAGCAGGAAAGTGCTGTCGATGGTCGATAGTTCGCAGTCCCACGCGCGCCGTCCAGTCCGCATGTCGAGGAAGTGATAGTAGAAACCTCTATGGCCAGTGGCGTCGGGCTCCGGCCCTTGCGGGCTGTTCCAGAAGAAGCGCAAGGTGGTCAGCGTGCGTTCAACAGCTGCGCCGCGCGCCCAAAATCCGCGCTCGACGCCCACCGGATAAGCGGCAAGCGCCAGCCCGGTGGCAGCGACGCTGGCGGGCCAGCCTGTGGCAGTCTTGTCGATGATCAGCCCATTGGCGGGGTTCGCCTCGTGGATGAAATACGCGAAGGATTCGCGCTGCAACTGCTCGAGTTCGGCGTTCATGGAGGTCATGGTTGCGGTCGTCTACGCCGGAGCCACATCGCCGCGAAGCCGATCATGGGCACGATGAGCCATTGCAGCAACGGAGACAGTCCGGTGCCGAGTATGGGGAGCGTCGGCATCAAATCCGAATAGGCCCAAGTCATTCGGACGGCGGTGTTCAGCCATTCGCTGTAGACGGTGTAGCCGATGCCGATCGCGAGCGTGGCCGCCATGACCGGGATGAACCGCTCGCGTGGCCAAGCTGGGCCGC
>JBJXGL010000396.1:0-3738 GCA_046160365.1 Aestuariivirga sp. | reverse complement strand
TCCGCGCCGGCATACCAGCGGTCGAGGCCATCGACGTTTTCCTGCACCTTGTCCCAGCGCTTGACCCAATCGATCGCGCCCGCGGCTTCCTCCCAGAAGCCATGGGGATCGGCCTGCCAGCGCTCATAGGTGCCGCGGTAACGGGATGTGGTCATGCGTGGTCCTCCCGCCGCATACTAGGAAACCAACGGATCGCGGGGAAGGGTGCACACCTTATCCCTTGGTCCAACGGCGATTGCACTCGCGCCGAAGCGGTTGCATAGAGACACCGCAAGCAAACCGAGGCCCCAGATGTCTCCTTACGAAAAAGATCTCGACAAGAATCCCGCCAACTACCAGCCGCTCACGCCGCTCACCTTTCTCTCGCGCTCGGCCAAGGTTTATCCCGAACGGATCGCCATCATCCATGGCAAGGCGCGGACCACATACAAGGAGTTCTTCGCGCGCGCGGTGAAGCTGGCTTCGGCGCTGTCGAAGGCGGGCATCCGCAAGGGCGAGTCGGTGTCGGTGCTGCTGGCCAATACGCCGGCCATGCTCGAGTGCCACTATGGGGTTCCCATGTGCGGGGCGGTGCTCAATACGCTCAACACCAGGCTCGATGCGGCGACGATTGCGTTCTCGCTCGATCATGCGGAAGCGCGCATTCTGATCGTCGACAAGGAGTTCTCGAAGCTCGCGAAAGCTACGCTGCCTTTGATGAAGGGCAAGCATCCGATCGTCATCGACTATGTCGATCCCGAATTCGAAGTCGAAGGAGAGCGGCTCGGCAGCCTCGACTACGAGCGGTTTCTCGCGGGCGGCGAGGAGAGTTATCAGTGGCTGTGGCCCACGGACGAATGGGAAGCGATCTCGCTCAACTATACGAGTGGCACCACGGGGAACCCTAAGGGCGTGGTCTATCATCATCGCGGCGCGTATCTGCTGGCGCAGGGCAACGTGCTCACCGCGTCCATGCCGAAGCATCCGGTCTATCTCTGGACGCTGCCGATGTTTCACTGCAATGGCTGGTGCTTTCCGTGGTCGATCTCGGTCGTGGGTGGCACGCATGTGACGTTGCGCTGGGTGCGCGCGAAATTGATTTGGGAAGCGCTCGACGATCACAAGGTCACGCATCTCTGCGGCGCGCCCATCGTGATGTCGGTGATCCTCAATGCGCCGGCGGAGGAGAAACGCAAGCTCACGCAGAAGGTCGAGTTCTTCACTGCTGCGGCACCTCCGCCCGAAGCCGTGCTCGCGGCGATGGCGGATGCCGGCTTCAACGTCACGCATCTTTATGGCCTCACCGAAACTTACGGCCCCGCCGTAGTGAACGACTGGAATGCCGACTGGGACAAGCTCGAAGGTGGCGCGCGGGCCACCAAAAAGGCGCGGCAAGGCGTGCGCTATCACGCGCTCGAAGACTTGACGGTGATGGACCCGGAAACCATGACCCGCGTTCCCGCCGATGGCGAGACCATGGGCGAAGTCATGTTCCGCGGCAACATCGTGATGAAGGGTTATCTCAAGAACCCGAAGGCCAGTGGCGAAGCCTTCGCCGGCGGCTGGTTCCATTCGGGCGATCTCGGCGTGCTTCATCCCGACGGCTACATTCAACTCAAGGACCGCTCGAAGGACATCATCATCTCAGGCGGCGAAAACATTTCGTCCATCGAAGTGGAGGACGCGCTCTACAAGCATCCCGCCGTGCAGGCTGCCGCCGTGGTGGCCAAGCCCGACGAGAAATGGGGCGAGACGCCTTGCGCGTTCATCGAACTGAAACCCGGCAAGGAGGCAACAAGCGAAGACATCCTCTCCTGGTGCCGCGACAACCTCGCCCGCTACAAGGTTCCAGGACACGTGGTGTTCAGCGAACTGCCGAAGACATCGACGGGGAAGATACAGAAGTTCAAGCTGAGGGAAATGGCTAAGGACGTTCGAAGATGATCGGCAAATGCCGTTGCATATTGCGGCATTTGGCAAAGTGTGTTAGTGTACTGCCATGAACATTCACGCAGCCATTCCGGCTCCTCTTGGGTATGCGGCGCTTGAAAAGGGCCTGAGCGCCGGCCGGGTTTCGGAGTTGATCCGCAGGGGCGAACTCCGCCAAGACGATGTCTATCGCGTCATTCCCGAGCGCACATTCAAGCGGCGGGTGGCGGCAAAATCGAAGCTCAAGCTGGAGGAGGCCGATGCCATCGCGCGTATCCTGCGGGTGCAGGCCTTGGCGCGCTGGGCATTCGGCGAAACCGGGCTGGCGGCGGAGTTTCTCGACCTTTCCAATCCCGCGCTTGGCAACCGGCTGCCGCGGGTGATGGCGCGAACGGACGCCGGAGCGAGAGAGGTCGAGGCTCTGCTCTTCCGCTTCGCCATGGGCGACCCTGCCTGATTCATGGCGCTGGTCTGGCGGCTCGCCGATCCCCGTTTCGCCGACGATATCGAGGGCAGCGGCAACAGGGTCTATGGGGCCAGGTGGAATTCTCCTGGACGCGGCATTCTCTACACTTCCGAGAATCTGTCGCTCTGCGTGCTGGAAACGCTGGTACATCTCAGTCCGGCAATGCGGCAGAGGTTACCGGCACGAGCAGCCATCCGGATTTCCTATCCGGATGATGCCAAGGTCCCGGAGATCCGGGCGCTGCCGGGAAAGGATCGTGCCGCATTCTGCAGGAAGCGTGGGGATCAATGGCTGGATCAGGCCAATACCTTAGTCCTCAAGGCACCGTCGGTGGTCGTGCCACTGGAATTTAACGTCATGTTCAATCCATTGCATCCGGCCATGCGGGATGTCAGAATCGTGGATCGTATCCCTTTCACATTCGACACGCGTTTCTTCTGATCCGGGTGGCGATGACGCTCCCTCATCACGAAAGGAAGGCCTCATGATCCGTCACACTGTCGTTTTCCGGCTCAAGCATGCGGGTGGTTCAGAGAAGGAAGCTGCCTTTCTCAAGGCCGCCGATGTTCTCGACACCATTCCCGGCGTCGAGAAATTCGAGAAGCTCAAGCAAGTGAGTCCTAAAAACGACTATCGGTTCGGCCTCTCGATGGAGTTCGCGGATCAGGCGGCATATCAGCGCTACAACGATCACCCCGATCATGTGGCCTTCGTGACGGGGCGATGGAATCCGGAGGTCGAGGCGTTCATGGAGATCGACTACGTGGCGCTTGGTTGATCGGAGGGGAAATTCATGCCGCAAGGACCCGACATGTCATCCGTCATTGCCCACTACTCCGCGATCGAAGGCCCGGATGATCAGACTTATCCGAATTCGCCCGAACTCTTGAGCGTCAGCGCCTCCTTCTCCCAGCACTTCGGCCTGATGCGGCTTGGCATTCATCACGAACGCCTCAAGCCCGGGCGGCGGGTGTCTTGGCCGCATGCGGAGGCGGATGAAGAGGAGTTTGTCTATGTCATCGAGGGGACGCCCGATGTCTGGCTCGACGGGCATCTGACGCGGCTGAAGCCTGGCGATGGCGTCGGCTTTCCGGCAGGCACCGGGCTTGCCCACACCGTCATCAACAACACCGAGGAGGATGTTCGTATCCTGGTGGTTGGCGAGGCGTCGCGGTATCGCAGCCGCATTCATTATCCGATGCATCCCGCCCGCAATGCGGAGATCGGCGAGCGGCATTGGAAGGATATGCCTGCGCGGCCGCTTGGGCCTCACGACGGATTGCCCGATAAGGCACAGAAGCCGTGAAGCTTGCGACTGTCTCCTATCTCGTTCGCGACTATGACGAAGCGATCGGATGGTTCAG
>JBJXGL010000395.1:0-3346 GCA_046160365.1 Aestuariivirga sp. | reverse complement strand
CGGCGCATCCCTACAAGGATTGGCTGAAGCGCACGCAAGTGGTGCTGCGCGATCTGCCGTCTGCGAAAACGCGCCGGCCCAAGATCGCAGTACCATTGCTCGATCGCCAGCAGGCCTTTGGTTACACCCAGGAAGACCTCAAAATCCTGATGGCGCCCATGGCCCAGACGGGACAGGAAGCCGTGGGCTCCATGGGGAATGACGCGCCGATTTCGGCGCTCTCCGACAAGGCCAAGCTCCTTGACACCTATTTCAAGCAGAACTTCGCGCAGGTGACGAACCCGCCCATCGATCCAATCCGCGAGGAACTGGTGATGTCACTGGTCTCTTTCATCGGGCCCAGGCCGAATCTGCTCGACCTCAAGGGAACCTCGAAGCACATGCGCCTCGAAGTGGCCCAGCCGATCCTCACCAATGAGGAACTGGAACGCATCCGCACCATCGGCGCGGTTCGCGAGAACCCGTTCCGCACCGCCACCATCGACGTCACCTACGATGTGGCGAACGGCCGCGAATACATGGAGGCAGCCCTCGACTCAGTCTGCGCGCTCGCCGAGCGCGCGGTGCGTGATGGCTACAACATTATCATCCTCTCAGACCGTGCCGTTTCCGCCGAGCGCGTGCCGATTCCAGCGCTGCTGGCGACATCGGCCACGCATCACGATCTGATCCGCAAAGGCTTGCGCACATCCGTAGGTCTCGTCGTCGAGTCGGGCGAGCCGCGCGAAGTGCATCAGTTTTGCACACTCGCCGGTTATGGCGCGGAAGCGATCAACCCCTATCTCGCTTTCGAGACGCTGGAAGACATGCTCCCAACGCTTGAAGAAAAGATCACCGCCTATGAGGCGACGAAACGCTACATCAAGGCCATCGACAAGGGCATTCTGAAGGTCATGTCCAAAATGGGCATCTCGACTTACCAGTCTTATTGCGGCGCCCAGATCTTCGATGCGGTTGGTCTCTCATCGAGCTTCGTGAAGAAGTATTTCACCGGCACCGCAACGCAAGTTGAAGGCATCGGTCTTGCCGAAGTGGCGGACGAAGCCTTCAGCCGTCACGAGGATGCTTTCGGCGAAAACCCCGTGTTCCGCACGGCGCTCGATGTAGGCGGCGATTACGCCCAGCGCATGCGCGGCGAGGCTCATGTATGGACCTCCGACACGGTTTCCAACCTGCAGCATGCCGTCCGCGGCAACTCAAAGGACAAGTATCTCGCCTTCGCCAAGTTGGTGAACGAACAGGCGGAGCGATTGAAGACCATGCGCGGCCTGTTCCGCATCAAGACCGCCGAGGAGATGGGCCGCAAGCCAACACCCATTGAAGAGGTGGAGCCTGCGGTAAAGATCGTGAAGCGCTTTTCGACGGGTGCCATGTCCTTCGGCTCGATCAGCCGCGAGGCTCATACCACGCTCGCAATCGCCATGAACCGCATTGGCGGCAAGTCGAATACCGGCGAAGGCGGCGAGGAATCTGATCGCTTCAAACCGCTGCCCAATGGCGACTCGATGCGTTCAGCCATCAAGCAGGTGGCATCGGGCCGCTTCGGCGTCACCGCGGAGTACCTCGTCAACTCCGATATGATGCAGATCAAGATGGCGCAGGGAGCGAAGCCCGGCGAAGGCGGGCAATTGCCGGGCCACAAGGTCGACGCGACCATCGCCAAGGTGCGCCATTCGACGCCTGGCGTCGGCCTCATCTCGCCGCCGCCACATCACGACATCTAGTCCATCGAAGACCTGGCGCAGTTGATCTTCGATCTGAAGAACGTGAACCCTGCTGGCCAGGTGTCGGTGAAGCTCGTGTCCGAAGTGGGTGTGGGCACGGTGGCTGCTGGCGTTTCGAAAGCGCACGCCGATCACGTGACGATCTCCGGATACGAAGGCGGCACCGGCGCATCGCCGCTCACCTCGATCAAGCATGCGGGATCGCCTTGGGAAATCGGCTTGGCCGAGACCCAGCAGACCCTGGTGGCCAACGATCTCCGCGGCCGCATTTCGGTGCAAGCCGATGGCGGCATCCGCACGGGGCGCGATGTGGTGATCGCGGCATTGCTTGGCGCCGACGAGATTGGCTTTGCCACAGCGCCGCTCATCGCCGCGGGCTGCATCATGATGCGCAAGTGTCATCTCAACACCTGCCCCGTCGGCGTTGCCACGCAGGATCCCGAACTCAGGAAGCGCTTCAAGGGCCAGCCGGAGCATGTGATCAACTATTTCTTCTTCGTCGCCGAAGAAGTGCGCGAGCTGATCGCCGCGCTTGGTTTCAAGAGTTATGACGAGCTGATCGGCGCAACCGAAAATCTCGATCAGCAGGGAGCCATCGCCCACTGGAAGGCCAAGGGTCTCGACTTTGCAAAGATTTTCGCCAAGCCTGATGTGACGGGTCCTGTTGCCACCAAGCGCGTCACCGCGCAGGATCACGGCATCGATCACATCCTCGACCGCAAGCTCATCGAGCAGGCGAAGCCCGCTCTCGAAAACGGCAAGGCTGTTGAGATCGATATCGCGATCCGCAACTCGGACCGGACCGCCGGGGCAATGCTCTCGGGCGCCGTGGCGCTCCGTTATGGCCATACGGGCCTGCCCGAAGATACAATCAGAGTGAAGATGAACGGCATCGCCGGCCAAAGCTTCGGCGCGTTCCTCGCTCATGGCGTGACGCTCGATTTGACAGGCGAGGCCAACGACTATGTTGGCAAGGGCCTTTCCGGCGGCAAGCTCATCGTCAAGCCGCATGAGAAGGTAGGCTTCGTGCCGGAGAAGTCGATCATCGTCGGCAACACCGTGCTCTATGGCGCGATCACCGGAGAATGTTATTTCCGCGGTGTGGCGGGCGAACGTTTCGCAGTGCGGAACTCAGGCGCGGTTGCAGTGGTCGAAGGTGTTGGCGACCATGGCTGCGAATACATGACGGGTGGCTGCGTGCTGGTGATCGGCGACACGGGCCGCAACTTCGCGGCCGGCATGTCGGGCGGCGTCGCTTACGTGCTCGACGAAGCAGGCGACTTCGCCAAGCGCTGCAACCTCGCCATGGTCGATCTCCAGCCGATTCCGGCCGAGGAAGCCACCATCGAGCGCCTGCATCATCACGGCGGCGATCTCGAAAGCCACGGCCTCGTCGATGTGACGGCCGGCATGGGCAAGCACGATGGCGAACGCGTGTGGGAGCTCCTGTCGCGGCATCTCAAATACACGGGCTCGGCTCGCGCCAAGCTCATTCTCGACAACTGGGCCACCTATCTGCCGAAATTCGTGAAAGTGATGCCGGTCGAGTATGCCCGCGCCCTTCAGGAACTGGAAAAGGCGCAGGCGACGAGCGACGGCATGACCATCGGCGTGAAGAGGAG
>JBJXGL010000394.1:0-5799 GCA_046160365.1 Aestuariivirga sp. | reverse complement strand
AGGGCACCTTCATGCCGTCGAACTTGGCGAAGAAGCGGCTGACCGCATAGCCGTTGGCGCCGGTGCCCGTGGTCCAGCTGCCGTCGATCGCTTCGTCCATCCAGTCCTCGAACAGGGTCTGCGGGCCCACGCGCTCGAAATAGGTCTGCACGCCCGCCTCGTCGTGGAAGACGACGATCCAGGAGATGGCGTCGCTGGCGAAAATCTTGCTGGCGACCGACCAGCCGGTCTCCCCGCCAAAGCCGGTCTGGCCCTTGCTGCATTCGATCTTGCGGAAATCGCCCGCCGGTTCCAGACGGACCTTGAGGTTGTCGCAGCTCGTCGACTTCAGTTCCGCAAGCCGCAGCAGCGGCGCGGCATCGCCGCCGGTGCCGACGGGTCCGAGGGCCGCGGCCGTTCCGGCGGCGCCAAGCAGCAGCGCCCCGATCAAGAACCGGGTGAGTTTGTGTGGCATGACAGCCTCCCTGCCGCCGGTCGCGCGGTGCCGCCGCGGCGCCGGCTGTTTGCCTTGCTTATGGCCCAGCCCACAAAACGATGCGGAGTCTAGACGATCGCCGCGGCGTCCGCTGGCCTATCGGCGACAGGCGGCGGCGCGGCTAGCCCGCGGCCTGACGCTCCCGCTCGCCATGCTCCCGTCCGCCATGCTCCCGTCCGACTGTCGCCAGGATCCAATCGCGGAAGGCGCGGATCTTCGGCGAGTTGCGGCGCGCCTCCGGATAGACCAGGCAGTAATGCCCCTTGTCGCGGCCGATCAGCGGAAAGGGCTGGATCAGGCGGCCGGTGGCGAGATCGTCGCGGAAGAAGGCCGGCGTCAGGATGGCCGCCCCCTGCCCGGCCCGCGCCGCGCCGCCGATCAGGTTCTGGGTGCCGAAGGTGATCTCCGGCCGGCCGGCGAGGTCCGGCGCCTTCTCGCCCGCCAGCGCGAACCAGGCGGGCCACCAGTGATCGGACGGCTCCAGCAGCGGCAGCTTCAGCAGATCGGCGGGCTTCTCCACCGGGCCGTATTTCTCGATCAGGCTGGGACTCAGCATGGGGGTGAATTGCAGGGGGATCAGCGGATGGGCCACCAGGCCCGGCCAGCGGTCGGTCTTGTTGTGGCGGAAGCCGACCTCGAACTCCTCGCGGGTGAAGTCCACCACGCGGCCGGTGACGTCGAGCCGCACGGCAATGCCCGGATGGGCGGCCTGGAAAGCGCCGAGGCGGGGCACCAGCCAGTTGGAGGCGAAGGATTGCACGGCGGTGATGCAGAGCAGGCCTTCGGCGGTCTGGTTCAGATTTTCGAAGGCGCCCCGCAGTCCATCGAAGGCGGCAGTGACGGAGGGCGCCAGGCGGCGGCCGGTCTCGGTCAGGGCCACGCCCCGGGGCTTGCGCAGGAACAGCGGACCCAGCCGTTCCTCCAATAGCTTGATCTGATAGCTCATGGCGGCCTGGGTGATGCCCAGCTCAGAGGCGGCGCGGGTGAAGCTCTGATGGCGCGCGGCGGCCTCGAAACAGCGGATGGCGGCAAGCGGCGGCAGGTTCATGGCGGGGTCCCGTCGGTTTGGTCCCGCGACGGCAAGCGCATCGCGGGACGTCCGGCGGATTCCCGCCGGGGCGCAGTCGGGCTTGCCTGTTTCCGGCGATCGATTCGGCCCGGAGGACGCAGGTAACGACATAAGGTGACCTTATGCTACCCCATTGAGGTTCAGTTGGAAAGCGCAGTGTTTACGGTCCCATATAGCGGTCATGACATCAATGTAGCCTAATTGGAGGACCGCCCATGACCTGCACCACCTGTTCCGATCTGGACTACCCCGACACGCCGAAGGCTCCCGGCTTTGCCGCCCGGCTGTTTTCAGCGCTCGGCCGCCTGCGGCCGGCGGAACGGCTGGACCTGGACAGCCTGAGCTGCCACCGGCTCCGCGACCTCGGCCTCGCCGACGGGCGGGACATGGCGCTGCGGGATGCGATGCGGGATTGAAGCGGCGCCTAGAAGACCCGCGTCTTGATCTTGCCGATCATCTCCTTGATACGGGCGTCGGATACCGGCTGATCGCTTTCGACGTTCTCGCAATAGATGCCCATGACCTGATGGCGATAACCCGGCGTGCGGGCAACATGACCGCCATAGCGGGAAAATGCGAAGCACGGCACCTGCACCGAATCGAACCGTCCAGTGAACCGGGCAACCGCGTAGCCGTTGGTGCTGGGACCCGTCGTCCAGCTGCCGGGGACGGCGTAGTCCAGGGAATCCTCATCGCTGTCCTCGTATGAGAACAAGCGGCAGCCCCAGGTCCTGCAGAAACAGTCGACGAAGCCGGGCGAACTGCGACAAGTCCTCAGATTGGACTCGCCTCCGCTCTTGATCTGAGATTGCCGGATGACCGCGCCCTGGGCGACCAGATTGCCCAAGAGGTTGCGGCAGCGCGAGCAATGGCAATGCCGCAGGCCGAGAGCCGGCCGGAACAGAATGCCGCGGCCCGTCGCGGTGGCGGATGTGATGTTCAAGACAACGCTGCGGCTGTCTGAACGGTGCCGGCTGGACCCTCATTGTTAATGTTGCGCCAGCGAGCCCTGTTTCGATTGAACCTTGGCCCAATTGGCTCAGGCTCTTAGCGACTTTTTCAACTCCGGAGCTGCGGCCCGCCGGGGTTCACCATGGCTGGACGCCACATCGATCCTACGAACTTAACTACCATCCTTAACAGCGTGTTAATGTAGACTCTTGAGGATACGGCAATTCAACAGTGCGAGGAGGCCTTAATGCCAATCAGGACTCACAAGAGAAAGAGAATCTGTCTAGGCGTCGCCACAGGAGTCATCGCGCTGGCGCTTAGCGCCGTTCCGGTTTCCTTCGACTCAGGCACGATGACCATCGATGGCAAGGCGGCGCTGGCCGCCGCCGGCGGCAACGGCAAGGCCAATGGCAACGCAGGCGCGAATGGCAAAGGCCACGGCAAGGGCCTGCAGTCGGATCACGTCCAGGAAGCGAAGACATCGCACGCCAAGGGCAAGCTTTCGAAGGAAGAGGCGATGCATCCTGGCAACCTGGGACGGCTCAACGGCTTCCTGAACGCCTCGCCGCAGGCGCTGGCGAATGCATCGCCGAACTCGGCGGTCGGCACGTTGTCCAAGACTTATCGGGACGCACTGCTTAACGCCGACGGCACGGTTACGACCGATGATCTCGCCGGTATTCTGGCCGAGGCGGCGAACAAGCCGCTGACGGGCGAACAGGTCATCGCCGTCCACGAAAAGCTGATCGCGACCAATCCGGAGCTGGCCGAGGATGAGGCCTTGAGCGCGCAGTTGACTGACGAAGACTTCGCCGACGAACTGGCCGACGAAGCCAACGAGATCCAGGCGACGGAAAGCAATCAGGGTCTCGGCGGCGACGAGGGCGAGGAAGGCGATGACATCGCCGACGGCGATGATGCCGACGACGGCGACGAGAGCGACGGTGCGTTGGCCGATGCCGCGGACGCCGTGGGCGACGCCGTGACCGAAACGGCGAGCGCCATCGGCGATTGCTTCGACGAGACCTTCTAGGCGGCCTTAATCACAGGCGGAAAGTTCCAGCGCCGCGCCAGCCCTCGCCGCACCGGCAGGGTTGGCGCGGCGTTCTTATTCAAAAGCTGAAAAGTTTTCATATCCCGTTGCGATTTGCCCGCAACCTTCAAGATGGGCCGCCAGGTTCTCGCCGGGCCAGGCTATTTGGGCGGTGCAAACAAGTCGCCTAGCTGCTGGGGTGGAAAGTACTTCTCCTGTATACGCAGATAGGTGCCGCTTTCGTGGATTGCCTGTAGCGCATCGTTAAGGGCGTCGCGCAGTTTGCCGTCTCCTTTGCGCACGGCAATCGCCGCCCCGTCGGGAAAATACTGGGGATCCGAAATGCGCCTCCCGACGAACGCGAAGCGCTTTCCAGCATCGGGCAATAAGACCTCGCGATAAAGATCGATGCTATTGCCGAATATGGCGTCGATATCGCCCTCGGTCAGGTCCTCGAGGGCGTCAGCAATCGAGTCATAGATATCGACATCGACATCGTCGAACTTGTCTTCGAGATAGAGCTCGTGAACTGGTCGACGGGTGACGCCCTGAATGACAACCACCGGACCGACCACACCGATAGATTTTTCATTGAGGCTTTCGGCTGTGACGTCGTGGCTTGCGCCTGTTCTTGCAAGCAGAACTTGAGACTCGTAATAGTAGTTGATCGTGAAATCGACGACCTGCCGCCGCTCCTGCGTACTCGACATCGAGGCCACAACCGCGTCGTACTTCTTCTTGACGAGGTTGGGAATCATGTCATCCCACTTCTGTGCAACGATTTCACAGGTCGCCTGCAGCTGCGCACACAGCGCATTGGCGATATCGACATCGAAGCCCTGCAATTTCCCGGCGGAGTCGACCCAACTGAACGGGGGATAAGCGCCCTCTGTGGCGATGACGATCTTCTCGGCGGCCCGGCCTTCGTCGGCTGCAGCCAAGACCAGCAGCATTGCGCATAAACGGCGCAACACCGTGCCGATGACATGACGAATTTTCGACTGCTTCTGAATATGCATGGGTTCCTCATGAGTTGGAACGCCACTGTTGCGCGCACGGACTTGTCCGTGCTTCGGCTGACCCACCGGGGCGCAATGACCCTGTGCCGAAGGGTAGACCCCAAGCGGTTCGGGATTCAACCGCAATGATGCTACAACTTCGGCCGCCGCTCCGGCGTATCCAGCCAGGGCTGCGCCCGCTCGATGGCGGCGGCGACTTCGAACACCCGCCTGTCGTCATAGGGGCGGGCGACGATCTGCACCGCCGTCGGCAGGCCCTGCGGCCCTAGCCCCGCGGGCACCACCATCACCGGGCAGCGGCTCAGCATGTTGAAGGGATAGGTGATGGTCCAATCGTAGTCGGAATCGATCTCGCGGCCATCGACCGTCATCTTCTCCCAGGGCGGCTGATCGGCGCGCACCTCATGGGTCGCCAGCGGCACGCAGACGAAGGCGTAGTACTTTTCCAGCAAGGGGCCGAACTTCTCGTAGATGCGGCCGGCGACCTCGAGGCTCCAGGCGAACTTCTTCACATCGGCGGCCGTGCCGGCGCGCTTTGCATAGTACTTGACGTAATCGGTGACGAGATCGGGATGGTCGCGGTCCGCCTCGGCCATGTAGTGGCCGAACAGGTGATCCAGATAGGCGCCGGCGGCATCCTGGATCTCGCGGGTCCAGCCGAGATCGACTTCTTCCACGATGGCGCCCTGGTCGCGCAGCAGGCCGAGGGTGCGGAGCGCATTGGCGCGCACATCGGGCGCGATGGCGTGAAAGCCGAGATCGATGCTGTAGGCGATGCGCTTGCCCTTGAGCCGCCCTTCCGGATAGGCCAGCGGCAGCTTGATCTTCGGCCGCAGGGAAACGATGTCCCGGGGATGCGCGCCGTTGACGACATTCTGGAACAGCGCGCAGTCGGCGACCGTTCGGGCAAGTGGACCGGTGTGGCTGTACCAGTCGAGGTTGCCCGGCGGATCGGCGGGGTTGCGGCCATAGGGCGGTTTGTAGCCGGCGACGCCGCACATCGCCGCGGGGATGCGAATCGAGCCGCCGATATCCGAGCCTGTCGCCAATGTCGACGTGCCGGCGGCAAGGCAAGCCCCCGCGCCCCCTGATGATCCGCCGCAGGTGTATTTCGGATTCCACGGCGTGCCGGTGACGCCGTAGAGCCGGGAATAGGTGACGCCGGCGCAGGAGAATTCCGGCGAATTGCTGCGCGCATGCTGGATGGCGCCGGCGCGGAACAGGCGCTCCACCAGCGGGTCGGTATGGCCGG
>JBJXGL010000393.1:0-3003 GCA_046160365.1 Aestuariivirga sp. | reverse complement strand
CCGAATGCCTCGCCGCCGCCGGCGAGCATGTGGGGCTTCCTGCCGATCTCGCCATGAAACTCGCCCGCGCCACGGTGGCAGGTTCCGGCGAACTGATGCGCCAGTCCGGCATCGATGCCGCAATCCTGCGCCAGAATGTCACTTCGCCCAAGGGCACCACCTACGCGGCGCTGCAAGTGCTGATGGCGGACGACGGCATGAAGCCAATGTTCGAAAAAGCCATCGCCGCCGCCACGAAACGGGCGAAGGAGCTGGCGAGCTGATGGCTGAAATCGCTTATGCCGATTTCGAGAAAGTCGATATACGGGTCGGCACCATCGTCGAAGTGCTGCCGTTCCCGGAAGCGAGGAAACCTGCATACAAGTTGAAGATCGATTTCGGCGACAAGATCGGCATCAAGAAATCCTCGGCTCAGCTCACCGTGCACTACACGCCCGAGACCTTGCTCGGACGGCAAGTCGCCGCCGTCGTCAACTTCCCGCCACGCCAGATCGGCCCCTTCATGTCGGAAGTGCTGACATTAGGGTTTCCAGACGACAATGGTGGCGTGGTGTTGATCGGCCCAACGCTTGCTGTGCCCAATGGCGGGAAGTTGTTCTAACCAACATCAACTGTTGTCATCCCCGCACTCGTTGCGGGGACCCATCGCGCCGCCGCTACAAGCACGGCGATGACAAGATCTGGGAGCGCGAACTAAATCGGCACCCTCAGCCTCGCCCTCAATCCCCCCATCGGGCTATCAACCAGCTCAATTTCCCCTCCATGCGCATGGGCGATGTCGCGGGCGATGGCTAGGCCCAGGCCGGTGCCCGTCTCATCCAGGTTACGTGCGTGGTCCAGGCGCACGAAGGGGCGGAAAGCGTCTTCGCGGAGGTCAGCTGGAATGCCGGGGCCGTTGTCGTCGACGACCACCTCCAGGAAGCCATCGCCGGTGCGTGTCTCGACTTTCACGCGCTCCGCATAGCGCACCGCGTTTCCGATCAGGTTTGAAAGCAATCGCCGAAAAGCGTTGGGCTTCACGCGCGCCACTAGCTTTTCCAAACCCCTTACTTCAATACTCTTGCCCTTGCGATCGAGACTCGCCGCAACGCTCGCTACCAGCGCCGTCACATTCGTTTCCGCCGACGTCTCCCCGCCATCGCCTTTCACGAACGCCATATAGGCTTCGAGCATGCGCTGCATTTCGTCCACGTCTTCCTTGAGCGGCTTGATCTTCGGACCGTCGCCAAGGAACGCGAGTTCGAGCTTAAATCGCGTCAAGATGGTGCGCAGATCGTGGCTGACGCCGGCGAGCATGGCGGTGCGCTGCTCCACATGGCGGGCGAGGCGGTCCTTCATATCGAGGAAGGCAATGCCCGCCTGGCGCACTTCGGTTGCGCCACGCGGCCGGAATTCGCCTGCCTCCTGCCCCATGCCGAAACGCTGCGCGGCCTGCGCCAAATCGATGATCGGGGTGATCTGTTTCCTGAGGAAAATGACGGCAATTCCAAGCAGAAGCAGCGACGACACCAACATCCACATGAGCAGCATATCGGTACTCGCCGCGTAGGCGCGCTCCTCGCGCACTTTGATGCTGTAGATCACGCCGTTTCCGACATCGACCGCGATCTCGACGTTGCCCTCGCTTCCTGCCGTGTTGACGTGGAAGGGCCGCTTGGTTTCGCGCGCCAAGTAGCGCGACAGCCTTTCTGCGGCAAGCGCGAACATCGAGGGCTCCACCGCAGGCGGGAGCGTTCCGTTCCGCACAACCGTGAAATCGAGGCTCAACTTGTCGCGCGCTAGCCTTTCGATCTCGGCAAGACTCTCTCCTTTGGTGTTGAGCTCGACCAAGAGTGCGATCTCGCGGGCGAGCGAGCGCGCCAGCACGCGCGAGACATTGTCCCAGTGGCGTTCGAGGATGATGCCCGCCATGATCGTCTGCAGCAGCACCATGGGTGCGATCATGATGATGAGCGAGCGTTTGTAGAGCCCCGCAGGCAGCCAGTTCTCGAGCAACCGGTTGAAGCGGTAATAGAGGCCCGCGCGGGGCGGTGGTGCGGTGACCGTGGTCATCCGTCCGCCATCAGGCAGTAGCCGGCGCCGCGCACGGTTTGCAGGAACACGGGGTTCGCCGGATCCGCCTCGATTTTTTGCCTGAGCCGGTTGATCTGCACATCGACCGCGCGCGCGCTTTGCTCTGCGCCCGGCTGCGAGAATTCGTCCCGGCTCACGGCTTCGCCGGGCTGGCGCGACAACAGACGAAGGAAATCGCGCTCGCGCGTCGTAAGCCGCACCGGCTTGCCCGCGCGCAGGAGCTCGCCGCGTTGTGAGTTGAAAACGAACTCGCCGAAGCGCACCGATATTCCAGAGCTCCCCTTCCATCCGCTTCGTTTCAAAAGGTTTTGGATGCGCAGCACCAACTCGCGTGGCTCGAAGGGCTTGCTCAGATAATCGTCGCCACCCGCTTCCAGCCCGCCAATGCGGTCGCCGGTATCGGTCAGCGCAGACAAAACCAGAATGGGAATGCCCTGGCGCTCGTCGCGCAACGCGCGGGTGAACTCCAACCCGCTTTCCCCCGGCATCATCACGTCGACAATCGCCACGTCGAATTCGAGGCCGCGCATCCTTTCGCGCGCTTCCTTGGCCGCTCCCGCCGCAGTGACCCGGAAGCCATTCTCGCGCAAATAGCTTTGCAGCAGTTCCCGAATGCGATGGTCGTCGTCAACCACAAGAATGTGTGGCGCCTCGCTCACTTGATTTGCCCCAGGACGCTTGTGCGCCCCATCCAGTCGCGCACCGCATCGCGGTTTTCATCGCCGATCAGATGGAACAGCAGCGCCCGGTAGGCGTGCCCACCGTCGCCATTGGTTTCGGTTATGGCCTTTCGGATGCGCGCAATCTGCGGCGCCATCAGGCGGCGGTGCAAGTCCTTGCCCGCATCGGTCAGATAGAGCAGCCGCTGGCGCCGGTCTTCCTCGCCTTCCTTCTGAAATACGAAGCCCTTGTCGATCAGCTCTTTCAGCA
>JBJXGL010000392.1:0-7961 GCA_046160365.1 Aestuariivirga sp. | reverse complement strand
ATCACGCGGCCCGCCGCATAGTCCCAGTCCTCGTTCTGGTATTCTGAATCATCCAGCATCAGATGCTGAATGAGCGGCTCGCCGTAAACCCGCTTGCCCGCCTGCCGGGCGCGCCTGATCGCCTCATGGGTCTGCTCGCAGGAGGTATGCACCACGTAGAGCGGCGAACCCGCCATGTCGGCAATCATGATGGCCCGGTTGGTCGCTTCACCCTCCACTTCCGGCGGGCGCGAATAACTGTGGCCCTCAGGCCCCGTAATGCCGCGCGCCAGCAGATCCGCCTGCATGCGCGCCACCACATCGCCGTTCTCCGCATGGACCAGCGGCAGGGCGCCAAGCTGGGCGCAGCGCTTGAAACTGTTGTAGAGCTCGTCGTCATTCACCATCAGCGCGCCCTTGTAGGCCATGAAATGCTTGAAGGTGTTGATGCCGTAGGTCTTGACCACGGTTTCCATCTCGTCGTGGATCATTGGCGACCATTGGGTGACGGCCATGTGAAAGGAATAGTCGGAAGCCGCCTTCTCCGCCTTGTGGCGCCAGGCCTGATAGGCCTTGAGCATGCTCTCACCCGGCGCCGGGATGCAAAAGTCCACGATCATCGTGGTGCCGCCGGAAAGCGCCGCCTTGGTGCCCCACTCGAAATCGTCTGCCGACACCTGCCCCATGAACATGAGCTCCATGTGGGTGTGCGGATCGATGCCGCCCGGCATGACATAACAGCCGCCAGCATCGATGGTTTCGCCGCCCGAAAGCTTCTCGCCGACCGCGACGATCTTGCCGTCCTCAATGAGGACGTCGGCGCGCTGCGAGTGATCATGGTTGACGACGGTTCCGCCGCGGATGAGGGTTGTGGGCATGGGGGGCTCCTCTGAAGGCTTCCATTATCAGCGGGCCCGTGGCGATCTGCAAGTTAGCTTTGGAGGAGCCCCTTCTGCCGCCTGGATTGCCGATATACAACATCCAGCCAACCGTCTGACTGGAGAATGCCGTGCGTCTTACATTCCCTTTGAGGTTCATAATCACGAGCCTCGTGCTTTCCGCCGCGAGCATGACGGCGCAGGCAGACGGTTTCAACTTCAAAACACCCTCGGGAAACATCTTCTGCGGTTATGACGATTTCGACGGCACGCCGCAGCTCCGTTGCGATATCCAGAACTACACACCCACGGCCGAACCACGGCCTGCCGATTGCGAACTCGATTGGGGTGGCGCCTTCGGCATCACCGCCGATGGCACAAGCGGCATCATGATCTGCCATGGCGATACGGTCGCAACACCCGATGCGAAAACCCTTCCCTATGATGCGACATGGGAACGGGGCGGCATTAGCTGCTCATCCGCGCAAACTGGCCTCACCTGCCGCAATGCCGCTGGCTACGGCTTCTTCCTGTCCCGGGCGAAGCAGGAGGTGTTTTGAGGCTTAGATTCACTCCAGTGGCTTCAACTCGCCAAGCAGGGTCGGCAGATATTCCGCCACTGTCGGGTGAATGTGCATGGTGCGAGAGATCGCCGTGTAAGGCAGGCCCGCCGCCATCACATCAAGGAAGGCGTGCACCACTTCATCGCCATTGAGGCCAAGCAGTGCCGCACCCAGAATCTTCTTGCTGGCGGCATCGACGGTAACTTTCATGAACCCAAGCGTTTCGCCGCGCTCTCGCGCTCTGCCGATCGATGTCATCATCCGCTTGGCAGTGAGCGCCTTGATGCCCTTGGCCTTCACCTCCGTATCCGTCATCCCGACACGGCCGAGTGGCGGATCGACGAACAGGCCGTAACACGAAATGCGATCCGAAATGCGGCGGGGGTCGTTGTCGAAAAGATTGGCGGCCACGATCTCGAAGTCGTTGTAGGAAGTATGCGTGAAAGCGCCGCGTCCGTTCACGTCGCCAATGGCCCACACACCATCCACATTGGTCTGACACTGATCGTCAACCGTGACGTAGCCCCTGGCATCGGTCGCGATGCCAGCCTTGTCGAGTCCCAGATCGTCCGTGTTGGGACGCCGTCCGACAGCGAGCAGCATATGACTGCCGCGCACCCGTGGCGCGCCTTCGCTGCAGCCGAGATTCATCGCGACGCCATCGCCGTCCTTTTCGGCCGCCAGGCATTTGGCATTGAGACGGACATCGATGCCTTCAGCTTCGAGAATCTCGCGCACGGTGTCCGACACATCCTGGTCTTCGCGGCCGATCAGGCGCTCGCCCATTTCGACCACCGTTACCTTCGCGCCAAAGCGGCGGTAGGCCTGGGCGAATTCGAGGCCGATATAGCTGCCGCCGACGATCAGCAGATGCTCCGGCAATATGTCGCTCTCCAGCAGCGTGCTGTTGGTGAAGTACGGCACTTGATCGAGACCCGGCATGGGCGGAACCGTTGCGCGTCCGCCGGTGTTGATGACGATCTTGTCCGCTTGCAGCACATCACCGCCGACGGCGACTGTCTTGGGGCCGGTGAAGCGTCCATGGCCCTCGAACACGGTCACGTTCTTCATCGTCTGCATCCAGCGCTTCACGCCATTGCGCGATTTCTCGACGATCGCATCCTTCCGCGCCTTGACGCGCTTCATGTCGACGCTGACCGGACCAGTATCGACACCATATTCCATCGCCCGCCGCGCCATGTGCGCAACATAGGCACTCGCCACCAGCGTCTTGGTGGGCACGCAACCGGTATTGACGCAAGTGCCGCCGAAATATTTGCGCTCGATCATGGCGACGCGCTGGCCGGCCGCAGCAAAGCGCTCCACAAGCGAAGGGCCGGACTGGCCTGACCCAATGACAATGGCATCAAACTTCGTTGGCATGTTTCCTCCGGGCGTTCAGTTGGCGGAGATTGTTGCCGCCAACCAGCATCTCGGGATAGACACGGCTTACAAGCTCACACCCTGAACCGGTTTCTCCTGGACCTGCCAAGCTTCGCCCGTAGCGAGCACACATGCAAGGCCGCGAGCATTTGTGCTGATCATCGTCCACGAGCCTTGCGAAGAGACGTAGAGTTCGACCACGGCGGCGGAGCCCGAAAGCCCGATAGCCTGGCGGCTTTCCTGAAAGCGTTGGCCCAGTTGTTGGGTCAGCTGTTCGTGCGGGCCGCATTGTGTGGCGGCTTCGGCGCCAGCGATTGAAGCGAGAGCGCCAAGCGCCAAGGCAAGGACTGGGATCTTTCTCATGTTCGTCTCCATATCGGGCCGCAAACGGGATGCGCGGCTGTTGGTATGAAGACTCTCACATATGGCGTCACTCATGAAATGCTGCCTTCCTTTGGATTTGATAGGCAGCAGACATAATTGCGGAATTTCCGCCTGCAACAAATGACGCCATACCGGACCCGCCGGATCGCGGCTTCACCCGCGATATGCTCGTCATGGCATGCGGCATCACCACAGAATGTCGGACATCAACACATCGCTCAACTGCACACCGCGCAGCAGCAGGGAGGTGGTCGCGGGATCGGTGGGATCAACCAGTGACGTGCGCGTGATGAAAAGCCCTTCCGCCGTCTCGCTCATCGCATTGAGCAGATCAAGCGGATTCATGAAAAACTCGTGGAACCCCGATCCGATGCCGCCAAAATCAAGCACGTCCACGCCCGGCGCGTAGTCCATTACTTGATGTTCGCCTCCGAAGATGACGAAGCGATCGTTTCCTGCGCCGCCCGTCATCTCGGTTCCGAATGCCAGAACGTCATTGCCGCCGCCGCCAAAGGCCTGCCCGAAACTGATCAGTTCGTCGTCGCCTTCACCGCCGAAGAGAACATCGCCGTCATTCCTCCTGCCGCCGCCAGAGAGATGATCTTTGCCGGAGCCGCCGAATATCAGATCGGCGCCGGCCCCGCCATTGAGAGTGTCGTCTTCCGAAGTCCCAAACAGCCGGTCATTGCCGTCCCCGCCGTCGACGGCCTCGATGCTGCGGAGGAGATCATAGCCTCCCGCCGCATCGCGGCGGAATCCACGAGCGAGATCGATCGTTTCATCGCCACTTCCGCCAATGAGCCGGTCAAGTCCCGTTCCGCCGTCGAAAACATCATGGTTGCCGTCATCTGCGGCCTCGAAGACATCGTCTCCATCGCCGCCATAGGAAGCGTCGCTGCCGCCGCCGTCTGACAGCAGGTCATCGTCCTCGCCGCCGAAGAGCCGGTCATTGCCGTCGCCGGCCCTGAGCTGGTCGTTGCCCACTTCGCCATTGAGAAAATCGAACCCTTCAAAGCCAGCGAGGCTGTCGTCACCCCCACCACCAAAGACGGCTTCGTTCGCGGTTGTTCCAACAAAGAGGTCCCTGCCTGAGGAAAGGCGATAGACAGAATTGGTTCCGTCGCCATCCCAGAGCAGAAAGGTTCTACCAAGAAGGGACATGAACTCACGTGGCTCTACGGGCCTATGTTCTTCGCTGTAAGGCGTCAAGTCGAAGATAAACCTCCGGTCTTCAATCACATTCCAGAACAGCATGGCCTCGGACAGATCGCGATTCAGTATTTCCTCAGGCAGCGATAACCCAATCGCATCGGGCGTAGAGCTGATCGTCTTGCCATTGCTAACAGTTACTTTGTCCATGGTTCGTCTCTTGTTTTCCTGCCACGATCATGCATGCTCTTCGCTAGATCAGCCCTGAACGGCTCGTATATTGGCTGTTCATGTTCGAGAACGCGCGGCGGCGCGGTGCATGTTCGCGGGCCTCACGTCCATGCCGGCGGCGGTTTCGTCGAATTTGATTGGTGGCGGGCCGGTTTGCCCAGAATGCCGATGGTCAAAAGGTCTTGTATGACTGGCGGTTCATGCAAAAATGAGGGCCAGCCCTTGCAAGACAAGAGCTGGCCCTGATCAAATCGACGTAGATTACATCCCCTTCACTTTGTCCATCACCGCGCTCGACCAAGCGCCTTCCGGCTTCTTGGTGATGACCGGGTCCGAGCCGCCCTTCATCAGCGTGTCGACCGTGCGTTCGGCGGCGGCAACGTCGAGGGTTCCGTCCGAACCTTCGGTCAGCTTGTTGATCTCGCCCATCATGCGTTTCTGGTGCTCGATGGTCTGGGCTCCGGTTGCGTCGTTGTCGAGGACGATCTGGGCCGCTTCGTCGCCATTGGCGCTCACCCTATCCCCAGCAGGACATCGGTGGACTTTGCGTGCTGCAGCGAATGACGCCATACCGGACCCGCCGGATCGCGGCTTCACCCGCGATATGCTCGTCATGGCATGCGGCATCACCACAGAATGTCGGACATCAACACATCACTCAACTGCACACCGCGCAGCAGCAGGGAGGAGGTCTCGGGATCGGTCGGATCCCTCAGTGACGTAAGCGTGATGAAAAGCCCATCCGACGTCTCGCTCATCGCATTGAACAAGTCACTAGGGTTCATGTAAAACTCGTGGAATCCCGATCCGAGGCCGCCGACAAATTCAAGCACGTCCACGCCCGGCTCGTAGTCCATTACTTGATGTTCGCCTGCGAAGATGACGAAGCGATCGTTTCCTGCGCCGCCCGTCATCTTTCCGCCTGCCAGAACGTCATTGCCGCCGCCACCAAAGGCCAGCCCGCCACCGATCAGTTCGTCGTCGCCTTCACCGCCGAAGAGAACATCGCCCTCGCCCCCGCCGCCGAAGAGATGATCTTTGCCGGCGCCGCCGATTATGAGATCGACGCCGGCTCCGCCATTGAGAGTGTCGTCTTCCGAAGTCCCGAACAGCCGGTCATTGCCGTCCCCGCCGTCGACGGCCTCGATGCTGCGGAGGAGATCATAGCCTCCCGCCGCATCACGGCGGAATCCACGAGCGAGATCGATCGTTTCATCGCCGCTTCCACCGATGAGCCGGTCAAGTCCCGCTCCGCCGTCGAAAACATCATGGTTGCCGTCATCTGCGGCCTCGAAGACATCGTCTCCATCGCCGCCATAGGAAGCGTCGCTGCCGCCGCCGTCTGACAGCAGGTCATCGTCCTCGCCGCCGAACAGCCGGTCATTGCCATCGCCACCCCTGAGCTGGTCGTTGCCCACTTCGCCATTGAGAAAATCGAACCCTCCCAATCCATTGAGGCTGTCGTCACCCCCACCACCAAAGACGGCTTCGTTCGCGGCTGTTCCAATAAAGATGTCATTGCCTGAGGAAAGGCCATAGACAGAATTGGTTCCGTCGCCATCCCAGAGTAGAAGGGTTTTACCAAGATAGGACCCCAGATCCTGTGGCTCCACGGGCCTATGTTCTTCATTGTAAAGCGTCATGTCGAAGATGGACCTCCGGTCTTCGATCGAGTTCCAAAACAAGGCAGCCTCGGACAGATCGCGATTCAGTATTTCCTCAGGCAGCGATAAGCCAATCGCATCGGGCGTAGAGCTGATCGTCTTGCCATCGCTAACAGTTACTTTGCTCATGGTTCGTCTCCTGTTTTCCTGCCACGATCATGCATGCTCTTCGCTAGATCAGCCCTGAACGGCTCGTATATTGGCTATTCATGTTCGATAGCGCGTGGCTTCGCAGCGCCGTGCATGCTCGCGCGCCTCACGTGCATGCCGGCGGCGGTTTCGTCGAATTTGATTGGTGGCGGGCCGGTTTGCCCAGAATGCCGATGGTCAAAAATACTTGTATGACTGGCGGTTCATGTAAAAATGAGGGCCAGCCCTTGCAAGACAAGAGCTGGCCCTGATCGCGTCGAACTGTATTACATCCCCTTCACCTTGTCCATCACCGCGGAAGACCATGCGCCTTCCGGCTTCTTGGTGATGACCGGATCGGAGCCGCCTTTCATCAGCGTATCGATCGTGCGCTCGGCAGCGGCGACATCAAGCGTGCCGTCGGAGCCCTCGGTCAGCTTGTTGATCTCGCCCATCATCCGCTTCTGGTGCTCGATGGTCTGGGCGCCGGTTGCGTCATTGTCGAGGACGATCTGGGCTGCTTCATCGCCATTGGCGCGGGCGTAGTCCCAGCCCTTCATCGAGGCCGCGACGAACTTCGCCATGGTCTCGACGAATGCCGGATCCTTGAGCTTGTCTTCCAGCACATAGAGCCCATCCTCCAGCGTGGCCACTCCATTGTCCTCATACTTGAAGACGACGAGCTGATCAGCTGCGATGCCGGCGTCGATCACCTGCCAGTATTCGTTGTAGGTCATGGTCGAGATGCAGTCGGCCTGCTTCTGGATCAGCGGATCGACGTTGAAGCCCTGCTTGATGACATTGACGCCATCGGCGCCGCCCTGCGTCGAGATGCCGAGCTGGCTCATCCACGACAGGAACGGATACTCGTTGCCGAAGAACCAGACGCCCAACGTCTTTCCCTTGAAGTCGGCCGGAGCCTTGATGCCGGTCTCGGCGCGGCAGGTCAGCATCATGCCGGACTTCTTGAAGGGCTGCGCGATGTTGACGACGGGCGAGCCCTTCTCGCGCGTGGCGAGAGCCGACGGCATCCAGTCGATGACGACGTCAGCGCCGCCGCCTGCCAGCACCTGCTGCGGGTTGATGTCGGGGCCGCCCGGCAGGATGGTGACGTCGAGGCCTGCGTCCTTGTAGTAGCCCTTCGCGGCGGCTACGTAATAGCCGGCGAATTGCGCCTGGGTCACCCATTTGAGCTGCAGCTTGACGGCTTCCGCCATCGCCGCGCCCGATGTGGCGATAAGCGCGCCTGCGGCTGCCGCCGCCAAAAGAAATTTCTTCATGCGAGTTTTTCCTTTCTCCCTGTTAAGCCCTTCCAGGTCGTGCCCGGAAGGACGGATGCCAAAATGTGACCGCCCGCTCGATGAGGGCGATCGCGCCGTAAAAGGCCGAACCCGCGATAGCAGCCATCGCGATTTCGGCCCAAACCATTTCGAGGCCAAGACGTCCGACCTCGGTCGAGATTCGAAAACCCATGCCGACGATGGGTGTACCAAAAAACTCCGCCACAATCGCGCCGATCAATGCAAGAGTCGAGTTGATCTTGAGCGCGTTGAAAACGAAAGGCATGGCGGCGGGAAGCCGCAGTTTCAAGAGCGCGACGA
>JBJXGL010000391.1:0-3651 GCA_046160365.1 Aestuariivirga sp. | reverse complement strand
GCGGCGATTGTCTCGCCTACACCTGGCACGACCCGGGACGTGATCGAGGTGACGATGGATTTGGGCGGCGTGCCCGTCATCCTAACCGACACCGCGGGACTTAGGGTCAAGGCCGCGGAGGAAATCGAGGCCATCGGCATGGACCGGGCGAGGAAGGAGGCCGAGCAGGCGGACGTGCTGGTGTGGGTGACTTCGTCCGATGTCGAAGCTGGCCCTACCCCAGTAGTTCCCCCTGCGATTCGGCTCCGAAACAAATGCGATTTGGAATCAAACCTATCGAGTCGTCTGCGAAACGAAGAGATGAACGTATCGGCGAAGTTAGGCTCCGGAATAGCTGAGTTCATCGAGAGGCTGACTGCACTTGTTACTGCCCGATACGCCAATCTTGAACATGCATCAGTCATCAGGGCCAGGCATCAGCAAGGCGTAAGCCGCACTGTGGCGCTACTTGAGGAGTTCCTCGCGGATGACTCCGCGCATCTGGAGCTTGCGGCGGAGCGATTGCGCGAGGCCGCGACGGTTCTCGGGCGTATTACCGGGCGCATCGATGTCGAGGACCTGCTCGATCACGTGTTCCGGGAGTTCTGCATCGGCAAATGAAATTGCTTCACGTGAATCATTGGCGGCGTCTGGAATGTTTCACGTGAATCACTGGCGCGGTTTTGACGTGCACGGACGAACTCTCTAAAAGGCCGCTCATGCCAAAGAGCTACGATATCATTGTTGTAGGCGGGGGACACGCGGGATGCGAAGCCGCCTGCGCCTCCGCGCGGCTTGGCGCCAGAACGGCGCTCGTTACCCACAAATTCGCGACCATCGGCGAAATGTCCTGCAATCCCGCCATTGGTGGTCTTGGCAAGGGCCATCTGGTGCGTGAAATCGATGCGCTCGATGGCGTCATGGGACGGATTGCCGATGCGGCGGGCATTCAGTTCCGGCTGTTGAACCGCTCGCGCGGCCCCGCTGTGCGCGGACCTCGCGCACAGGCAGACCGCAAACTCTACCGGCAGGCCATGCAGCAGACGATCCGCGAGCAGGCGAACCTCGATGTGATTGAGGCCGGAGCGCAGTCGCTTCTCACGAACGGCAACTGGCTGACCGGCATCGTAGCCGATACCGGCGAGACGGTCCGCGCCGCTGCCGTAGTTCTGACGACGGGCACATTTCTGCGCGGCCTCATCCATATCGGCGAGAAGAAGATGCCGGCAGGCCGGGCGGGCGAAGCGCCGAGCCTTGGGCTTTCTGACCAGCTTCATAACGCTGGCTTCGACCTCGGACGCCTCAAGACTGGAACCCCAGCACGGCTCGATGGAGCCACCATCGCCTGGGATCGGCTGGAAGAGCAGAAGGGCGATGACGAACCGGTTCCCTTCTCCTTCCTGACGACGCGGATCACCACGCCCCAGATTTCCTGTTTCATCACCGAAACGAATCCGGAGACCCACCAGCTGATCGGGGATAATCTGCACCGGTCGCCAATGTATTCCGGACAGATTGAAAGTGCCGGCCCGCGCTACTGCCCATCCATCGAAGACAAGGTGAGCCGCTTCAAGGACCGCAGCTCGCACCAGATATTTCTGGAGCCCGAAGGGCTGGATGACACGACCGTTTATCCGAACGGGATTTCGACTTCGCTTCCCGAGGACGTGCAGGAGGCATTTATCCGCACCATTCCGGGGCTTGAGGCCGTTCGTATTCTGAGGCCCGGCTATGCCATCGAATATGACTTTGTCGATCCACGTGAACTCTGGCACACGCTTGAGACCAAGCGCATTGGAGGTTTGTTCCTCGCTGGACAGATAAACGGAACGACAGGTTATGAAGAGGCCGCGGCGCAGGGACTGATCGCGGGCCTCAACGCGGCGCGGCAGGCAGGAAGCTTGGATGGCGTGACCTTTGATCGTGCCGAAGGCTATCTCGGCGTGATGGTGGACGATCTCGTCACACGTGGCGCACGCGAGCCCTATCGCATGTTCACTTCGCGCGCCGAGTACCGGCTGACGTTGCGCGCCGACAATGCCGACCGGCGGCTCACGCCCAAGGGCATCGGACTTGGGCTGGTAGGCCGTGAGCGGCGCGAACACTTTACCAAACGCGACGCAGCAATCGCCGCGGCGCAAAGACTCGCCACATCATTGTCGCTCACGCCTCCGGAGGCGGTGAAACACGGACTAAAGGTAAATCAGGACGGCATCCGCCGTTCAGCGCTTGACCTCATCGCCATGCGGGATGTCGGCATTGAGGGCGTTTCCCGCCTCTGGCCCGAAATCGCAGCGTTGCCTGCCTTTGCACGTGAAGCACTGGAAGCGGACGCACTCTATGCCGGCTATCTCGATCGTCAGTCGGCGGACATTTCGATGCTTCGCAAGGAAGAGGCGCTCGTGCTGCCCGAAAGCCTCGACTACGCCGCGTTGCCGAGCCTTTCCACCGAACTTAAATTGAAGCTGGCCCGTGTGAAACCGCAGACGCTTGGCCATGCGGCGCGGATCGAAGGCATGACTCCGGCGGCACTCGCTGCACTTCTGGGCCACGTGAAACGCCGCGAAATCCGGCCGGCGGCATGATTCCGGCGGACGTGGCCGCACAGCTCGCGGCCGTCAATGTTTCACGTGAATCATTCGAGAGGCTCGAAATCTATATCGAGACTCTCACGGCATGGCAGGCGCGGATCAATCTTGTCGGTCCATCGACGCTGAAAGAGATCTGGCCGCGCCATATTCTCGATTGCGCGCAGCTCCTGCCGCTGATACCGCCCGAAACGAAAGTTATCGCAGACCTTGGCTCGGGCGCGGGTTTACCGGGGCTCATTCTTGGAATCGCCCGGCCCTACCGGGTGCATCTCTATGAGAGCAGTGGCAAGAAGGCGGCGTTCCTGCGCGAGGCGGCGCGGCTGACGAAGATTGATGCCGTTATCCACAATGTCAGGCTCGAGACACTTTCAGGCACTACGCCGGCACCCGAGGTACAGGTCGTCACCGCGCGGGCGCTTGCGCCGCTTGCGGCGCTTCTTAACTATGCCCAACCATTCCTGTCGAAAGGCGCCATCGGCCTCTTTCACAAGGGACAAGATATCGATACGGAATTGACGGTTGCGTCGAAATCCTGGAGAATCGATTCAACCCGCCATGCGAGTCTGACCGGCACTGATTCGGTCATTCTCGAGGTCAAGGAGGCCCTACGTGTTGGAAACTGAGCGATCCGCCGCACCGCGGATTCTGGCAATTGCCAACCAGAAGGGCGGCGTAGGGAAGACGACCACGGCAATCAATCTCGGTACGGCCTTGGCGGCCTGCGGGGAGCGGGTGCTTGTGGTCGATCTCGATCCACAAGGGAATGCCAGCACCGGGCTTGGCATCAAGCGGATGCCCGGCACGCGGTCATCCTACCAGGTGCTGGTGGGCGAGGCGAAGCTGGCGGACTGCATTGTGGCATCGGATGTCCCGAACCTGCATTGCGTGCCCTCGTCCATGGACTTGCTCGGAGCGGAACTCGAACTCGCCGCATTCGAGCGCAAGGCTCACCGGCTGGCGGATGCGATTGCCGAGCTTAAAGCGGACTACGGCTACATCCTTCTCGATTGCCCGCCCTCGCTCAATCTTCTCACGATCAATTCGCTGACCGCGGCCGATGCGATCCTGGTGCCGCTCCAGT
>JBJXGL010000390.1:0-3111 GCA_046160365.1 Aestuariivirga sp. | reverse complement strand
TGCCGATCCCACCGCAAGTGGGCCACAAGATCGGGATTCCCCGCAAGGGATGATCCCGATCCAGTGTTCAGGCGTCACTGCCAGCGCATGGCGCGGAATTCCCACGGCGTCACTTTGCCGTCCTTGTCCGTGTCAGCCGAAGCAAAGCGCTTCTGCTGTTCCGCCATGAACTCGGCCTGAGTGACCTTGCCGTTCTTATCCGGGTCCATCGCGGCGAAGCGCTCCTTCTTCTTCGCTTGCATGGCCTCCTTGCGGTCTTCGTTCCAGCCTGGGCCAGGACCGAACGAAACCGCCATGAACTCCGCTTCCGTGAGTTCGCCGTCATCGTCGCTGTCCATCGCCGCGAACACGGCTTCACGCTGAGAGGCCGCTTCATCGGCGCTGATGACACCGTCATCGTTGGCATCGATCACGCCGAAACGGCCGCCCATCATCGCGCCACGGCCCATCATCGGCATGTCGCCGCCCCGCTGCCAGCCCCACATCTGCCAGCTCCAGCCATCATCGTCATCGGCCTGCGCCGGACTGCCCGTCACGGCAAGCAACGCCAGAACGCCTAGTGCAAATCGAGAAAAGTTCATTGCCAACTCCATTCGTGAAAGTTGGCATCAAATGAGCAGCATTTGTGCGCTGCCGCATTGATCTGGCGCAAGTGGGCACAGAACCGGAATTCCCCAGAAGAATTGTCATGTTGCGGTGCGGCAGTTTTGTTTGCGCGTCCACAGGCATTAACTCCAAATCTTCAAACCTTACGCAGAGGACATTTTTCAGGTGACGATTCACTTCGAATGTATTATGAGTATTCGCGACGGCTTGCTTCTGTTGATTGTCCAATAAGTCAAGTGGCGTGATTTTCTCTCGTCATTTTTGTGCAACAATTGACGTGCATTGAGTTCCCACCGCTCGAATGAAGGCGAAGAAGGGAGGCCGGAAAATGAATCATCAATTGAGCCGTTACGCGGAAGCGCTAGTTTTCGTTCACGGCCTCGAAGCGGAGTCGGAAGCCGCTCGCCACGCGACCTTGTGCGAGCGCACAGGCGACAACGAAACCGCCGTCACTTGGCGGAGGCTCGTCGAAGAACTCCGCCGCAGAAAGCCTAAGCTGGACGGTTGATTTCTGCAAAAGTGCAGGACGCAAACCTCGCTCGCGCCGTGGACGGCAAGATCGAAGTCCGAGTTCTGAGTGAACTCTGATCGACATTCACTCCCGGGTTCTCTGCTTGCGTCCTATTGTGGTTGACAACAGAAGGAGTTGCATCCGAGGAGTTTCGCATTTCGTTCCAGCTGTTGCTATATAGGGCCGTTAGGATTCGAATATGGCCCTAAAACCCATCGACCTTGGTGATTTCGACGACGAGAACGTGCCCCCTCCGCCCATAAAGCCGGGGAGCGTCTCGCAGCGCGCCCTTGCTCAGGGCGAGCCTGCCTATTTCAAGGGCCTCAATGCCGAACAGCGCGCGGCCGTGGAAATCACCGAAGGTCCGCTCCTCGTGCTGGCGGGCGCCGGCACCGGCAAGACCCGCGTACTGACCACCCGCCTCGCCCATATCCTCGCAACCGGCAAGGCCTGGCCCGGCCAGATGCTCGCCGTCACCTTCACCAACAAGGCGGCGCGCGAGATGAAGGAGCGGATTGGGTTCCTGATCGGCGGCGTGGTCGAGGGCATGACCTGGCTCGGCACCTTCCATTCGATCGGCGTCAAGATCCTCCGCACCCATGCGGAACTGGCCGGTCTCAAATCCGGCTTCACCATTCTCGACACCGACGATCAGATCAGGCTGTTGAAGCAGTTGCTCAGCGCCCACGACATCGACGAGAAGCGCTGGCCCGCCCGCCAGCTCGCCGCGTTTATCGATGGCTGGAAAAACCGCGGCCTTGTTCCCTCGCGGATTCCCGAGGGCGAGGCGCACAGCTTCGCCAATGGCCGGGGCGCGGAGCTTTATGCCGAATACCAGCAGCGCCTTAAGATCGTGAACGCCGCCGATTTCGGCGATCTCCTGCTCGAAGTGCTGCGCATCTTCCAGGAACACCCGGACGTGCTGAAGGATTATCAGCGCAAGTTCAAATACATGCTGGTGGACGAATATCAGGACACCAACGTGGCGCAATATCTGTGGCTCCGCCTGCTCGCTCAAGGCCACAACAACATCTGCTGCGTGGGCGACGACGACCAGTCGATCTATGGCTGGCGGGGTGCTGAAGTCGACAACATCCTCCGCTTCGAGAAGGATTTTCCGGGCGCCAAGGTGATCCGTCTCGAACGCAATTACCGCTCGACTCCGCATATTCTGGGTGCGGCTTCGGGATTGATCGCCAAGAACGAAAGCCGCCTCGGCAAGACGCTCAAAACCGACCGCGACGAAGGAGAGCCCGTGGCCGTGCGCTCGCACTGGGATGGGGACGAGGAAGCCCGTGCCATCGGCGAGGATATCGAGAACCTCCAGCGGAAGGGCGAGAAGCTCTTGGACATGGCGATCTTGGTGCGTGCGTCCTTCCAGATGCGCGCCTTCGAGGACCGGTTCATTACTCTGGGCGTGCCCTATCGCGTGGTCGGCGGCCCGCGCTTCTACGAGCGCCAGGAAATCCGCGACGCGCTGGCCTATCTGAAAGTCGTCGCCTCGCCCGATAACGATCTGGCTTTCGAGCGCATCGTCAACACGCCGAAACGCGGCGTCGGCGATACGTCGGTGAAGCGTTTGCATGAGGTGGCGCGCGGCCGTGGCCTTTCGCTCTTCCGCGCCACCGAGGCTTTGGTGGCGGAAGGCGAATTCTCGGCCAAGACCCGCGCGGCGCTCCGTACACTGATTGAATCATTCGCCCGATGGCGGCAATCGGCGCAAGGCTTGCCCCACACCGAGTTGGCCGAAATCGTGCTCGATGAATCGGGCTACACCGAGATGTGGCAGAACGACAAAAGCCCGGAAGCCGAGGGCAGGCTCGAGAATCTGAAGGAGCTGGTGCGTTCCATGGGCGAGTTCGAAAACCTCGAAGGTTTCCTCGAACACATCGCCCTGGTGATGGACCGGGACGCAGGGGGCGCCGAGGATGCCGTCAACATCATGACGCTGCATTCCGCCAAAGGCCTCGAATTCGGCACCGTGTTCCTGCCCG
>JBJXGL010000389.1:0-4282 GCA_046160365.1 Aestuariivirga sp. | reverse complement strand
GCGACATTTCGATGACCACGGTGTGGTCGTCGGGCGTGGCGACCCCGCTCAGATCCGACGCGGCGCCGGCGACGAATTCATCGTAGCCCTTGATGGCGCTGAAATAGGGCTGGCCGGGGCTCTGCGTCGCCGGGTTGGCGAGACGGTCGAGGGTGTATTTGACGTCGGCAGCCGTCAGCACGCGACCATTGTGGAACTTGACTCCCTGGCGGAGCTTGAAGGTGTAGGTGCGCCCGTCCTCCGAGATCGCATAGCTTTCCGCCAAGTCGGGCGTGAGCTCGGTGGTGCCGGGTCTGTAGTCCATCAGCCCATCGAAAATGGCCTGCATCATCGCGGGATTTTGCCAGTCGTAGCCGATCGCCGGATCTAGGGTGGTGATGTCGTCCTGATAGGTGACGATCATGCGGCCGCCCTGCGCCGGAACGTCCTGCGCAGCGGCCGAGACGGCATCTGCCATGACGGCAGCAAGCAGAGCGGCCGAGACGACGGGCAGTTTCATGGTATTCCTCCCCTTGCATGGCGTGACCCGCAGCGCGCCGCGGATCATCGCGCGTCCTTGTTCTCGACGACATGTTGCCACGAGCCGGGCCCCATGGAAACACCCGACGGCAATGCGATGGGACCCATGGGCGGCGACGGCACTCGAACCGCGAAGCCTGGTCTGCGTCAGAATCAGTATTGAGACAAGAGGCCGCGCTTCCCAGTTTCGCAGGATCTTCGCCCGTCTCCGTCCAGCGCACCCCCACCGCCCGCGCTCCCACCCCCGCCGGTCCGCCTTCTCGGCCAGCGCGCGCCCGGCCAGCTGGTCGACGCCGCCGCGGCGTCATTACGGTGACACTCCCCGAAACTCCACGAGCCAGGCACGCGTTAGAGATTATTGTCGATGATTTCGAGGAGCTTGCGGTTCACTTCATCTGGACGATGAATGGCGAGAGAACAGTGGCCGAGGCCTGGCATAAGATGGAAGTGTCCGTTCGGGGCAAGATCGGCAACCTGCTTACCCACTGCGGGTGGAGCCTGTACATCCTCGCCGAATGCGATCACATGTATCGGCACGGGGCAGGCTTTCAAGCCATCGTCACAATCGAAATTGATGCACGCCTCCCACTGCGCCTCGAGATCCTCACTATTCCGATCCCCATACTCACGGCCAAGCAGTTCTTTGACGCGCGCCCACATCTCCTTGTTGCCCAGAACCTCGGACGGGTAGCAAAGCACACCATAGTAGACCGCCGCCATATCCCGCGAAAGCCGACCGCCGGCCCGGCGAAACTCCACGTCGGCTACCATGAAATCGCGAGAGTAGCCGCTTCTGAAGTTGGCGCCGGTGCCCATTGGAATGGCGAGCCGCACCAAACTCGGATAGTCGATCGCGACCTGCTGCGTGATCAATGCCCCCATGGAAAGACCGGTCAGGATGACCGGGGGCTTGCATACGGCCCGGATGAGCGCGGCGCAGTCGGCGGCCATATCCGCGATTGTCCAGGGAGGCTCCTTGCGGCAGATCGTTTCCCCGGCGCCGCGCGGATCGAAGCTTGTCAGACGGAAGCGCTTTTCGAAGAAAGGATACTGCTCGCGGTATAGATCAATCGTCGAGTCGCCACCAGGGACCCACACGATATCCGGCCCTTCGCCTCTTTGAAGGAAGTTCAACTGGACATGACCGAGATCGAGCTTGGGCATTGTTGGATTCTCATCTCCTCGACGAAAACACTGTGGTCAATGGGACCGATTCCCGAACCCGCCCGTCCATATCCCAACCGGCGATGGCTCAAGCGTTCGCTTCGATGATCTCCAGGATCTTCTGGTTGACCTCAGGCCCGCGGTGATTCCGCAGCGATACGTGGCCGAGCCCCGGCATGAGATGGTAGTGGCCCTTTGGCGCGAGATCGGCGACTTCCTTGCAGACGGCAGGCGGCGTTTGGAGGTCCTGGCCGAACGCAATGACGTGAATCGGCACCTGGCATTTTCTCAGACCTTCGTCGCAGTCAAAATCGATGCAAGCCTGCCATTGCGCCTCGAGATGCGCGCTGTTCCGACGCTCATCGCGCGGTGTCTGCTTTTCTTTCACGCTCTTCCAATGCTCCGGGTCTCCAAGGACTTCCGCCGGATAGGATAGAATCGCGTAGTACACGGCCGCCAACTCCGGCGACAATCGGCCCCCCGCCCGACGATACTCGACATCTGCTACCATGAAGTCGCGGGAAAAGCCGCTTCTGAAGTTGGCGCCCGTACCCATTGGAATGGCCAGCTTCACCAGCTCGGGAAAATCTATTGCCACCTGTTGCGTTATCAACCCTCCCATGGAAAGACCGAGCACGATCACTGGAGGGTTGCAGACCGCGCGAATGAGCGCCGCGCAGTCACCCGCCATGTCCGCTATTGTCCAAGGGGGTTCCTTCCGACATATCGTTTCCCCGGCGCCCCGCGGATCGAGACATGTGCTGCGAAAGCGACCATCGAAGAATGGGTACTGCTCGCGATATCCCATCACCGTGCCGTCACCGCCGGGTATCCACACGAGGTCGGGCCCCGTTCCCCGCTGGATGTAGTTCAATTGAACATCGCCGAGATCAAGCGTAGGCATTTCAGGCCCCCTCCTGTCGGATCAGATTACGGTGCCTTACGGTGATGGTCACCGAGATTCCAGAGGATTTCGGCCAACATTCCAGGTCAGGGTTGCTTTCGCATTGCTCGATCGCCGTACCTGGCGCGTTCGCGGGCGTGCGGCCTTGCGATTGCGGGACGAGCTCGAACCGCGCTCCGCCCGTGCCGCCGAAGCATGGATCGGCGGGTCATGTGTGGATGGCCCCCGGCTGGCAAGGGTTTTTTTCGCGTGTCTGGATCGGCAGTCACTTGCGGTCATGTGTCCGGCCTGCTCATGCGGCCGAGGCCGCAGGCCCTGATGGGAGCCGTGGATCGAGGCCTGATCAAGCCCACGGGGTCGCGTTGCCCCTTGACCCGAGAAAGGTCGCCCTCGATCCGTCGGTTGACCGACGATGCCATCACGCGTCTTCACCCTCGCAAGTCCTGCGAGCCTGGCGGCGGCGGCCGTTCAGGCCGCCGCCGTGCTGGCCCGGTAATCCTCCTGGCGCATCATCAGCACCCAGCCGATGCGCGCCATCTTGTTGGCCAGGGCAACGGCCACCACCATGCGCTCCTTGCTGGCCAGCAACTTGACCAGCCACGGATCCTGCTTGGCGCGTTTGCTGTTCAGCACCGACATCGCGCCGTTCACCAGCAGCCGGCGCAGATAGCCGTTGCCGCGCTTGCTGATCGGACCCAGCTTCACCTTGCCGCCCGTGCCGTCTTGCCGCGGCACCAATCCGAGCGAGGCGGAGAAGTCCCGCCCGCTGCGGAACACCTCGGGTTTGATCACCATCGCCGCCATGGCGCTCGACAGGATCGGCCCGTAGCCGGGCGCGGTGATCAAATGCCGGCACGTCGCGTTGCCGCGGCCCCAGTCCACGAGCTGCTTGTCAATGCCTTCGATCTGCCGTTCAAGGCTCCGCAGGCACTGCGCCATTCTCACCAGGCCGCCGTGCAGCGGCGATGGAATCCGTTGCTTCTCGGGATCGGCCAGGATCGCCTCCAGCTCGACGACGTGACGCGTCCCCTCGGCCACCACGATGCCGAACTCCGCCATCAGACCGCGCAATCCATTGATCAGCATCGTGCGCTGCTTCATCATCATCTCCCGCACCTTGTGGATGCAGGCCGCCGCCTGCTGCGCTTCCGTCTTGACCTCGACAAAGCGCATCGACGGCCGGCCCACCGCCTCGCAGATGGCCGCCGCATCCGCCGCATCGTTCTTGTTGCGCCGCACATACGCCTTGGCGTAGGCCGGCGGGATCAGCTTCACCCGATGCCCGAGTTTGCCGAGCTCGCGCGCCCAGTGATGCGCCGTCGCACAGGCCTCCATCCCGACCAGGCAGGGCGGCAGCTTCCCAAAGAACGCCATGAGCCGCGAGCGGCGCACGGTCCGGTGAATCACGACCTCGCCCGCCGCGTCGATCCCATGCACCTCGAAAACCTTCTTCGCCAGGTCCAGGCCGATCGTGCTAACTTCTTTCATGGATGGCTCCCGTCCGTTGGTGATTCGGTAACCCAACTTTGGCACATCGATGCCGTGAGGGGGCCATCCACCCCATCAGGCCCGGCGATGACAATGTGGGTGAAGGCAAGTCGGCGCATCCAGCGAGTTGCTGTTCCACGCCGATCGTGGTTTTCACTTCGTGACTGCGCGTAATGTCTGATTTCGCTGCCAATTCGGTGCGATGAG
>JBJXGL010000388.1:0-4013 GCA_046160365.1 Aestuariivirga sp. | reverse complement strand
CTTGGGCTACATGACCCCCATTGAGTTCGAAGCCAAGCAGGCGCAAGCACACGCAATCTGATCACCCATGAAACCCATCGCCCATGTCCCTGAAATTATCGTGTCTCAACAGAGGGGGTCAGTCCACGAGACTGTCACCGCTTTGCTGCGCCATCGCCTGCATCGCCTGCCGTGCCAACACGCAATTCGAGACAGTCACTGTTTTGCCGCCGGTTTGCGGCGCCGTGGCGCGCGATGTTAGCGTAATCCCATGGCTCGCATCGCGCGCATTGTCGTTCCCGGCCTGCCGCATCATGTGACCCAGCGCGGTAATCATCGGCGGTATTACGGTGACAGGCACTCAATTGCGGAATTAGCTGTGCGGTGCTAATCGTTCTCCATTGGAGGCCGTCGTGCCTAGGCAAAACGCGTTCACTGCATTCTCCCGGACAAGGACAAGTCGGCTCGTTGGCGCGCGGTGCCGGAAACGCACTGCTCCCCGCAAACCGGTGACAGTCACGAATTGCGCGTGGGCAGCGGCGCAAAAGTCCTCTTTCGTGCCCGCGCAATTCGAGACGGTCACCGCTTTGCTGCGCCATCGCCTGCCGTTCCAACACGCAATTCGAGACAGCCACCGGTTTGCCGCGCTATCGCCTGCATCGCCTGCCGTGCCAACACGCAATTCGAGACGGTCACTGTTTTGCCGCCGGTTTGCGGCGCCGTGGTGCGCGTTGTTAGCATAACGCCATGTCCCGCATCGCGCGCATTGTCGTACCCGGCCTGCCGCATCATGTGACCCAGCGCGGCAATCATCGCGCGGCGATTTTCTTCGAGGATGGCGACTACGCGCTTTATCGCGATCTTCTCGCTCATGAGGCGCGCCGGGCCGGCGTCGCGGTGTGGGCGTGGTGTCTCATGCCCAATCATGTGCACCTCATTCTCGTGCCCGGCAACGAGGCCGGCCTTGCGCAGGCGCTAGGCCGGACGCACCGGCGCTACGCAGGCTTCGTCAACGCCCGGGCGCGGCGCACCGGGCATCTGTTTCAGGAGCGCTTCGCCTCGGCGGCGATGGATGAGGCGCACCTGCTCGCTTGCCTCGCCTATGTTTCGCTCAATCCGGTGCGCGCGCGGCTCGTGGATCGAGCCGAGGATTGGCCGTGGTCGAGCGTTCGCGCGCATCTGGGTCTTGGCGACGATGGCCTCACCGATGCGGCGCCAGCACTCGACCGCGTGCCTCGCTTCCGCGATCTGCTAGACGGCCCCGCCGATCCGCCGCATTTCGCCTGCCTCCGCCAGGCAGAGGTGATCGGCCGCCCGCTCGGCGACAGGGATTTCGTGCTGGCCCTAGAAGGCAAGCTTGGACGCAAACTGCTCCCCGAGAAACGCGGCCCCAAGCCCAAAAACTTCGCCGCGAACGGCGCGGCAGCAAAACGGTGACCGTCTCGAATTGCGCGCGAACGTGATGTGACGAACTGACGACGGCAGCGGCGCGCGAAACATATTGCCAGCAAAGGAACCTCATGACATCGTGCGCCTCCCAAGAGGAGGCAACTATATGGCAATCAAGAAGCTTTACACTGCCGTCGTCACCGCCACGGGCGGAAGAGGCAACGGCACGGCGAAGTCGGATGACGGGTTTGTCGATCTGAAAATCGGCCAGCCCAAGAAACTGGGCGGCGACGATGCGGGGCTCAATCCGGAACAGCTTTTTGGTGCGGGTTATTCCAACTGCTATCTCGGCGCCATCAAATATGTGGCGGGTAAGGAGAAGAAGCCGGTTGCCATTTCGCCGGACTCCTCCGTGACCGCCCATGTGAGCTTTGGCCCCCGCGCCGACAAGAAGGGCTTCGGCATCGAGGTGAAGCTCGATGTCAAACTGCCGGGCGTCAAGAAGGCCGCCGCTACGGCACTCGCCAAGAAGGCCCATGTCGTGTGCCCCTACTCCCACGCCGTCCGCAAGAACGTGAAGGTCACGACCAGGATCGTCTAGCCGCACATGAATCTGCACGGCCTCCTCGCGCAGCGTGTGGCCAAGGGGCAGCCGGTGCGTGTGGGGCTCATTGGCGCTGGCAAATTCGGCACCATGTTCCTCTCGCAGGTGCCGTCGACTCCCGGCCTCGAGATCGCGGCGATTGCCGATCTCTTGCCTGATCGCGCCAGGCAGGCCTGCAGCACCGCCGGATGGGATGAGGCGCGCATCGGCTCCGTGCAATTCACCGATGATGGCGCAGCGCTTTGCGCCCGAAGCGATGTTGAAGTCGTGATCGAAGCGACAGGTTATCCGGCGGCGGGCATTTCCCATGCGCGAGCCGCGATCCGCAGCGGCAAGCACATCGTGATGGTGAATGTGGAAGCCGATGTGCTCGCAGGCCCGGTGTTGGCGCGCGAAGCAAGGGCCGCGGGCGTTGTCTATTCCATGGCCTATGGCGACCAGCCGGCACTTGTGTCCGAGATGGTGGATTGGGCGCGCGCCGCGGGTTTCAAGGTGGTGGCTGCCGGCAAAGGCACCAAATATCTGCAGGCCTATCACGATGTCACTCCCGATGGCGTGTGGGATCACTACGGGCTGACGCGCGATGAAGCCGCCAAGGCGGGCATGAATCCGCAGATGTTCAACTCCTTTCTCGACGGCACCAAATCGGCGATCGAGATGGCGGCGATCGCCAATGCCTGCGGGCTCGACGCGCCCGAGGACGGCCTGCTGTTTCCGCCCTGCGGCGTTGACGATCTGGCCGAGGTGCTGAAACCCAGGGCGCAAGAAGGCGGCATCGAAAAGGCGGGGATGGTGGAAGTTGTCTCCTCCCTCAACCGCGACGGAACGCCGGTGTTCCGCGATCTCCGATGGGGCGTTTATGCCGTGTTCGAGGCGCCTAATGACTATGCCGCCGCCTGCTTCCGGCAATATGGTTTGAAGACCGATTCATCGGGCCGCTATGCCGCGATGTACAAGCCCTACCACCTGATCGGGCTTGAGCTTGGCATATCGGTGCTGAGTGCGGCGCTGCGCGGCGAGCCGACGGGTCAGGCGCAAACCTTCCGCGCCGATGCGGTGGCCGTGGCCAAGCGCGATCTTGCGGCGGGCGAGATGCTCGATGGCGAAGGCGGTTATACGGTCTGGGGCAAATGCGTGCCCGCTACCCGAAGCCTCGCCTCGGACCTGCTGCCCATCGGCCTCGCCCATCGGATCAAGCTGGCGCGGTCCGTCACCAAAGGCTCACTGCTGTCGAAGCGCGACATGGTGCTGGACGAAACCATGGAAGCCGTGAAGATCAGGCGGGAGATGGAGAGGGGTGCCGGATAGGATTGCGGCGAGGTATTGGACGGCTCTCGCATTGGGCTACTCCTCGCCGCTTGAATTCGAAGCTGCCTTCGCTCAAAGCCAGAACAACTGAACCCGAACACGATGACCGCTGCAACCGAAGTTGCCTTGTGTCAATCAAGGGGCGCGGTGCAAGTGAATCACTGCAAGCGAAAGGATAAATCCCATGCCCAAAGGCTACTGGATCGCCCATATCACCGTTGACGACATCGATGCCTATCAGCTCTACCGCGCCAAGGTGCCCGATATTCTCGCCCGCCACGGCGGCAGGTTTCTCATCCGCGCCGGGGCGCAAACCGTAGTGGAAGGCGCTGCCCGCCCGCGCACCGTGGTGATCGAATTCCCCTCCCTCGCAGCCGCCCAAGCCTGCTATAATTCCGCCGAGTACCAGGCCGCAAAAGCCCTGAGAACCAACGCCAGCTCAGGCGACATCTGCATCGTTGAGGGATGGGACGGTTAGGAGTGGAAAAAGGGGAGAATTCGATTTTATCAAAGTTGGATTTTTGTGTTTATTTTCAATGCATTAGAAGTTAAATACACTGCCACCGTAACTCGGTCACCGTAACTCGTAGTTAAGGTACAATCTACTGGACTGACCCCCTCTGTTGAGACACGATAATTTCAGGGACATGGGCGATTCTCGCGGAGGAGCCTATGTCCGAGACGAAGTTGTTCAGGTCGTTTTCGACCGCTTTCAAGCTGGCGCTGATTGTGC
>JBJXGL010000387.1:0-12688 GCA_046160365.1 Aestuariivirga sp. | reverse complement strand
AGGACGTTCTCCGAGACTGCCACTGGCTCGCCTGGGAGGCGAGAAAGCTCGATAGCTCCTGACTGCCTCCGCATCCGCGCACCCCATCCCCACTCGCTCCATGGCCGTCCTCGGACTTGATCGGGGCCGGCCATGGAGAGAATTTGGGCGTTGCCAAGCGCCGGCGCTTGCCCGCATTCATTTCAAAACCCCTTCTTCCATCTCTCCAAACCGTCATGCTGGCGAACGCCAGTATCCATAGCTCCGAAAGCGGATAGTTCCGCGCCATGGATTCCGGCTTCCACCGGAATGACAGTCGAGGGAGAGAGCAAAAAATGATCAGCATACGGATCAATTTTCTCCCCCTCGCGCGTAACGGGCGGAAAATTGATCGCGCCGTCAACCGTCCGCCTTAACGCCCAGCTTGCCGGCCATATCCTGAATGAACTGCCAGGCCACGCGGCCGGAGCGGCTGCCGCGTGTCGCCGACCAGGCGAGCGCCTCGGCGCGCAGGGTTTCGCCATCGATCTTCAGCTTGAAATGCTTGGTGTAGCCTTCGACCATCTCGAGATAGTCGTCCTGCGAGCAATGATGGAAGCCGAGCCACAGCCCGAAGCGGTCCGAGAGCGAAACCTTCTCCTGCACCGCTTCCGAAGGATTGATCGCCGTCGATCGCTCGTTTTCGATCATGTCGCGTGGCAAGATATGGCGGCGGTTCGAGGTGGCGTAGAAGATCATGTTCGCTGGCCTGCCTTCTATGCCGCCATCGAGCGCTGCCTTGAGCGACTTGTAGGACGTGTCCTGCGCGTCGAAGGAAAGATCGTCGCAGAATACGATGAAAGCGAAATCAGGCGCCGTCCTGAGTTGCGCCATCAGATCGGGAAGGCTTTCGATATCCTCGCGGTGAATTTCCACGAGCCGCAATCGCTTACCTCCCGTCTCCTCGTTCACAGCGTGGTGCGCCGCCTTCACCAGCGAAGACTTCCCCATCCCGCGTGCTCCCCACAGCAGCGCGTTGTTGGCAGGAAGCCCTTTGGCGAAGCGCCGCGTATTTTCCAGCAGCGTATCGCGCGTCTGATCGATGCCGCGCAGCAATGCGATCGGAACCCGGTTGACCTTTGCCACAGGCTCAAGCGCGGGGGGTGCGGCATGCCAGACATAAGCCGGGTGCTTTGCCAACTGAGGGGTGGACTTGGCGGCGGGCGCCAGTCGTTCGAGGGCGTCCGCGATTCGGCCAAACACGGCCAATTTCTCTTTGGAAGACATGGGACTTGGCTCTTATCCCGTGGCGCGGCTGGGGTAAAGGCGGCGGTTGCATTGGGCTAAAGCGCCGCTATATATCCCGCAATCCCAAAGGGGCCCGGCAAACGGCGGGCCGATCAGCCCAGGAGACTCCCATGTTCGTGACGCCTGCCTACGCTCAAACTGCCGCGCCAGGCGCTGGCGATCTTTTCACCATGATCGTTCCGCTCATGCTGATCATGGTGGTTTTCTACTTCCTGCTGATCCGCCCGCAGCAGCAGAAGATGAAGCAGCACCAGGCCATGATCGGCAAGGTGGCGAAGGGCGACACGGTGGTGAGCTCCGGCGGCCTTATCGGCAAGGTGGTGAAAGTCGTGGACGATCACGAAGTGCTGGTCGAGGTTGGCGAGAACATCAAGGTCCGCCTATTGCGCTCCGGCATTGCCGATGTGCGGGTCAAGGGAGAGCCGGTCAAGTCCGACTCGAAGTAAGGCCAGCCAATGCTCCATTTCTCGCGCTGGAAGATAATCGCAATCGTCGCCAGCATCCTGCTCGCCGCGATCTACGCGCTCCCCAACGCACTGCCGCCGGCGCAGCAGGCTTGGCTGGCGCCGATCGGCGCGCGTCCGATGACCCTCGGCCTCGATCTCCAGGGCGGGGCCAATGTGTTGATGGAGATCGATCGCAAAGACCTGAAGGAGCAGCTCACGCTGCAACTGTCGGGCGACGTGCGCGCGGCTTTGCGCGAAATCAAAGTCGGTTATCAGGCCGTTGCTCGCACGGTTGAAGGCGTCAACGTCCGTATCACCAAGCCCGAGGATGCCGAGAAGGCGGAGACAAAGCTCAAGGAACTGCTCCAGCCGCTCGATGCGGGAATTTTCTCGACCGGCGCGCCGGTCAATCTCTTCGATCTCGCGCGCCAGGACCAGCAATTCACTTTCGCATTCAGCGAGTTGGGTCTGGAAGCCCGCGTTGCCCGCGCCATAACCCAGTCGCTTCGCATCATCGAGAACCGCGTCAACTCGCTTGGAACGACCGAGGCGACGATCCAGCAGCAAGGCAAGGATCGGGTCTTGATCCAGCTTCCTGGCATTCAGGATCCCGAGCGCGTGAAGGATCTTCTTGGCCGCACCGCGAAGCTCACCTTCCAGCTTCTTTGTGAAAGCCAGCCAACGGGCTCCGCCAATGAAAATCCACCGCCAGACTGCGCAGCACTTCCGACGAAGGAGGAGGTGGACAAATTCATCGCCGCAAGGAAGGCGCGGAACGAGGGTGACGCGCCGCCCGTGCAGGCGGAACTTGATGCGCTGCCAAACAAAATGTGGGTGCAGACGTCGAGCCGGGCCACCGTCGATGGCGCGGATTTGAACGACGCCCAGCCTGGTTTCGGGCAGAGTAACGATCCGGTCGTGACATTCCGTTTCAACCAGAAAGGCGCGCTGCGCTTCGGCAAGCTGACGGCGGAGAATGTCGGCCGCCCATTCGCCATCATCCTCGACAATGTGGTTGTCAGCGCTCCGAACATCAACGAACCGATCCTCGGCGGCAGCGGTCAGATTTCCGGCAATTTCACCACCGAGGAAACAAACGAACTCGCGATCGTGCTGCGCTCCGGCGCGCTGCCGGCGAAGCTGACGATCGTCGAGGAACGAACCGTTGGCCCGAGCCTCGGATCGGACTCGATCCGCGCCGGCGTAATTGCCTCCATCGTCGGCCTGATCGGCATCATGTGCTTCATCATGCTGCCCTATGGCCTGTTCGGAATCTTTGCCAACATAGCACTACTCGCGAACCTGCTCATGCTCGTCGCGGTGATGTCCGCCTTCGGCTTTACGCTGACCCTTCCCGGCATCGCCGGCATCGTGCTGACGCTCGGCATGGCGATTGACTCCAACGTGCTTGTCTACGAGCGCATCCGCGAGGAATGGAGGAGGGGGCGCACGCCTTACAACTCGGTCGAAATCGGCTTCAAGGAGGCGCTCACCACCGTGTTCGACGCCAACTTGACCACGCTCATCGCCGCGGCGGTGCTGTTCGGCGTGGGCTCCGGCCCCATCCGCGGCTTCGCGGTAACGCTCGCCATCGGCATCTTCACCACCATGTTCACCGCCTTCACGCTGACAAGGCTCATTGCCGCCCTGTGGGTGTTGCGTTCGAAGCCCAAGGAGATCCCGCTGTGAGATTCTGGAAGCCCGTCCGCTTCATTCCCGACGACACCAAGATCAGGTTCCTGCGCTTTAGCCGCTACGGCTTTTTCGGATCGGGCATTCTCTGCGCGCTGTCGATCCTCGCCTTCTTCGCCATCGGCCTCAACTACGGCGTCGACTTCAAGGGCGGCACGGTGATGACCATCCGCACCGAACAAGCAGCCGACCTCGACGCGCTACGCTCGACATTGGGCGGGCTTGGTTTGGGCGATGTTGAGCTGCAGGAATTCGGCGGCCCTAACGACGTGATGATCCGCATCGAAGCGCAAGCGGGCGGCGAGGTCGCCGAGCAGGCTGCCGTCGCCAAGGTGAAAGGGGCGCTCGGCCCCACAGTCGACTATCGCAGCGTCGAAACCGTCGGCCCCAAGGTCTCGGGCGAGCTCACGCAGGAAGCGATCCTCGCGGTGGTCGTCTCCATCATCGGCGTCATCATCTACATCTGGATGCGCTTCGAATGGCAATTCGCCATCGGCGCCGTGATGTCGCTGTTGCACGACGTCATCCTCACCATCGGTCTCTTCTGCGTCATCGGCCTCGAATTCAACTTGTCGATCATCGCGGCGATCCTGACCATCGTCGGCTATTCCCTGAACGACACCGTCGTCGTCTTCGACCGCATCCGCGAGAATTTGCGCAAGTACAAGCAGATGCCGCTCGCCGACTTGATCGACTTCTCCACCAACTCCGTCTTGCCCCGCACGCTGCTGACCAGCGTCTCGACAATGATCGCCCTGTTGTCACTCTACATCTTCGGCGGCGAAGTCATCCGCGGCTTCACCTTCGCCATGATCTGGGGCGTCATCGTCGGCACCTATTCGTCGATCTATGTCGCGGCGCCTGTGTTGATCCTGCTCAGCACCAAGCGCGATTGGGTGACGGCAACGGTCAAGGCAGCGAGGGCGGGAGCGCAGCGTCCTTGACCGCTTTCTATCCGTCCCAGGCGCCAATCGATGGCTATCGGGGCGGCAGTTTCGCCTTCGCCAGCATGCAGCACATGGGCGCGCTGCTGGCGCTGCCAACTGGCATGATGGCTTGGGAAGTGATGGAAGGACGCGAGCTATCGCCGAGCGACTTCAAATCCATTCTGTCGGCGCGTGAGAGCGTCGACTTCGTTCTGCTCGGAACTGGCGCAAGCGTCCGCCGTCCGCCAAATTCCGTACACAGAGCATTCGCTGAGGCCAGGCTCCCGTTCGATGTGATGGACACCGGCGCTGCGGTGCGCACCTACAACATCGTTCTTGCCGAGCGGCGGCGCGTGGCGGCCGCGTTCCTTCCCGTGCCCGCATGAACGATCACTGCCTCGACCTCGTGCGCGATGCGGACAAGGACCGCTATCTGGCGAGCCTGTTTGCGCCTTCCAATTTGCAGCCGCATCTCCACGCGCTTTACGCCTTCAACATCGAGATCGCCCGCATCCGCGACGCGGTGACGGAACCGCAACTCGGCGAAATCCGCCAGCAATGGTGGATCGATACGCTTGACGCGATCTATGGCCGCGAGGCGCCGCCTCATCCCGTGGCGCAAGCGCTGGCGCGGGCGATCGAAAAAGGCGATCTGCCGAAACACGCGCTGCGCGGCATTATTCTGGCGCGTCAATTCGACCTCTATTCCGACCCGATGCCGAGCCTGCACGATCTCGAAGGGTATCTCGGCGAAACCGAGTCCGCCATCATGCAGCTTGCCTCGCTCATACTCGCCGGCAACGATGCGTTGGGTTCAGCCGAAGCATCGGGCCTGACAGGCGTGGCGCTGGGATTGACGCGGATGCTTCGGCAATTGCCGCTCCACCGTAGCCGCGGCCAGTGCTACATACCAAGAGACATGTTGGCCGCGCGCGAGATCGAACCGCAAAACGTTCTCGATGGTACGAAAGAAGCATCCCTCGCGGTTGTGCTCGCCGAAATCCGCCAGCACGCCGTCAAGCGTCTCGAAGACGCGCGCGGAAAATTGTGGCTGGTTCCAAGGCCAGCACTTCCCGCACTTCTCCCCGCCGCCACGGTGCCGCTCTATCTCGAACGCATGAAGAAGATGGGCCTTCGCATCCTCAACGAGGAAGCTCAGGTTCTTCAGGTGCGCCGCCAATGGCGCATCTTCACATCGGCCTGGAGCGAGTCGCTGTAGCTATTCCGCGGCGCGGAGCAGCCCATTTCCCAGCCAGTCCCGGAAGGCGTCGATTGCGCGCGACGTATAGGCCCGCTTTCGCGCCACCGCGCGCTCGGCATGTTTGAGACGTTTGCCGGTGAGTTCAACTGGCGGGAACAGGCCAAAGTTCACATTCATCGGCTGGAACGACGATCCGCGATTGTCGGTTGTTTCGATGTGTCCGCCGGTGATGTGATTGATGAGCGCGCCATGCGCTGTGACCGGCGGCGGTAGCGCGAACGAAACTCCAAGCCGCTCAGCCACCGCCATGCGCCCCGCCAGCAATCCCATCGCGGCGCTCTCGACGTATCCCTCAACGCCGGTGATCTGTCCCGCAAAGCGCAAACGCGGCATCGCCTTGAGACGCAGGCGGTCATCGAGTACCCGCGGGCTGTTCAGGAAGGTGTTGCGATGCAGCCCGCCGAGCCTTGCGAATTCTGCGTTCTCCAGGCCCGGAATGCCTCGGAACACACGCATTTGCTCGGCATATTTGAGTTTCGTCTGGAAACCCACCATGTTGTAGAGGGTGCCCAGCTTGTTGTCCTGCCGCAGCTGCACAACGGCGTAGGGCTTCCGAGCCGGATCATGGGCATTGGTAAGCCCGCGCGGCTTCATCGGACCATGGCGCAACGTCTCCGCCCCACGTTCCGCCATCACTTCGATGGGCAAGCAGCCGTCGAAATAGGGCGTGGACGTCTCCCATTCCTTGAAGTTCGTCTTCTCGCCATCGATCAGCGCACGGACGAATATTTCATATTGCTCGCGGCCGAGCGGACAATTGATATAGTCCTTGCCCGTGCCGCCGGGGCCTTGCTTGTCGTAGCGCGACTGGAACCACGCCTTCGACATGTCGATCGACTCGCGGTGCACGATGGGCGCAATGGCATCGAAGAAGGCCAGCGACTCCTCGCCCGTAAGCGCGCCGATTGCGGAAGCAAGGGCAGGGGATGTGAGCGGCCCCGTGGCGACGATCACGCTGTCCCAATCCTCGGGCGGCAAGCCCGCGATCTCGCCGCGCTCGACGCTCACCAGCGGATGCCGCTTCAACGTCGCCGTCACTTCGGCGGAGAACCCATCGCGATCCACCGCCAGCGCGCCGCCCGCCGGAACCTGATGCCGGTCCGCTGTCGCCATGATGAGCGAACCCGCCAGCCGCATCTCGGCATGAAGCAAGCCCACCGCATTCTGCTCGGCATCGTCGGAGCGGAAGGAATTGGAGCACACAAGCTCGGCAAATCCATCGGTCTTGTGCGCGTCCGTCCCGACAACGGGCCGCATTTCGTGCAGCACCACGGGCACGCCGGCGGAAACCGCCTGCCAAGCCGCTTCCGATCCGGCCATCCCGGCGCCGATGATGTGAATGGGGCTTGTCATGGGAAGCGCTTAGCACGTGCAGCAGACCGGTTTCAATTTTCCGATCCTTCTGCTAGTTCCTTTCTATGAAAGTCGATGGACGTTGCCATTGCGGGAACCTGGTTTTCGAGGCGGAGATCGATCCCGCCGATGTGCAGATCTGCCACTGCCACGATTGCCAGACCTTGTCGGGCTCGGCGTTTAGCGTCATCGTTCCGGCCATTCCAGGAACTTTTCGCTTCGTGTCTGGCGAGCCTTCCATCTATATCAAGACCGCTGAAAGCGGGAACCGCCGCAGGCAGGCATTCTGCCACCGGTGCGGCACGCGCATTTTTTCGGGCCCCGACGACCAGGCCTCAACATTTTTCGGCCTGCGTGTGGGAACACTCAGTCAACGCGGCGAACTCGTGCCACACACTCAAATCTGGCGACGTTCGGCGCTGCCATGGGTTGATCACATCGCGGAATTTCCGCGCCAAGAGACTGAGTCGTGATCCATGTCCAACACGCTTACCGATATCGCCGCCGAACTCGATCAAATCCGCGCCCAGTCGCTGTGGAAGATTGAGCGCCCCATCCTTGGCCATCAGGGTCCGCACATTCGCGTGGATAAGCGCCGCGAGGTCCTGAACTTTTGCGCCAACAATTATCTGGGCCTTGCCGATCATCCCGATCTCATCGAGGCTGCAAAGGAAGCGCTCGACAGCCATGGCCTCGGCATGGCCTCCGTGCGATTCATTTGTGGCACCAGCGATCTCCACGAGGCGCTTGAACGCCGCATCGCGGACTATCTGCAGATGGACGATGCAATCCTCTTCGCCGCGTGCTTCGATGCCAATGGCGGCGTCTTCGAGCCACTCTTTGGCGAGCAGGATGCCATCGTCTCCGACGCGCTCAACCATGCCTCGATCATCGACGGCATCCGGCTGTCCAAGGCAAAGCGCTTTCGCTTCGCCAATGGCGACATCAACGGCCTCGAGGCCCAGATCAAACAGGCGCGAAGCGAAGGCGCCAGGCGGCTGGTCATCGTTACAGACGGCGTATTTTCGATGGATGGCTACTTCGCCAAGCTCTCGGCCATCCGCAAGCTCGCGGACGCTCACGACGCCCTTGTCATGGTGGACGACTGCCACGCCACCGGCTTCATCGGCCCACAAGGGCGCGGAACGCCGGCCAAGGCTCACATCAAGGTCGATATCCTTACCGGCACCCTTGGTAAGGCTCTGGGCGGCTCCGCGGGCGGATACATCGCGGCTTCCCAGCCCATCGTCGACCTGATGCGCCAGCGCGCCAGGCCCTATCTCTTCTCGAATGCGCTTCCGCCGCCGATCGTTGCCGCGAGCCTTAAGGCCATCGATCTCGCCGAGAAGGGCGACGATCTCCGCTCCCGGCTGGCCGAAAATGCCAAGCAGTTCCGCTCTGGCATGACCGCCGCGGGCTTCACGCTGCTGCCGGGCGAACATCCGATCATTCCCGTCATGCTCGGCGAGGCGAAACTGGCCCAGGAGATGGCGGCGAAACTCTACGAGCAGGGCGTCTATGTCACCGGCTTCTTCTTCCCCGTTGTGCCCAAGGGCGCGGCGCGCATCCGCACCCAGATGTCGGCGGCGCACACGCCCGCCGATATCGACACGGCAATCGCCGCTTTCACGGCAGTAGGCCGGGAGATGGGAATAGTATAGTCTGGGTAGCAACAAATCGTCACAAGCTTCCGGCAAGAGAAGCGGCGTGAGAGGGAGATGACATGGGACTCCTGAGTCTGTTGCTGCAGCCGCGCTTTGCGGCCTTCACGCTATCCGGCGGCGGCGCATTGCTGTGCCTGCTGGCGATGCTGTTGATCCCCGGCACTTTCTATATCCTGACCACACCTTTCGCGCTCTTCGCCTTCGCCTTTCTGGTCGGCGTCCACGACCTCACGCAGACGCGCCACGCCATTCTCCGCAACTATCCGATCCTTGCGCATCTTCGCTTCTTCTTCGAGAAAATCAGACCGGAGATGCGCCAATACTTCTTCGAGTCGGATCACGACGGGGCACCCTTCCCGCGCGATACCCGCGCCATCGTCTATCAGCGCGCCAAAAAGGCGCTCGACAAGCGCCCGTTCGGCACGACGCAGGATGTCTATCAGAGCCAGTACGAATGGATGCATCATTCGATGGCGCCGAAACCCGCCGCCAAAGACGCATTCCGCGTCACCATCGGCGGCCCGCAATGCACCCAGCCTTATTCGGCGTCGATTTTCAACATCTCGGCCATGAGCTACGGTTCGCTCTCCGCCAACGCCATCCGCGCGCTGAACCGGGGCGCGCGCATGGGGAACTTCGCTCACGACACCGGCGAGGGTGGGCTTTCGCCCTACCACAAGGAATTCGGCGGCGATGTGATCTGGGAGATTGCCTCGGGTTATTTTGGTTGCCGCGACGAACTGGGCCGGTTCTCCGACGCGAAATTCGCCGCCACCGCCACCGATCCCCAGATCAAGATGATCGAAATCAAGTTGAGCCAGGGTGCCAAGCCCGGTCATGGCGGTGTGCTTCCGGCGGCGAAGGTGACGGAAGAGATCGCCGCCATCCGCGGCATTGCCGTGGGCAAGGACTGCGTCTCGCCCGCCAGCCACTCGGCGTTCGGCACGCCCCTCGAGCTCATGGCTTTCACCGAGAAACTTCGCAAACTGTCCGGCGGAAAGCCGGTTGGTTACAAGCTCTGCGTTGGCCACCCTTGGGAGTTCCTTGCGATCATCAAGGCCATGATAGAAACTGGCATCCTGCCCGATTTCATCGTGATCGACGGTAAGGAAGGTGGAACCGGCGCCGCCCCACTCGAATTCATGGACCATCTCGGCATGCCGCTTCGCGATGGGCTCGCTTTTGCTCAATCGGCCCTGATCGGGGCGAATTTGCGCGACAGGATGCGGATCGGCTGCTCCGGTAAGATCACGACGGGTTTCGACATGGCGCGGGTGATGGCTCTGGGTGCCGACTGGTGCAACGCGGCTCGCGGTTTCATGTTTGCGGTCGGCTGCATTCAGGCCCAGCAGTGCCATACCGGCCACTGTCCCACCGGTGTCACGACGCAGGATCCGCTCCGCCAGCGCGCCATCGTGGTGCCCGACAAGGCCGAGCGCGTGGCAAGCTTCCACCGCGAGACCATCAAGGCGCTGGCCGAACTGATCGGCGCCGCTGGTCTCGATAACCCCAAGGAGCTGAAGCCCCATCACTTCATGCGCCGCGCCGCCGCCGACCGCGTCGTCACCTTTGAAGAACAGTATCACATGCTTCGTCCCGGCGAGCTTCTGACCGGCGGCGGCGGCAAGATGATGCAGGAGGCTTGGGCCATGGCCCGCAGCGACAGTTTTGCGCCGGCCCCTACGCCGCTGAAACTGGCCGCGGAATAGGCTATCAAGACGTCACCTCCCCAGTCCCTCGCCCTCTCCCGTTGCATAGCAATGGAAGAGGGTGGCCGAAGGCCGGGTGAGGGCAACGATTGGAGCACCTGATGCGCGCACTTGTGAAAGCCGATCCAACCGAGGGACTCGTCATACGCGACGAGCCGGTACCCAAAATCGGCCCCGACGATATCCTGATCAAAGTCGCCAAGACCGGCATCTGCGGCACCGATCTGCACATCTGGAAATGGGACCAGTGGGCGAAGAAGACCATCCCCGTGCCCATGGTGGTGGGCCACGAATTCGCCGGTGTCGTCGCCGAGGTGGGCTCCCATGTGCGCACCGTGAAGGTGGGCGACCGCGTCTCGGGCGAGGGGCACTTGATCGGCATGAAGAGCCGCATGGCCAGGGCCGGGCACTTCCATCTCGATCCTGAAACCAAAGGCATCGGCGTCAATGTGCCCGGCGCCTTTGCCGAATATCTTAAGATCCCCGCCTTCAACGCCATCCATTTACCGCCGGAAGTGGACGACGAAATCGGCGCCATCCTCGATCCGCTCGGCAATGCCGTGCACACCGCGCTCTCTTACGATCTGGTGGGCGAGGATGTGCTGATCACCGGCGCCGGCCCCATCGGCATCATGGCCGCCGCCGTCTGCCGTCATGTCGGCGCCCGCCACATCGTCGTGACCGACATCAACGACTACCGCCTCGATCTCTGCAATCAGGTGACGGACGCGGTCACGGTGAATGTCTCGAAAGAGGATCTGCGCGACACGATGCATCGCCTGCACATGACGGAAGGTTTCGACATCGGCCTCGAAATGTCGGGGGCGCCGAAAGCCTTCGACCAGATGGTCGATCACATGATCGTGGGTGGCAAGATCGCCATGCTCGGCATTCCCTCAGGCCCCACCACGATTGACTGGAACGGCGTCATCTTCAAGTCGCTCACCATCAAAGGCATCTATGGCCGCGAGATGTTCGAGACCTGGTACAAGATGATCGCCATGCTGCAATCGGGGTTGGATGTGAGGAAGGTCATCACCCATCGCATGAAAGCCGCGGACTATGCACAGGGTTTCGCGCTGATGAAGCAAGGCAGCTGCGGCAAGGTGGTTCTCGACTGGTCGTAGGAGTGTGCTCATGAAACTGATGTTCATAGTCTCGTTCGTCGCGGTTTTGCTGGCTGCAATACTGCCGGCTCGTGCAGCTGAATCGCTTTATGAAGTCACCGGCGTTTCCGCCGGGGATGTCTTGAATATCCGCAGCCGCCCCAGCGCATCGGCGCCAAAAGTCGGCTCCTATGGCCCGCGCGATAGCGGCATCAGGGTTTACCGTCGCTCCGGGAACTGGGCGCTGGTGGGCCAGGCCGATCCCAGTCGGCCCGACGGGTGGGTGAATTCCCGCTTTCTCAAGCTCACCGTGGCAAGTCGCCGGGTGCGCTTGCCGCTGTAGTGCCTCGGCACCGAGCCTTTCTGGTCGATCACCATCCATTCACCCCGCCGCGCCACCTACACCGATCCTGAAAACTCGGGCCGTTCACTGCGGATATCAAGTTTCAGCCGCACCGGCCGTGACGCATCGCTACGTTTCGCTGGAGCGCGCCGTTCATTCATTACGGCGCGGCAATGCAGCGATGGCATGTCGGACAATCTCTATCCCTATGAAGCGCGGATGCGGATGCCGGATGGCCGGGTGCTGAACGGCTGCTGCCGGCTTCCATAGCTCTCCGCCCCTTGCGGATGGAGGAGCTTCATGGCTAAGGGGGCGGCCATGCTTGCCGCCTATGGAACCGCCAATGGATGCCTCACGGAATTTCAGCCGCTCGCCGAGCCGGTTGTGCCGAAGGACGCCATCTGGCTCGATCTGGTGGAGCCCACCGCGGGCGAGGAGAGCGCTGTCGAACTGGCGCTCGGCATCGACATTCCGACCCGCGAGGAACTGGCCGAGATCGAGGCCTCGAGCCGCCTCTATCAGGAGGATGGCGCTGCCTTCATGACCGCGAACCTGATCCGCCGCGGCGAGAACGATCAGCCCGAGTCCTCGCCTGTTACCTTCATCATCAAGGGCAACACGCTGATTACTATCCGCTATCATCACCCGCAGGCCTTTCCGGCCTATGTGAAGCGGGCAATGAAACCGCAAACCACCGCCATGACCGGTTGGGGCGTTTACATCAGCCTTCTCGAAGCGGTGGTGGACCGCGCCGCCGATCATCTGGAGCGCGTCGGCCAGATCGTCGACCAGACTTCGCAGAAGGTGTTTTCCAAGGGCCGCGTCATGGGCAAGAAGGCCAGACGCAAGCACCGCCGCAGGCCTGTGAGCCTCGAAACACTGATCGAAAACATCGGCGAGGAGGGCGACTTCACCTCCAAGA
>JBJXGL010000386.1:0-6690 GCA_046160365.1 Aestuariivirga sp. | reverse complement strand
TCGGCTGCATCTCGGTGACCGCCAATGTCGCGCCGCGTCTGTGCGCGGAGTTCCAGGAAGCAACGCTCGCGGGCGACTATGGCAAGGCATTGAAGCTTCAGGACCGCCTGATGCCGCTGCATCACGCGCTCTTCGTGGAAACAAGCCCTGGCCCGGTAAAGTACGCCTGCAGCCTCCTCGGACTTTGCCAGCCGGACGCGCGGCTGCCCATGGTTCCGGTCATTGAGTCCACCAAGAAGGCCGTGCGCGAGGCCATGGTGCACGCGGGTCTTTTGAACTGAAATGTCCTCAAAGGCCGGCGGGGCCAAATCCTCGCGCAAGGAGCAGGGCGTCAAGGTCGTGGCGGACAACCGCCGCGCCCGTCATGAATACGAAATCCTGCAAACCTTCGAAGCAGGCTTGGTGCTCACCGGCAGCGAAGTGAAGTCGCTGCGCGAAGGCCGCACCAATCTCGCCGAAGCCTACGCCACGATGAAGCGCGGCGAACTGTTCCTGCTGAACTCGAACATCCCGGAATACCGCGAAGCAAACCGCTTCAACCACGATCCAAAGCGCCCGCGAAAGCTCCTCCTGCACAAACGCGAGATCGAAAAACTCGCGAACGGCGTCCAGCGCGAAGGCCTCACCATCGTGCCGCTGAAAATCTTCTTCAATCCAAGAGGCCGCGCCAAAGTCGATCTCGCCCTCGCCAAGGGCCGCAAAATGCACGACAAGCGCGAAGCCATTAAGGCCCGGGACTGGGGCAGGGAGAAGGCCCGCCTGATGAAGGGCGGATGACCGCGCTCATCGGTAAATCTCTTCCGTACACTGATCTTCCCGCGACGCACGGCGGCGTCATCAACCCCGCAAAACTTCGCGGCCTCGTTGTGATTTTCTGCTACCCCTACACCGGCAGACCCGGTATCCCCAACCCTCCCAACTGGGACGTGATCCCCGGCGCCCACGGCTCGACGCCGCAAGCCCAAGCTTATGCAGAACATCACGCGCGGTTCATCGCCCTCAAAGCGCAAGTCTTCGGCCTGTCATTTCAAGAGCCCCCGTGGCAATCCGAATTCGCCAAACGATGCAGCCTGCCGTTTCCGCTGCTCTCGGACACCGGCCGCACCTTCGCCAACGCCCTTCGCCTCGAAACATTCCGCACCGGCGGTGAAGACTATCTAAAGCGCATCACGCTGATTGCGCGCGACGCAAAGATCGCCGCAGTGCACAGCGATATTCGCAATCCAACCATGGACGCAGTCGAAACTCTGGAAGTGCTTCGAAGCCCCGCTTTCGCCCATGCTCGTCATCTCAGCGAAAGCGGTGACCCATTGTGACGGAGGGATGGAGTTATCAGAATCTTGCAGAAAGGCGGGGCAGTGAGTCCGCCTGATTTTCAAAGCGAGAACATTGTCGCCGCCTTTTTATGTCTGCATTTGTTTCAATTGCAGACGAGAAGTTCCAGCATCAAATCTGCCGCTCCGGGCCAATGGCGGAGGTCGCGAGATATGACTCGGCGCAAAACTGCGGTAACCTGAGTCCGCAATGACGTCGGCGCTCCGCAGCGGCTCGTAAGCGCCACGGCGCGAGTACACATCGGTCATGCCAGGAGGCTTTGATGCGCGTTGTCATCTATGGAACCGGGGGTGCCGGAGGATATTTCGGCGCGCAATTGGCCCTTTCGGGAGAACATGTGGTTTTCGTTGCGCGCGGCGAACATTTAAAGGCGCTGCGCGCCAAGGGACTACGACTGGAAACTCCCAAGGGTGACACCGTCATTCATCCGGTCGAGGCGACTGATGATCCTGCAGAGGTGACCGGCGCGGACGCGGTGCTTGTTGGGGTCAAGGCTTGGCAGGTGCTGGATGCGGCCCAGGCCCTTTGGCCTCTTGTTGGCCGTGGTGCATTCGTGGTGCCATTGCAGAATGGCGTGGAGGCACCATCGCAGCTTGCGACCGTACTCGGCGCGGACCACGTGTTGGGGGGTATGTGCGGGACACTGAGTTGGGTCGCAGGCCCGGGTCATATCTGCAGCGCAGGCGGCAATAATTTCATTAAATTTGGTGAGTTTGATAACCACCTCAGCGAGCGCGTCGAACGATTGCAAGGTGCCTTTGCGAGGGCCGCAGTTCCGGTCGAAGTGCCTTCCAATATCGTCAGGGCGCTCTGGGACAAATTCCTGATGGTGACCTCTTTCGGTGGCGTCGGCGCAATTGCGAGGGCTCCAATTGGTGTCACTCGCTCAGTTCCAGAAACACGGCGACTGCTCGAGCAGGGCCTGAAAGAAGTCGTTGCCGTCGCACGCGCGCGAAACATCGATATGCCGGCCACCGCGATTGCCGACACCATGAAGTTCTACGATGGCCTGCCACCCGGCGGCACTACTTCCTTGCAACGCGACATTGTTGGCGGCAAGCCGAGCGAACTTGAATATTGGAATGGCGCAGTGGTGCGCTTGGGCCGAGAGGCGCAAGTCGCCACGCCAACTCACACACACATCTATGATTGCCTGCTACCACAGGAATTGCGCGCGCGCGGCAAGATCACGTTCCCAAACTAGCCTGCCGACTTGTGCTTGTCAGAAATGGGTCATTCACGTCGGTTCACGCATATCCTGCAAATGTCTGGTCAAGTGCCAAAGGCGGAAATTCAAATTGACCCATTACAGATAAGCGTCACGAAGCCGATGAGGCGCTCGAAGAGTGTCGCTGGTTCGCCCGGGAGGCGAGATCGCTCGACACATCACCTCCAGCGAGCCTTGCTCAGATATCCGCGAAATCCTCGAACCGGTCCTGCGCCGCTTGAACGGGGCGATCGCGGATTGGGCGCTCGGACGGGTCGCGGCCGATCTCGGCGCGCAAGTCCGCGAGTTCGATGAACTGGTCGGTCTGCCGCCGCAAATCGTCGGCGATCATCGGCGGGCGCGTGGTGAGCGAGGAGACCACCGTCACCCGCTTGCCCTTGGCTTGAACTGCCGCGACAAGCGAGCGGAAATCGCCATCGCCCGAGAACAAGACAATGTGATCGAGGCCGTCGGCCAGCTGCATCATGTCGACGGCGAGCTCGATATCCATGTTGCCCTTGATCTTGCGGCGGCCCATGGAGTCGGTGAATTCCTTGGCGGGTTTCGTTCTCACCTTGTAGCCATTGTAGTCGAGCCAATCGATCAAGGGACGGAGTGGCGAATACTCCGCATCGTCGAGCAGCGCCGTGTAGTAGATTGCGCGCAGAAGCCGCGAGCGCTTGCGGAAGTAAGTGAGAAGCCGCTTGTAGTCGATGTCAAACCCCAGCGTCTTTGCGGTTGCATAGAGGTTGGCTCCGTCGATAAACAAAGCCACGCGTTCGTCTTCGTAGAAATTCATGATTGAAATCCCCTATCGATGAATGGGCGGCTTTTTAGGGGGCTCCCAGGGCCGGAACAAGAGCAAAGATGATCCTCGTCGCACTCGGCAGCAACATGAGTGGGCCATGGGGAACGCCCAGCGACGCCATCAGGATGGCTTTGGATCATCTCGATCGCGACGGTTTGCACCTCAAAAAAGTTTCGAAGTTGATCCTCACAACCCCCTTTGGCCGCATCAACCAGCCGGATTTCGTGAACGCTGCCGCCGTCGTTGAAACCCATTTGCCTCCAGAGTCATTGATGCGAAGGCTCCATGCCATCGAACGGGAAGCCGGCCGCAGGCGCGGCGTCCGTTGGGGTCCACGCACGCTCGACCTCGATCTGATCGATTACAAGGGGCTCTTGAAGAAGAGCGGGCCGATCCTTCCTCACCCCGGCATCGCCGAACGCACCTTCGTTCTGGAGCCCATTCTCGAGCTGGCCCCGCGCTGGCGTCATCCCGTTACCCGCCGCTCCGCCAAAGACATGCTCCGCAGCTTAAGCGGGCATTAAGGCGGCCTCCTTACAGTCCCGCCCGCTGGCCTCGGGTTAGGGGACAGGGTGAGTGGTGTATGCGTAAAGACTGGTCTGCGGCGTCCGCAATGGCCGTGATGCTTGCTGCGGGTCCCGCGGCGGCGAACAGCCTGCAAATTCCGAAAGCGGCATTCGAAATCCTCGGTGGCATGCAAGAGCCATCTTCGGATCAGGCGATGCTTGTTCCGCAAACGCGCAGCAACATCCCGCGTTCGAAGCGTAGCCAGATCATCGAATTCTCCGAAGCGCTCGCTCCCGGCTCCATCCTCGTGCGCACCAAGGAGCGGAAACTCTACTTTGTCCTCCCCGGCAACAAGGCCATCATGTATCACGTGGGTGTCGGCAAGGAAGGCTTCACGTGGTCCGGCACCAATAAAGTGACACGCAAAGCCGCTTGGCCAACGTGGCGTCCGCCACAAGCCATGGTCGAACGCGAGGCCAAGAAGGGCCGCAAGCTGCCTGCCGTGATGGAAGGCGGACCCGAAAATCCGCTCGGCGCGCGTGCAATATACATAGGCCACACCGAATACCGCATCCACGGCACCTCGCAACCCTGGAGCATCGGGCTTGCGGTTTCTTCCGGCTGCATCCGCATGATGAACGAGCAGGTGATCGACCTCTTCGAACGCGTGAAAGTCGGCGCCACAGTGGTTGTCGAGTAGCAACTTCATACACCTCGATTGCTCGGCCGAGGACCCAGCCTTGTCCATTCGCCTGGTGGATTCACAGATCTCGATTGCTGTTGCCAGGGTCGCAAATGGCCAAGCCGGCCTCAACGCCGCGGCTCGACATTCGGAGCCTATGGCGCGGCCGGAGCAGCGCCGGGCGTTGACCCCGTCTTGTCCATTTGCGGGAGTTCCACGACGCAATTCAAGGCGAAATGCGAGTTGTTTCCGTTGAGGAGGCGCGCACCTTGCTGTCGAATGCGTCGTTGCACACCCGCATCGCGGCCAATCGAAGTCAATGACTTGCGCCGCTCCGAGGTCTCAACGCGGCACACTCTTTGAGCAAGTCATTGAGTTCGATTGGCCGCGATGCGACCATCGCCGGAGCATTTGGCGGCTACAGAACTTGCCGCCTTTTTCACCGTCACGTTGAAACGGCCCTCCGCCATAAACTCTCCCTTAACCTAAACAAGTCATTTTCACGTTGTCAGTTTGTCGTGGAGTCCGCGTTATGCCTTCCGAACTACCCAGCGCCTCGAAGGCTCTCTCCAAGAGCAAGTATCTCGTGTCGGCGGCAGCCGCTGTCATGCTGGCCGCCTGCTCGAGCTCATCCGAGCGCTTCGCCTCCAATCCATCCGATGTCGATCCGGTCTACACAGCCTCGGTGCCCAAGCCGAAGCGGACCACGGCTCCCGAGGTGGACAGCGATGATGCCGTCAGTTCGCGCCCGCTGGCCAATGCCCAGGTGCGCCAGCCCGCTTATCAGCCGCCGAAATACAACTACGAAACGGCTTACAAGAAGCCCAAGTATCGCCAGCCACCGTATGAGCAGGCCACACTCGACGATCAGGCGATGACGCCGAAAGCGCGCAAGCGCCCGGTCTTCGAGCAAGCCGAGGTTCTCCCTGAGGAGAACATGGTCGAAACGCCGGCCAGACCAGTGCTCCGCAAGCAGGCGTCGGGTGCCAGCGTCAAGGTGACCAAGGGCATGACGCTCTATTCGATCGCCAAGGCCAATGGCGTGACCGTGTCGCAGTTAGCGTCCGCCAACCGCATCAAGCCGCCCTACAACGTGGCGATCGGCCGTACACTGATTATTCCGGGCGCATCCGAAGCCGTGATGCCGGAGCCGAAGATGGCGGCGTCCGCCGAGCCGGACACGCTCACGCTCGACGAACCCACCACGCGGAAGCCGATGACCGCCGCCGGCGCACACAAGGTAGCGAAGGGCGAGACGCTGTTCAGCCTCGGCCGCAAATACAAGATGTCGCCCTATGCCATCGCGCAAGCGAACGGCCTCGAGCGTAACAGCACTTTGAAGATCGGCCAGGCAATCAAGATCCCGGGCGGAGCTGCCAGCAAGTCCATGGCGCGTATCGCGCCCGAGGATGAGATCGCGGCACCGGAACAGAAGACCGCCGATGCGGACATGACTTTGAAGACCCCGGAGGCTGAGAAGTCTCTCGCGGCTGAGGAAATTCCGGCAGCGAAGCCGGCCGAAACGGCAGAGCAGGTACCGGCACCGTCCGCTCCAGCATCATCCGCCGTGGCCATGCGCTGGCCGGTGCGCGGCAAGGTGATCTCGGGCTACGGATCGAAGCCCAACGGCCTCAAGAACGAAGGCATCAACATCGCGGTTCCGGAAGGAACCGGAATCCGCGCCGCGGACAGCGGTGTGGTGGCCTATGCCGGCAACGAGCTCAAAGGCTACGGCAATCTGGTGCTGATCCGCCACGAAGGCGGTTGGGTCACGGCTTATGCCCACGCCAAGGAATTGTTCGTCAAACGCGGCGACACGGTGAAGCGCGGCGATGTCATCGCCAAGGCCGGCCAGACCGGCTCGGTCACCAGCCCGCAGCTCCACTTCGAAGTCCGCAAAGGCGCCACCGCCATGGACCCGATGAAGTTCCTGGGCTCGGCCACCGCGTCCAACTAAAGGCAAGGTACCGTCCCCTGCAAGCAATGGCCCGGCAGCAAGCCGGGCCATTGTGCTTTTGGAGCAGTTTCACGCCTAACCGTTCGCGAAGGCGAGAGCGGCGGGCATTCGCCCTTGTATGAGCCGTGGATGTGATTTCTCGATTGAAGTGGCTACAGATTTCCTGCCCGCGAGGGCTGGAGATGCCCGGCTCC
>JBJXGL010000385.1:0-4793 GCA_046160365.1 Aestuariivirga sp. | reverse complement strand
GACCGATTGCTTGTTGGGCAGATCGGCGTTGGCGATGCGTGCGGCGGTGATGGCTCCGCCATAGCCGGAGCCGACGATCATGAAGTCGTAGCGGGGTTTGCGTTGGGACCAGGGTTTGCTGAGCATGAAGTACCTCGTCGAGAGACGTCTTTATGCGGTATAGGAAAGTAGTGCCGTTTGGGTAGCGACCGTTCCATGCGCCTCCGCGCATGGATGACCGCAAGGCGCTGTTTAGCTCGCCTACTCTACATTGGACATCGTGTGTCCCCGTAGAAGCATCGCGTCAGGTAGACTGCGGGATGCGGACCATCACCATGACAACACCTGTCCCAATCGCGAAAACAACATGCTTCGTTCTCCTCTTCAGTTCCGCTTTGCTGGCGCAGAACCCGCGAGGCCGCGCCCTCGGCATCCCGTTCGATGGCACGCCCGGCCCGAACAACGCCATTACCGACGTTGCTGGTGTCGCCGTCGGCCACGCCACTCTGATTCGAGGGGAAGGAAAGCTGGTCCCCGGCCAGGGCCCCGTTCGCACTGGAGTCACCGCGATCCTCCCTCGCCCCAGAGGCAACTGGGATTTCGTCATGGCCGCAACGTTCAACCAGAACGGCAATGGGGACATGACCGGAGTCAACTGGATCGAAGAATCAGGCTTCCTCGAAGGCCCCATCCTCCTCACCGGGACGCACAGCGTCGGAGTCGTGCGCGACGCCGCCATCCATTGGCAGATCGCCCGCGGCAGGGAGTTTGTCTTCACCTATCCCGTCGTCGCCGAAACCTTCGACTCCTTGAATGACGCCAACGGACAGCATGTCAAGCCCGAGCATGCCTGGGCTGCCCTTGATGCCGCAAAGAGCGGACCCGTCGTCGAAGGCGCCGTGGGCGGCGGCACAGGCATGGTGTGCAACGGATTTAAGGGCGGCATCGGCTCCGCCTCACGTCTTGTGACCGTGGCCGGCAAACGATACACCTTGGGTGTGCTGGTGCAGTGCAACTATGGCGGCGATTTTCAAGTGCTCGGCGCTCCAGTGGGACGCGAGATCACTGATCTGAGGGCATGCACCACACTTCCGCAGACCCGCCCCTGGATCGGCTCTCGCATGCGGCCTTGCTCCCCTGCCCAGGCCTCACGGCGCGATACCGCCGCGGAAGCCTCTGAGCTGGGGCGCGGGTCCATTGTAGTCGTCGTAGCCACCGATGCACCCCTGCTTCCCCATCAGTTGAAAAGAATCGCCAGACGCGTCGGAATGGGGCTGGGCAAGTTAGGCAGTTGGGCCGGCAACGGCTCCGGCGACCTGTTCCTCGCTCTTTCCACCGCCAACTCAGCAGCATCGCAGCCCAACGAGATCGCCAAGATCGAGATGATCCCAAACAATGTAATCGATCCGTTGTTCCGCGCCACCATCGAAGCCACTGAGGAGGCCGTTGTCAACGCCATGCTCGCCGCGCCGCCCGTCATGACCGGCGTCGATGGCATCCGCATCTTCGGCCTGCCTGGAGCCCGGCTCGTCGAAGTTTTGAAGAAATACGGCCGGATTCCATAAGGCGCTGCGTCAAGCACGACCAGACAAAGAAGCCCGCAGTCTATGTGCCCGAGCGCTTGGCGGTAAATTCCGACGGGTTTTGGCCACCTTCCCGCTTGAACTTGATTTCGTTGCCGGAGACCGTGCCGGTGAACGTCCTCTTCCCGCGCTCGGTAGTGACGCTGAAGGAGACGGTGTCGCCACTGACTTTTCCATCAGCGATTTCCAACGTCCCGCCCTGTCCGCCTGACATTGAGCCAGTCAGCTTGTCGCCATCCACTTTGAAAGTAAATGTGGTCTCGACGGTCTGACCGCCGCGGGGAACCTGTCCCGTCCACTTGCCGCTGATATCGGCGGCAAGTGCCGCGGCCACCATCACCAGAAGAATCGTACACATCGAGATGAACCTACCCATGCTCTGCTTCCTTCCTCCCAACCGGCCGGTCTTTACCCGCTCCACCAACACTGGGGAGCAAAACAACTCTCTGCGCGTCCGATTCTACACGAAATCAATCCCCATCGCCGATCCTGTTTGAAATTGCTGCCGCCAGATTCTACTGGCTCTTGTAAACTTCCTTGCCGCCCAGCAGCGTGCGCTCCACGGTAATATCCTTCACCTCATCCAGCGGGCAGGTGAGAATATCCTTGTTGAGCACAATCAGATCCGCCAGCTTGCCCATCTCCAGCGAGCCCTTGTTCTTCTCATCGAACATCAGCAACGCGTTGTTGAGGGTGTAGAGACGAATGGCCTGCTCACGCGTGATGCCTTCTTCCGGATGCACGGGTTGGTCGGTCCAGCGCGGCTGGCGCTTCAGCGCGATCCACATTCCGAAGAATGGATTGTAGGGGTTGATCGACCGCAAGCTGCCGATTTTCTGCATGTGATCCGATCCACCACCAACAGTCACGCCTTTCGCAAACAAGGTTTTGTAGGGCTGAAAAAAGCGCAGGCGCGGATCGCCGAATTGTTTGCGCAGCGTGGCGCCGTCGCGCTCCAGCCATGCAGGCTGCAGGTCGGCCACAATGCCGATGGCGGCCATGCGCTCAACCGCCTCCGGCGACATGAAGTTGCAGTGGGTGATGCAGGGGCGCTGCGGGCGGACCGGGAAATCCTTGTTCACCCGCTCATAGGCCGCGATCAGGGCGTGAACCGCGCCGTCGCCAACCGAATGTGCCGTGAACTGCAAGTCGTTCTTCAGCGCCATCCGCGCAACCTGGTATAGGCGCTCGGCCTCGACATAAAGCAGGCCGCGGTAATTCGGATCGGTGATGGAGAAGATCTTGCTCAAGCCCCATGGCTCGCGCATGTAGGCGCTGCCGGTCAACATGCCGCCATCGAGGAAAATCTTCAGGCCGCGCAACCAGAGCTTGTTGTCGTATTGATGCAGAGGGTCCTGGGCCGCCTTGCGAATCTGCGCCTCAATCTTGTCCAGCGAGTCGTTAGGCTCGATGTGGTAGTTGAGGAAGACGCGGCAGGTGAGTTCGCCCCGTTGGCGGGCGGCGCGATACACGTCGACTTCGGAATCCGAAACGTCGCGGTCGGCGATGGAGGTTATGCCCACCGAGTTGTAATCAGCCAGCATCATCTTCAGCCGCTTCAAGCGATCTTCAAGCGATGGCGGCTTGGCGGAACTGGATACTTTGACGAATTTCGAAGAGCTGCGCAGAATGCCGGTGGGCTCGCCGCTGGCGTCGCGTTCAATCTTGCCGCCACTCCCTTCCGCGGGATGTTTTTCGCGGCCAATGCTGTTGAGCTTGAGCGCCATCGAATTAAGAGAGGCGTCAGGACCGGTTCCGAACAGCACCGGATGACCAGGCGCCACTTCATCGAGTTCGGCGCGAGTGGGATAGCGTTGTTCGCGAAGGCGGGTTATGAAAACCTGCCGAAGGACGATCCATTCGCCCTTGGGAGTCATCGCGGCGCGGCCGCGCAGGTACTTCAAAACGTCGGCGATGGTTTCCATGTCCGGAATCGGATGCTCGAATTCGTACATGGCGGCATCAAGGGCATGGGTGTGCGAATCCATCAAACCCGGCAGCATTGTCCTGCCTTGAAGATCGATCATGCGGGTCGCCGGGCCCTTGCGGCCGAGTACGCCTGGGTTCGTTCCCACAGCGACGATGCGGTCGCCGCGGATGGCGATTGCCTGCGCAATCTCGTTGCGCGCGTTGACGGTGACGATCTTGCCGTTGTGGAGGATGATGTCGGCAGGCTGTGCGAAGGCTGACACGGCCAGGAACCAAAGTGCTGGAAGACGCATATGGTTCACGATAACGGAAAAGTGCCGCTCAGGGCGAAGGCCCCAACCGGTGCAAGCGACCGGATGGGGCCTTGGTTTAACTGAAAGCCGAAATTAGACGCGCGAACTGACGATTTCAGACAACCTGCGCGGTCCGGTAGGACTCGAGCATTTCTGCCATTTGATCTTTGAGATGAAGCTTCAGTTTCTTAAGCTTTACTTCTTCCGCGAGTTCTTCGCTCGAAGGATGGGACTTGTGTTCGAGCAATTCCACTCGACGCTTGTATTCCGCGTGCTGTTCAGCAAGCCTGCGGAATTCATCGTTGGTTTCCATCAGACGCGCTTTCAGTAGTTCTTGCGTGATCTCCATAGACAAGGTTTCTCCTTCTTGAGGTACCACGCCGAGTCGGTATGTCCTGTGGATAGTCTGGCTCGGTGGGCTGAATTGAACCGTTGATGTTTGAGGTCCGATCACCATTCCGGTGTTTATCTGACAAGACGTTAACACAGTTAACGCACGGTGACAATGGGCTCTGTCGAGTATTCAGGATCCTAGTATGTAGGGTGTGAACGGCCGCCCCGGCCAGGGCCAAAAGGGGAGGTACCGAAGGTCGCCATTGGGCAGCAAAGGCATGGATCCCCAGGCCACGAAGTGCCATAGTACGGCGATTCCGATGGCGATCGCGGTGAACGAGCCGAGGGTCGCCACCAGGAAGGCCGGCCGGGCGTCAGTTGCGCCCAGGAAGGGCAGGGCGCGGACCACCATCGCGGTCGGTAGAATCACCGCCATCCATGAGGACCAAAGCCAGATCCAGAAGGCTGGTGAGAGCAGCATGCCGTTCTGCCAGGCGACTGCGATCTGGCTTGCGTGAATGTAAACGGTGCGAGCGCTGGGGACTACACCTAGTGCTTAATGGCATAAGTTAACTATTGTATTTCGGAGCTGGCTACCCTTGACCTCTCGCTTGCGCCAACGAAACGGTTTGGCATGTTCGTTGTGCCTGGCAAAGAAGGCTTCGATGGCGTCGCG
>JBJXGL010000384.1:0-2598 GCA_046160365.1 Aestuariivirga sp. | reverse complement strand
GCTACGGGCCCTTTTGAAAGGCGGGCGGACCATAGTTGCGGTGCACCAAAGGGTCAATAGCGGCAAATCACGCATTCGCCACATCCCGCGATAGACTGCGGGCGAATCGGTTTGGCCCAATTTCATGGTTTCGCGCAGGTCTCTCATCGCTTCGATGCCTTTTGGTCTGGCGGCTTGCCGGTTTTCGCTCGCCCAGACTCCGGAGGGGATGCCAGAGCTTCGTGCCGAGCGCGCCAGTCTGCCAGTGCTGGAAGGCGGAGGCGGCATTGATGGCGTGTCGTTCGCGAAGGGCGAGGACGCCTGCATCCTCCGCGCCAAGCAGGGGCAGGAGTTCAAGGTCAAGCTCGTCAATCTTATCGACGAGGAAATCTGGTTGCACTGGTTCGGCGTGCGCGGACCAGCGGATATGATGACGCTCAACATCCCGCCCGGCGAAGCCGAGGCTATCGAATGCGTGTTCACGCCGCCCGATGCGGGAACATTCTGGTTCGGTCCGATGATCGGCAGCTCGAAGCAGCGCGAGATGGGGCTTTATGGGGCGCTGATCGTGGAAGAGGCGGAACCCGTTGCCGGCCTTGAAGATGTGCCCGTGGTCCTCGACGATTGGTTGCTCGAAGGCGATGGGCTTGCGGGAGGCTTCGGCTCGCTCGAAGCCGCCATCGCCGAGGGCCGCCCCGGCAACTGGTTCACGGTCAATGGAAGGTTCCGCAATCGCCTCGTTTTGCCCGCTGGTGCCGCCGCGAGGCTCCGCGTGCTCAATGCCGCCAACAGCCGCACCATGGGGCTTCTGTTCAAAGGCGCCGACCCGTTGATCGCGGCACTCGATGGCCAGCCAGTGCCGCCGCATAATCTGGGGCAGGGGGCTTTGAAACTGGCGCCCGGCCAGCGCGCCGACCTCATTGTCACGGAAACGCCGGATCTGATCGTGCTGGCCCTCGATCTTTTCGAGGATGTTGTCGAGATCGGTTATCTCGAGCCCGCGAAGCAATCGGCTAGCCTCCCCGAAAACTTCGCGCTTCCGCAAAACCCGCTTCCCGAACCCGGCGACCTCGCCATGGCCGCGATCCTTAATCTTCGCATCGAAGGCGGCGAGAAGGGCGGGTTGAAACAAGCAAGAGTCGCGGGCGAAATGCTGGAGCTGAGAGCGCTGCTCGAGCGCGGCATCGCCTGGGCGGTGAATGGCGAAGCTGGTCCGGGTGCGGCGCCAACAGCCACCTTCAAGCCGGGCGAAACTGTCATCGCTGTGATCGAGAACGCCACGGCATTCGAACAGCCACTCCACATTCACGGCCATGTCTGGCGCGAGGTTGATGGCAGCGGCAATGCGCCGGAAGGCGCTCATTGGAGCGACACCGCGATTGTCGCGCGCGGCGAAACCAGGAACTTCGTGCTTGTCGCGAGCGAGGGCGTGTGGGTCATCCAGAGCCTTATCGCCGAGCGCGTCGATGCCGGTTTGATGACAGCCTTCGCCGCTGCCTCTCCTCTTTAAGCACCCTTTAACCATAAGCGCGCCTACTTATCCCCGTTTGGCTTGGGAGTTGAGCATGTACGAAATCTTGGGAATGCTGACTGGAATCCTGATTGCCGCGGGGGCGTTCTTCGCCCAGTTCGCCCTGATCCGAAGGCAGACCATCAAGGCCGCCTACAAAGACTAAGGCCGTTTTGCCTTGATTTGGCCCGCCTGCCGCTGTACGCCCGGCCCCGGTTGAGGTGGCGGGAGCGATCGATTTGAGCGATGAATCGCTGTTCCGGGAAGTGGACGAGGATGTCCGCCAGGAACAATACAAAAAACTCTGGGACCGGTTCGGCAGTTATGTCATGGCCGCCGCGTTTCTCGTCGTTGCCGGTGTCGCCGGATTGAAGGGCTACCAGTTCTGGCAAGTAAAGCAGTCGCAAGCCGCCGCCGACACATATCTCGCGGCGATCAAGCAGGCAGCGGATGGCAAGAAGGACGATGCGGCGGCGGGTCTCGCTGCGATTGGCCACAGCGGATTCCAACAACTCGCGGAGTTCGAGCGGGCAGGGCTGCTCGCTCAATCCGGCAAGACAGATGAAGCGGTTGCGGCGTTCGAGGCAATCGCGGCAAACGCCTCCGCCGATCAAACCTTGCGCGATGCAGCGGCGATCCGCGCCGGTTATCTCTTAAGCGACACGGCAACGCCCGATCAGCTTCTTCCGAAACTCGGCGTCTACGACAAGGACGGCAATCCCTGGCGTCTCGCCGCGCGTGAAATTTTCGCCATCGCCGCCTACCGCACCGGCGATTTCGCCATGGCGGACCGTTACTTCAACGCCATTTTCGCCGATCCCGCCGCCACCACCGCGATGCGGCAGAGATCGCAAGCCATGATCCAGCTCATCACTCCGAAACTCGCTACCAAATGAACAGACGCATTCTGATACTTTCTGTCCTCGCTGTTGGACTTGGCGGCTGCGGCTCGGTGAAGAAATTGTTCGGCGGCGGCAACGACGACACCGTGCTTCCCGGCAAGCGCGAAGAAGTACTTCCGCCGGAAAGCCAGACGGCGCAGGATCCGAAAGTCATGGGCAAGGAACAACAGCAACAGCCCATCGACGATTGCCCCGCCGATAATCCCG
>JBJXGL010000383.1:0-11610 GCA_046160365.1 Aestuariivirga sp. | reverse complement strand
ATGATGGCGTAATCGTCGGCAAATTTCCGGTCGCCCGAAAGCGGCGTGAACTCGCTCATCAGCGCATTGACATAATCGAGCCCGTGTGGCCGCTCGGGATGGCGCGCCACTTGCGCCTTCTGCCACGGCGTCAGCGATTGGTAGAGATCGGCGAGACTCTTCGCCGCCTTCCTTTCCAGCGCTCTCACTTCGTCTGCGATGGATACGGTGGAATCGCCTGCCGCCAGCGTCCGCAATTCGGCGATCTTGCCTTCGAGTTCCGCGACCGGCGCCTCGAAATCCAGAAAAGACTGCATTTCAACCTGAAAGTCTGTGACCCGGCGCTCTAAGTGGCAGCGCGGGCGGGCTTAGTCAACTTTTCTTGAGCCAAGCGGATGATAGGCCTCGACCACGGCCTTGAGGCGCCCGGCCTGCACATGGGTGTAGATTTGCGTGGTCGAAATATCGGCGTGCCCCAACATTTGCTGCACCGCCCTGAGATCGGCCCCGCCTTCCAAAAGGTGCGTTGCAAAGGCATGACGCAATACGTGCGGCGAGATCAGCCGGTGATCGAGGCCAGCTTCCGTTGCGAGGTCCTTGAGGTCGGTTGCGAAGTGCTGGCGCGTCAAATGCCCGGAGCCGCCGAAAGAAGGGAACAGCCACTTGCCGCGGATTTTTTCGAATTCCCTAAGGGCGTCGAGATAGGTTTTGACTGACTCTCTCGCCGCGGCGGAAACCGGCACCAACCGCTCGCGTCCACCCTTGCCGGTGACGGTGATGAATTGGGGATCGGCGGTGGCTGCCTGTACCGTGAAGCTAACGAGTTCAGAGACACGAAGCCCTGTCGCATAAAGCAGTTCCAGGAGGCAGAGCAGCCGTAGCGCACGGAAACGCGCTCCTGGTTTATCCGTTCCGGCCCGGCGGCGCGCGGCTGAGAGCAATCCTTCGACGTCCTTTCCAGACATATGTTTCGGCAATGGCCTGGCCGCGCGCGGGGCCTGAACGATCGCCGCCGCATTCTTCTCCGCAAGCCCGTCGCCATGCAGGAAGCGGCAGAATTGTTTAACCGCCGAAAGCCGCCGCGACGCCGTGGTGCGCGCCAGGCCTTGCGCCTCCATAAAGGACAGGTAGCCACGGATGTCGTCGCTCGAGACCTTGCTGAGCGGGATTGCCCGCTTGCCCGCGAACTCCGCGAAATCCGCCAAGTCGCGCCCATAAGCCGCCAGCGTATTGCGTGCAGCACCGCGTTCCGCGCTCATCATTTCGAGGAAACGCTCGATCAGGCGGATGCCGGGAGACAGGTCATTGGGCGCGGAGCTTTTCACTGGGAAGCGGTTTCACGATTTCGACCTGATCCGGCGGAAACTTCGCCAGAACCCAGGCCGTGCCATACACCGCGCCAGCCAAACACGAGACGATTAACAGAAAGCGAAGACTGTCGGGCAAGGTATTTGGCTCCTCGGGCGAATCCTACCCGATTAAGACGCTCCGGGGAAAGCCTTTGCGAGGGTGCGTCAGGCGCGATAGAACAGCGCCGCAAACAGGGGGCAAGGACCGGGAATGGCGCGGCGCTCGATCGCCAAGGAGGTGGAAACCGTGCTTGAGAGGCTGGGCAGCCGTTCGATCGTGCTGGTTGGCCTTATGGGTGCGGGCAAGAGCAGCGTCGGCCGCAGGCTCGCCGAGAAGCTGGGCCTCGCCTTCGTTGACGCCGACCACGAGATCGAGCTCGCGGCGGGAAAGTCGATTGCCGAGATATTTGCCGATCATGGCGAGACCTATTTCCGCGAGGGCGAACGCAGAGTCATCGCACGGCTGCTCGATGGCGAGGCCAAAGTTCTGGCCACGGGCGGCGGCGCTTTCATCAACGAGGAAACCCGGAACCGCATTCGCGACAGCGGCGTTTCGGTGTGGCTCAAAGCCGAGCTTCCGCTGCTCATGAAACGCGTGATGAAGCGGAGCGACAGGCCGCTCCTTCGCAACGGCGATCCGGAAGGCGTCATGCGGCGTTTGATCGATGAGCGCTACCCGGTCTACGCCGAGGCCGATGTGACGGTCGAAAGCAAGGATGTGCAGCATACCCAAATGGTAAGCGATGTGGTGCGGGCGCTCGCCCAGTGGCAGGGCTGGGACAGGTTCGACAATGCAGCAACCCAGCACTGAACCGCGCCGCGAAACCGTGCGGGTCGATCTCGCCGGCCGCGCCTACGATATTGATATCGGCGAAGGCTTGTTGCGCGAGGTAGGTTTACGACTCAAACCGCTTCTGAAACGTCCCTTCGCGGCCATCGTGACCGATGCAAATGTGGCGAAGTTTCATCTGCCGGCGCTCAAGGCATCGCTCGAGGCGGAAGGAATCAAATCCGAAGCGATCATCGTTCCGCCTGGCGAGGCGAGCAAGAGCTACGCGGAATTGGCGCGCGTTTGCGATGCGCTGCTCGCGGCGGGTGTCGAACGCCGCGATCTTGTCATTGCATTCGGCGGCGGCGTCATCGGCGATCTCGCGGGTTTCGCGGCGTCCATTCTCCGTCGAGGCGTAGGTTTCGTGCAGATTCCGACAACGCTTCTTGCCCAGGTCGATTCCTCCGTTGGCGGCAAGACCGGGATTAACTCCGTACACGGAAAGAATCTCATTGGCGCCTTTCATCAACCCGTTGCGGTTCTGAGCGACACGGAGCTTCTCGCCACCCTGCCCCGCCGCGAACTGGCCGCCGGTTATGCCGAGGTTGCAAAGTATGGCCTGCTCGGCGATGCATCCTTCTTCGAATGGCTCGAAGGAGCCGCGCCTGCGGTACTCCGTGGCGACAGCCAGGCGCTCACCCGCGCCATTCGGGTCAGCTGCGAGGCTAAAGCCAAGATCGTCGCCGAAGACGAAACCGAAACCGGCGTTCGCGCCCTCCTCAATCTCGGCCACACCTTCGGCCATGCGCTTGAAGCCGCGACCGGATACTCCGATCGGCTCCTTCACGGTGAAGGCGTTGCGATAGGCATGGTGCAAGCCTTCCGCTTCTCCGAGTATTTGGGTCACTGCGCCAAGAGCACAGCAGATCGAGTTGCGCTCCATTTCTCGTCCGCTGGACTTCCCACGCATTCGGCCAAGATTCCCGGCAACCTTCCGCCCGCCTCGCGTCTTGTCGAAATCATGCATCAGGACAAGAAGGCGCAAGGCGGCAAACTCACTTTCATACTCGCCCGAAAGATCGGCGAGGCATTCATCGCCCGCGACGTTCCCGCAGCGAGCGTCCAGGCATTTCTCGAAGAGGACTTGAAACACCGATGAGCACCGAACTTGGCGTCTCCATTGCCGTCATCCTCATGTTGCTTGTCATGTCCGCGTTTTTCTCCGGCTCCGAGACTGCCCTCACGGCGACGTCGCGGGCGCGGCTCAACGAGCTCGAGCGGCGGGGGATCAAACGCGCCTCCATCGCGCTGGCGCTCACCACCATGCGCGAGCGGCTGATCGGCGCATTGCTGCTCGGCAACAACGTCGTCAACATAACGGCTTCGGCGCTCGCCACCGCCGTTCTGATCGGGCTGTTCGGAGACTCGGGCGCGGTCATCGCCTCGGCGGCCATGACCGTTCTCGTGCTGATCTTCGGCGAAGTCATGCCAAAGACCTATGCCATCGCCTATCCGGATCGCGTGGCGCTCGCCGTAGCACCGGTCATCAAGGTTCTGGTCGCGGTTTTTGGCCCCGTCGTGATGACCGTCGAATTCGTCGTCAAAAGCATTCTTCGCGTGTTCGGCGTCGATATCTCCAACGCGCAGAACGTGCTCTCCGCGCAGGACGAAATCCGCGGCGCCATCGATCTGCACCACAAAGAAGGCGGCGTGGTGAAGAAGGACCGCGACATGCTGGGCGGAATTTTGGATCTTAAGGATCTCGAAGTCGCCGACATCATGATCCACCGCACGCGCATGACGCTGATCGACATCGGCGACAAGCCGGAAGAGATCGTGCAGCAGGTTTTGAAGAGCGGTCATACGCGCTTTCCGGTGTGGAAGGATCAGCCCGACAACATCATCGGCATTCTGCACGCAAAGAACCTGTTCGCGGCCTTGCAGAAGGCTCAGTCAGATGCATCCAAGGTTTCGATAGAAGACACTTTGAGCCCAGCCTGGTTCGTGCCCGACACGCGCCCGCTCGAGGATCAGTTGAGCGCGTTTCTCCGCCGCAAGACCCACTTCGCCATCGTCGTCGACGAATATGGCGAGGTGCAGGGCTTGATCACGCTCGAAGACATCATCGAAGAGATCGTCGGCGACATCAAGGACGAGCACGACATTCTGACCTCGGGCGTCCGCCACCGCCGCGACGGCTCCTACGCCATCGACGGCAGCGTGCCCGTGCGCGATTTGAACCGCGCCTTCAACTGGCGGCTGCCCGAAGATGAAGCCACGACACTGGCAGGCCTCGTTATCCACGAAGCCCGCGCCATTCCCGTGACCGGCCAGGTCTTCAACTTCCACGGTTTCCGCTTCGAGATTCTGAAGAAGCGCAGGCAGCAGGTGACAAGCATCTCGGTAACCCCTCCAGCGGCCGCCGAAGGTTGACACTGGCTGATGCGCAAGGCCGACCTCGTCGTTGTTGGGGCAAGTTTTGCGGGTCTTGTCTGCGCACGAACCGCCGCCATGCGCGGCCTCGACGTTGTCGTCATCGAGGCGAAACAATCGCCATCGGCGCGCATTCACACAACAGGCATTCTGGTGAAGGAGGCGGACGAGGAGATCGACACACCGCCCGCCGTCGCCCGCGCCATCCACAAGGTCAGGCTCTACGCGCCGTCTTTGAAATCGATCGATCTTGCGGCTCCCGGCTACTACTTCCTCACCACCGACACGGCGGCGCTGATCGCCTGGCTTGCGGGCGAGACAAGGCGTGCTGGCGCCGAATTCCTTTGCGGCCGCAAGCTAACAGTGGCGAAACCGGACGAAAGCCTGATCGTCCTGCCCGAGTTCAATCTCTCCTGCCGGTTTCTGGTGGGCGCCGATGGAGCGCGCTCGACCGTTGCGGGGTTGTTCGGGCTCGCCCGGAACACGCGTTTCCTGACCGGCCTTGAAGTCGAGTACGAAGACTTGCCGGGCGCCGATCACGGCTGCCTACATTGCTTCCTCGACAGCAAGCTGGCCCGCGGTTACCTCGCCTGGGTCGCGCCCGCCCCCGGCTTCTTCCAGGCGGGGCTTGCGACGAGCGATGGCCACAAGCCCGATCTCAAGGCGTTTCTTGCCAAGACCGAGAGTCTCTTCGGCTTCTCGGGAGCAAGGGTGAAGGAACGCCGCAGTGGGCTCATTCCGTGTGGCGGTCCGATTCACCCATTCTCCGGCAACAACGTTATGCTGATAGGAGATGCTGCGGGCCATGTCTCGCCCATGACCGGAGGGGGTATCCGGCTGGCTTTCCGCTTTGGCCGTCGCGCCGGACAACTGATCGCTGATCATCTGACTCGCAACGGCCCGGCTCCCGGCCCAGTCTTGGCAAAAGAACTTCCAGGCTTTGGATCGAAGCTTGTGATGCGCTCGCTGATCGAGTGGGGGCCGCCCAACTGGCTTTACAATCTCGCTATCGGCACGCCGGTGATGCGGGAAATTGCCCGCCGCATCTATTTCCACCGTCGCGCCGCGCCGGGAGATAGTTTTGCCGAGTTTGATAAGTACACGAGAGGAGCCGGAGATCATGGCAAAACCGAGAACCTATGAAGGCGGGTGTTTGTGCGGGCGCATCCGTTTTCGCGCAACCGGCGCGGCTCTCAAACCTCACACCTGCTCCTGCAAAATGTGCCAACGCCACACCGGAGCCCTCACCACCGCCTGGGTCGAGTTTCCGCGCGAGAATGTCGAATGGACGAGTGGCATACCCGCGAAGTGGCGCTCGTCGGATTACTCAAGCCGCGCCTTCTGCAAAACCTGTGGCAGCACGCTTGGCGCAATCGACGACAATCCCGTGGTGGCGCTGCTGCTCGGCTGTTTCGACTCGGCAAATCGCAAGGAACTTGCTCCAGAGTATCACTCTTTCGCGGGCAAACGCCCTCGCTGGTGGAAAGTGGAGATCGGCTGAGGGATTATCTCAGCCCGCCCGCCGCCCGCTTGCGCGACGGAGGTGCGGGCATCCGGGATTCGGCGAAGAGCTCCGCGAGCTTCTCGGTCATGGCGCCGCCGAGTTCTTCGGCATCGACAATGGTGACGGCGCGCTTGTAGTAGCGCGTCACATCGTGGCCAATGCCGATGGCGATCAGTTCGATGGGAGAACGGCCTTCAATGTCGGCGATCACCTGACGCAAGTGACGTTCGAGATAATTGCCGGAGTTCACCGACAGCGTTGAATCGTCGACCGGTGCGCCATCGGAGATCACCATCAGGATGCGCCGCTGCTCGTACCGCGCCAGAAGGCGATTGTGCGCCCAGATCAGCGCCTCGCCGTCGATATTCTCTTTGAGCAGCCCCTCGCGCATCATCAGGCCGAGGTTGCGCCGCGCCCGGCGCCATGGCTGATCGGCCGATTTGTAGATGATGTGCCGGAGATCGTTGAGGCGGCCGGGGCTCGCGGGCTTGCCCGACGCAAGCCATTTCTCGCGCGATTGTCCGCCCTTCCAGGCGCGCGTGGTGAAACCAAGAATTTCCACCTTCACCGAGCAGCGCTCGAGCGTCCGCGCCAGAATGTCGGCGCAGGTCGCCGCAACCGTGATGGGCCTTCCTCGCATCGAGCCCGAATTGTCGAGCAGCAGCGTCACCACGGTGTCGCGGAATTGCGTGTCCTGCTCCACTTTAAAAGACAGCGGATGCATGGGATCGGTGACAATGCGGGTGAGACGCGCCGCATCGAGTACGCCTTCCTCCAGGTCGAAATCCCAGGAACGGTTTTGTTGTGCCATCAGGAGCCGCTGCAAACGATTGGCAAGCCTGGCCACCACGCCCTGCAAGTTCGAGAGCTGCTTGTCGAGATAATTGCGCAGCCTGGTCAACTCGTCCGAGTCGCACAAATCTTCCGCCGCGATTTCCTCGTCATGCGCGTTCGAGAACACTTTGTAAAAGTGATCGTTGGACAGCGACGAAAACGGAAGCTGCGGCCGCCACGGCTCTTCGCCATCGTCCTGCTCCTCGCTGTCGGCATCGTCCGGCATGTCCTCGGCGTCGATCTGCTTTGCCTCCATTTCGGCGGCTTCGGTCTTGCCCTCACTCTCCTCCATCTCCTCCATGGCGGATTGCTGGCTTTCCTGATCTTCGCCTTCCGGCGTCTCATTGCGCTCGCCGGAATCGGGGTCGGGCTCCTGCTCTTCGTCATTCTCGCCGGAGCCATCGGGATCGTCGCCCAGCTCGTCCGCCATTTCGAGTGCCGCGATCAAGTCGCGCGAGAGCCGCGCATAGGCCACCTGATCGTGAATGTTGTCTACGAGATGATCCATCTGCGAGGTTGCGCGCTCGGCGATCCACTGCCGCCACATGTCGACCATCGCCTTCGCACCTTCGGGCGGCGCGAGGCCCGTCAGTTTCTCGCGCACCAGAAGCGCCACCGCATCATCGAGTGGCGCATCGCGGCGGTCAGTGTAACGCGACACATCCTTCTTGCGATAACGGTCCTCAAGCACGGCGGTGAGATTCAACGCCATGCCCGGCATCGCGTTGGCGCCAAGCGACTCGATCCGCGCCTGCTCCGCCGCCTCGAAAACGGCGCGCGCGTTCTTGCCTTCAGGTTTGTACCGGTTGTGCACGCTGTCGGAATGATTGCCGAGCCTGAGTGCGAAGCTGTCGGAGAGTCCGCGCACGATCGCCAGTTCGCGCGCCGAAAAATTCGCCGGCGGATTGGGAAGACGCGCCCGGTTCCCGGAAAGATTGGGCGGCTCGTTGCCGAAGGTGACCGCCATTTCGGGATCGCCGGCGATGGTCTTCATCGCCGCCGTGAGCGCTTGCTTGAAATGCGCTGCTGGCCCGTCCGGTTCGGCGGCCATGGCCAATCCTCAGGCCAGCGCCACGTGGGCTGGCGATTCCGGCAACTCCTCGCCGAAGCAGCGCTGATAGAACTCGGCCACCGTCGCGCGCTCGAGCTCGTCGCACTTGTTGAGGAAGGTGAGGCGGAAGGCAAACGCGATGTCGTCGAAAATCTCGGCGTTCTGCGCCCAGGTGATCACCGTGCGCGGGCTCATCACCGTCGAGATGTCGCCCTGCACGAAGGCATTGCGCGTCAAGTCGGCGACCCGCACCATATTGCCGATGATCTTGCGGCCCTTGTCGGTTTCGTAGGCCTTAGCCTTGGCCAGCACGATGCCCACTTCCTGCGCGTGCGGCAGATAATTCAGCATGCTCACGATCGACCAGCGGTCCATCTGCGCCTGGTTGATCTGCTGGGTGCCGTGATAGAGACCCGTGGTGTCGCCAAGCCCCACCGTGTTCGCCGTGGCGAACAGCCGGAACGACGGATGCGGCCGGATCACTTTCGACTGATCGAGAAGCGTCAGCTTACCGGATGATTCCAGAATGCGCTGAATGACGAACATTACGTCCGGCCTGCCCGCGTCATACTCGTCGAACACCAGCGCCACGTTGTGCTGATAGGACCACGGCAGAATGCCTTCGCGGAATTCGGTGATCTGCTTGCCGTCCTTCAGCACGATCGCATCCTTGCCGATCAAATCGATGCGGCTGATGTGGCTGTCGAGGTTGATGCGGATGCAGGGCCAGTTGAGCCGCGCCGCCACCTGCTCGATGTGGGTCGATTTGCCGGTGCCGTGAAAGCCCGTCACCATGACGCGGCGGTTGTAGGCAAAGCCCGCCAGGATCGCGAGTGTCGTATCGCGGTTGAACAGATAGTCCTCGTCGAGATCGGGCACATGCTCGCTCGTTTGCGAGTAGGCCGGCACCTCGATCGACGAATCGAATCCGAACAATTGCTTCACCGACACCTTGATGTCGGGAAGCGGGGAAGTTTCGCCATTGGCTTTGGCTGTCATGGTCTCGGTCTTTTGCGGGATGTGGAATGGCCGTCAACGCAGCCGGGGCGGGTTTTAGACGGAAGGGCCTGCCGCTTCAAGTCAGCAAAAACCCGTCGATCGCAGGTGATCGTAGGCATGGATCACCGCCTTCAATGTCTCTTCGTTCTCGCGGCTGCCGTTGTTGGCGTCGGGGTGAAGCCGCTTCACCAGCTTCTTGTATTGCTGCTTCGCCTGCTCGGCCGTCGCTTTCTCGTCGAGACCCAGGGTATGCAGCGATTTCAATTCGCCATTGCGCAGCACGCGGCCCTTGGGCGCGCCATCCTTATCCGTGCCAAACAGGTTGAACGGATCGCGCATCGACTTCGCCCGCCGCCGCTCGCCGCTGACATTGGCGTTGGCGTTCTCGCCGAGTTTCCAAGTGGGGCGATGCCCGGTCCGCGCGTCCTTCTGAAAGCCCGCGACCTCGTCGTCCTTCATGCCAGCGAAATAGTTGTAGGTCTTGTTGTATTGCTGAACATGCTCGGTGCAGTAGCTGTAGAACTGACCCTCGGCATCGCGGCCCTTGGGCGCCTTGTGGCGGCCGGGACGGGCACAGCCGGGCCATTCGCATTGCGGGAAGCGTTCCGCCTGCACCTTCTCCGCCCCGCGCTTCACGCGGATCTTGTCGAAATATTTTGAATCGAGCTTCATAATCGCCGATTATGGCGATTGCTCTCCGTTATCGCAACCCATGGGACGTTAATCATGAAAGGCCCGGTCACCACGCTCATCGAAGCCAAGCTGCGCGCCGCGTTCGATCCGGCGGCGCTCGAAGTGATCGATGAATCGCACTTGCACGCGGGGCATTCCGGCAGCCACCCCAACGGCGAGAGTCATTTCCGCGTCAAGATTGCGGCTCAGGCCTTCGCTGGAAAATCCCGCGTCGACTGCCACCGCGCGGTGAACGCGGCACTTGCCGAGGAACTCAAAACCCGCGTTCACGCCCTCGCCATCGAAGCGAAAGCGCCCTAGGCCACCGTGCGGAACGGATTGGGCTTGGCGGGAAGGCGCGGCTTGGGTTTCGGCATCGGCAGCAGGCCCTCGCGCTGCATCTTCTTGCGCGCCAACTTCTTGGCGCGTCGGATCGCTTCCGCCTTCTCGCGCACCCGCCGCTCCGAAGGCTTTTCGTAAGCCCCGCGCGCCTTCATCTCGCGAAACAAACCCTCGCGCTGCATTTTCTTCTTGAGGAAACGCAAGGCCTGATCGATGTTGTTGTCATGGACGAAAACGCGCAATGGGGGTATTCCTTCCTCGAACTGGTTCAGGCTTTGATTCTGGCGCGGTAGAGCTGGTATCCGTTCTCGTCGATGCCGGTTTCGATGGCGTCGCGGGAAAGCCGGTGCGGCGGCGGCTGGTCGGCGCGCAACACCCCATAGGCGGTCCACGGCGCGAATTTCTCCGGCAGGCCAATGCCTTTGGCGTCGCGCGAGAAGCAGGAGAGTTCGGGAGACTTGCCCGAGCGGTACATGTAGATGTTGGTGTTGATATCCATCCTGCATCTCCTTCAGGTGCTGCGCGCGGGAATCCCGCGCGGCAAAAAAATGTGCGCCGGTTGTGACACCGGCGCTGCCTTCCATCCTGTTTCCCGCCGCCAGTACATCCGTGGCCGGCGGGATTTGTAGGGTGGATAACGGACTTAGTTCGAGGCTTCGAGACGGTCCGCCGAGGACTTGCCGTTACGCTTGTCGGTCACGATCTCGTAGTTGAGCTTCTGGCCCTCGTTGAGGCTGCTCATTCCGGCGCGTTCGACCGCGCTGATGTGGACGAACACGTCCTGACCGCCCGAAGCGGGTTGAATGAAGCCGAAGCCCTTTTGGGCGTTGAACCACTTAACTGTGCCTGTTGGCATGGAGTTTTCCTTTCGCAATGCAAATACACATGCGCGCGCTGTTGCGGCACATGCGGGTGTTGATCGATGTTCTGGTAGTGAGGGATAGGGCTAGTGCACTTGCATTCGAAAGCGCGGAGCCAAGCCAACCGGCCGAAACTCGATCTGGCCCATATAGGCGCTTTTGCCCGGAATTACAATGGCAAATCGCGAGGGCAAATCGCGAGGGCCACGCGGCGCTTGACATTTAACCATTGAGTTAAATATACTTGGTTTGCGGCCCCGGAGCCAAGAGAAACTGGAATCAGTTTTTTTCGGGCGAGAGAAGCCGTCGAACCGCTTCGATGCAGAACTTCGCGGAAGCCGAGGGCTGTCAAGGGTGAAACCGCGAAGCGGCGCTGCGCGCCCTTGACAGCCCTCGGCTTCCGCGAAAAGGGCAACGAAGCGGTTCGACGGCGGGCAGTGTTTCACAAGTAAGTTAGAAGGAGATGTCCAATGATCGCCCCCGTGATCGCCACCCGCAACGATTGGCTTGAAGCGAGAAAATCACTGCTCGCCAAGGAGAAAGAGTTCACCAAAGCCCGCGATGCGCTCTCCGCCTCGCGCCGCACGCTGCCGTGGGTCAAGGTCGAAACGCCCTACAGCTTCGAAACGCCAAGCGGCCGCGAGACCCTATCCGATCTCTTTGCCGGCAAGAGCCAGCTCATCGTCTATCACTTCATGTATGGCCCCACATGGGAACAAGGCTGCAAGAGCTGCTCCTTCTGGGCCGACAATTACAACGGCATCGACGTGCATCTCGCACAGCGCGATGCATCGCTGGTGGCTGTTTCCACAGCACCG
>JBJXGL010000382.1:0-18593 GCA_046160365.1 Aestuariivirga sp. | reverse complement strand
GCACCCTTCGGTATCGGGCCCAGATGAACGTCGGAGATATGGGCCAGTGTCAGTGCCAAGAAGGAAGCGTCCGTTGACTTGAGGAGTGTCGAATGCGATGAGGCGCCGTACTTACGCGTTCACTGCTACCGGATTCAAGTATCGTGCGAGTCGTTATATTGGCGGCAGGCCAAGGCAAGCGCCTGTTGCCGCTCACCGCCGAAGTGCCCAAGGCGCTTCTGGACATCGGCGGCAAGACCCTTATTGCCCGCCAGATCGAAGCCTTCGCCGCCTGCGGCATCCGCGATTTCGCGGTGGTCACCGGCTACGCCGCGCCGCGCATGGAGCAGGCTCTCGCCGCGATTGCCGCCGCGCGCGGCCTCGAGATATCGACGGTCTTCAATCCTTTCTTCGCGGTCTCCGACAATCTCGCAAGCTGCTGGATGGCGCGCCATGCGATGACCGGCGACTTCATCCAGGTGAACGGAGACAACGTCTTCCGCAGCGATCTGGTCCAACGATTGTTGGATGCGCCCGCTGCGCCCGCCGCCGTCGCAACAAATCGCAAGGATGCCTACGACGCTGACGACATGAAAGTGATGCTCGATGGCGCGCGCCTCACCGAAATCGGCAAGACTCTGCCCGTCGATACTGTCGATGCGGAGGCTATCGGCTTCTATCTGTTTCGAGGCTCCGGCGCCGCTGCCTATGTCGAAACCCTGGAGCGATCCATGCGCGAGCCACAAGGGCTGAAGCAATGGTTTCCCTCCGCTGTTGGGTCGCTCGCGAAAACGATCCCTGTGGCCACCATTGAAATGAACGGCATCGGCTGGTGCGAGGTCGATGTCCCAGCAGACCTCCAGCACGCCCGTCACTTGGTGGCGGGCTGGGACTGACGCAGAATCATTTCGACGAGTTCCTTGTCGGCTGGCTTGTCCACATCGATCGCCGCTTCCGCGAAGGGCATGAGCACCGGTTTCGCAAAAATACCAAGCTTCGATGAAGCCGTGCGAAAGGCATCGGCGAGCGACAACCGCCCCAGCGCAAACTTGATCAGCGGCCCCAATCCAAACGCCAACACCAGCCGCCACGGCTTCTTGCGCAATTGATCGAGATACTGCCAGCGCTCCAATACTTTGAGTCCGGCAGGGGTCATCACCGCGAAGAGATTGCAGCCCGACACGCGGTCGCGCCCAAAGGAGAAGAAGGTGCGCCGCGTTTCCGGGTATGCGGCGAGGATGGTTTCTGCGGTGGCAAGCCCGGCGCAGAAATCGGCGCCCGATGCCTCCGCTTCGCCACAAAAAAAGCAAATCATCTCGCGAGTAAGCAACGCATGATCGCCGGTGGTGATCAGCAGGGGAAAACTCCCACCGTCCGCACCGGCCTTCGCGGACGCCGGCGCGCTCGATTGTGGCGCTAGATAGGAAACGCGCGTTGCGCCTTCGCCCAACGCCTGATCGGCCGCATTGCTGTCGTCAATCGAGATCGCGATGCCATCGATGCCTTTGGTTGCGGCCAAAGCGTCGATGACACGCTTCAGCATCGCGACACCACCCACCGGCAGAAGGCATTTGTGCACAACACCGAAGGCCTTCGCCATGGGATCGTCCGGCCCTCGCCCCGCTGCGAGCACAATGGCGCGCCAGGCGAGTTTCACAGCGCCTTCTCGTAAATGCGGTAGGTTTTGTAGGGCTTGGCGCCGATCAGTTCGATGATGCGGCGCATCGGCAAATTGTCCTCGAGAATCCACGAAAGTTCCGCCTGCGTCACGCCGTTCTTCACATGATAGCGCCTGCAACTTTCAATTACTGCAATGGCCAGCGCCGAACCAATCGGCGTGCCATGATAGGCGCGCTTAACACCCATCAGCGGCATCCGCACTGATGTGGGTGCAACCCAGGTTACGCGGAAAAGGAATTTGAATACGCCGAATGGAAGCAACTTGCCGTTCAGATCGGCGATCCACTCGTTGAGATTGGGCAGGGTCACCGCCATGGCCGCGGGTTGCCCGCGATAACTCGCAATCCACACATACTCGTCTTCAACCAGCAGCTTCAGGTTCCTGGCAAGCGCCGCGATCTCTTCCGATGTGAATGGCACGAAGCCCCAATTTAGCGACCAGGCATCGTTGAAAATGTCGATGATATCGGCAAGGTCCTGATTGAGTTTCTTCTTGTCGAGCGGCCTCAGCGCTATGTCGGATGATGCCAGCGCCTTGTCATAAGTCGCCGCGAGTGCCCGCGGCAGTTCCTTCGTCGGATCGTAGTCGTAGGCGATGAGATCCTTGGCCTTGCCATAACCCGCGGCCTCGATGTGCGGCGCGTAATAGGAGCGCGCATGGCCCATCATCATGTTCGGCGGCCTGTCGAAGCCGTCCACCAGCACGCCGCACTCATCGTTGATCGAGAAGCTGAATGGCCCCTGCACCGCTTTCATGCCGCGTGTGCGCAGCCAATCTTCGGCAGTCGACAGCAGTGCGGCAAACACTGCGGGATCATCCGGCGCTTCCAGAAAACCGAACTGCCCCGTTGCGTCCTTGTGTTTCTCGAGCCTCAGCCTGCAAATTTGCGCCGAGATGCGCCCGATCGCCTTGCCATCGCGCTCAGCCAGAAAGAGCTGTGCTTCGGCATGTCGGAAATAGGGATTCTTGGCGGGCGAGAGATGCTCCAGACGCTCCAGATAGAGCGGCGCCACCCAGTTTGGATCATCTCGATAAATGGCGAATGGCACATCGAGGAAGGTTCTAGTGTCCGCCTTGCCCGAAACCGGGCGGACCGTGATCCCGCTCACCTCCGCCCCCGCTTCAGCTTGACTTCGCTTACGTGTCCCTTCGCCACGCGGTAGAGCCGGTCGGCAATCTCCGTCCACGCCGGCCGATGCGTGATCGCGACAATGGTGTAGCGTCCGCGCAAAGCCTTGATGTTGGCGACAATCTCCGCCTCGGTCTGCGGATCGAGCGCGCTCGTCACCTCATCGAGGATCAGAAGCTGCGGCTCGTGCGCAAGCGCACGCGCCAATGAAATGCGCTGCCGCTGCCCGCCGGAGAGTTTTCCACCAAGCTCGCCTACATTAGTATCGAGGCCAAGCTCGAGCCCCTGCACGAAGGACCCAGCGCCGGCGAAATCAAGCGCCCGCAGGACCTTCTCATCATCAATGCTGGCGTCGCCGAAGGCGATGTTGTCGCGCACGCTGGCATGCAGAAGATTCAGTTCCTGTGGCACATAACCGATCGATTTGCGCCATGCTTTGAGATCGATCGTCTCGATCGAATCGGTGCCGATCAGAATGCGACCCTTCTCCGCTCTGTTAAGCCCAATCAGTAAATCGATGATCGTGGTTTTTCCTGCACCCGAAGGTCCTTGCAGCACCGTGATCGCATTGACGGGAATATCCAGGGAAACATTGGAAATCACCGGTGTCTTGTCATGGGCGAAGCTCACCTTCTCCAGGCGGCAGCCCTTGCCGATGACGGGCGGCTTCGTACCCGAGTGTTCCTCGCGCTGGGTCTCGGCAGAAGAAATGAGTTCCATGGTGCGCAAGTAGGCGCTTTCGATGAGCACCGAGAGTTGAAGGTAGCGCTGCAGTTTCGAGACGACCGACAGAAGCTGGAAGAATACGATGCCGCCCACCATGAGTTCAGGCAAAGGCGTGCGGAAGAAAGTATGAGCGATGTAGACGCCGCCGCCAACGATGACGGCGATGAGGATGTCGCCGCCATGAGTGAGGCCGCGCCGCGCCAGTTGCTGCGTTACCAGAGACTTCTTGAGCTTCCGCAGGACTTGCGTGATTCCGCCCAGCATGGCGCCATAGCGGTCCATGGTCTTGAGCGCCTTGATGTTGTTGAGCATGTCGACCATGTAGGTCGTGAGATCCGAGGTGCGGTCCGTCTGCTTGTAGCCGGCACGCTTCGAGATCCGGATCATCATGTTCATGAGTGACGCGACGATGAGCCCGGCGGCAAGCCCGAGCAGCGCCACTTTCCAGTCCATGACCAGCGCGATCACGCCATAGAAGATACCCTGTACGGTATAGGCCACGGTTTGCGCCGCGACCTGATAAGCTTCGCCCGCGCGAGTGGCGTCATTACTGACCGAATTGGCGAACCGCCCGCCGCTCTGGTCAGCATAGAAACTCCAGCGCGCATCGAAGATCGAGCGGATGAGCTTGCGCCGGAGCCCCACCGAAACCCGCGCTGCCGTGACTCCCGCGTAGCTGAGCGCGCCGAAGGCAAGCAGCGACTTGATCACGAGCAGCGCCACGATAACGAGCACCAGATTGCCGAAGTCGGGCGTGATGCCGAGGCTTTCGATGGCGCCGCGCACCATGGCATTGAAGGGCGAGGAGTCCGAGCTTTCTCCGCCCGATATGGCCGTCGCCGCAGGCAGCAGCGTGCTGATGCCCGCAGCCTCGGCGATGCCAGCCAGAATGAGGCAGAACAGCACCAGCATGGGCCGCGTGTCTTCGGCGCCGAAGAATATCTTGAGAACCTGCTTCATGCTGGGTGATGGGTCATGGCGAGGCGGCACTGATAGCTAAATGCCGCGGCGGGGGAAAGGCCCGCGATGGCGCTGTGGCAACAGAACCGCTATTTCTGCGGCGATGATTCCAAAGCTGCTCTATAACGCTCTGTCGCGGGCACTGGTTCAGCCCGTCTATCGCCAGTTCCGCGGCCTCACGATCGGAACGCGCACGGCGGTTTTTGATTCGCAGGAGCGCGTTCTCCTTGTCCGCCATTCCTATTCACCAGGCTGGCACTTTCCCGGCGGCGGCGTCGAACGCGGCGAAACGGTCTATGCGGCGGCCATCCGCGAATTGCGCGAGGAAGCCGCTGTCGAAGCGCGGGAAGCGCCGGTGCTGCACGGCATCTTCGATGCGTCCGATCAATTCCCGGGCGATCACGTGTGCTGCTTCGTCCTGCGTGAATTTTCGCGCGGCGACTGGAAGCCCTCGGCCGAAATCATCGACGCCCAATTCTTCGAAGCCGGAAACCTGCCCGAAACGGCGAGCGGCGGTACGAGGCGCCGGCTCGCCGAGATCGCGGGCCAGGCGCCCATTGCTCACCAGTGGTGACAGTAGGCTTGACCTGCGCGCCTCGCGCAGTCTAAGGGCGCGCAATGATTCTGCTTGAGGTCACTTTCCCGCGACGACGCGCCAGGCTCCCAATCCCCTGAATGCGCGCGGCTTGCACTCGATGTGTGAGGCGGCGCTGCCGCCAACCGTCAAGCCAGGAAAGCCTCAAGCCGTGACCTTCACCTATACACTCACCGATGAAATGCCAGCGCACGCCGCGCAAATCGAACATCTTCTCGACCTCAGCTTCGGTCTTTCCCGCCGCACCAAGACATCCTATCGCCTGCGCGAGGGTAACATTGCCGTTCCGGGCCTCTCCCTTGTAGCTGTCGAACAGGGTTTCGGCCTTGTCGGGTGTATTTCCTTCTGGCCCATCGTCGCGGGCAATGTCCCTGCCCTGCTGCTCGGACCTCTGGCCGTTCATCCGCAGCGGCAGAACCTTGGTATCGGACTTGCTCTCATGCGCGAAGGCCTTTTGCGTGCTGCGAATCAAAATCACGCACTCGTACTCTTGGTTGGCGACGAACCCTACTACGCGCGCGCCGGCTTCGCGCGTGTTCCGGATGGCCTGCTTTTGATGCCGGGTCCGGTCGATCCAAAACGCATTCTCTTTCTCGAGCTTCAGCCTGAAAGCTTGAATATGGCTCGAGGGCTTGTGCTGCCGCCGCATCGCCACGCCGCTCTTGCGCAAGCAGGCTCATGAACTAGGATTGCATCATGTCCAAATCCATCCACGACAGCCGCTCCGATCCCCGCAACGCGGACATTCTGATCTCGGTCAATGGCAGGCTCGTGCCGCGCGCGGATGCCGTCGTGTCCGTGTTCGACTCAGGATTCGTGCTTGGTGATGGCGTGTGGGAGGGCTTGCGTGTGGTGAATGGCGGCGTGCCGTTTCTGCGCGCGCATATCGAACGTCTCTACGAAGGCGCCAAGGCGATCTTCATGCAGATCGATCCGACGCCGGAACAATTGGTGGAGCGCCTGTTCGCCTGCATCGATGCAAACGGCATGAAGGACGGTGCGCATGTGCGCCTCATGGTCACGCGCGGCGTGAAATCGACGCCCTATCAGGATCCGCGCGTCACCATCTCGCCGCCAACCATTGTCATCATTCCCGAATACAAGACGCCGGACCCCGCTGCCTTTGACAAGGGCCTTCGCCTCCACACGGTTCACGTCCGGCGAGGGTTTCCCGACGTCCAGGACCAGAAGCTCAATTCGCATTCGAAGCTCAACTGCATCACCGCCTGCATCCAGGCCATGGACGCAGGCGCTGACGAAGCGCTGATGCTCGATCCCCACGGTTTCGTCGCCACCTGCAACTCGACGCACTTCTTCATCGTGCGCCGCGGCGAAGTATGGACCTCGACCGGGCAATATTGCATTCCGGGCATCACCCGCGCCAACATGATTCGGCTCTGCCGCGACAACGGCATTCCAGTCTTCGAGAAATCCTTCTCGCTCTATGACGTGTACGGAGCAGATGAAGCCTTCGTCACCGGCACTTTCGCTGGGTTGACGCCGGTCCAGGAAATCGATGGCCGCGTGATGCGCGATCCCCTGTCGCGCGGCGAATGGCAAGGCCCCGGCACTGTGTCGCGGAAACTTTCCGCGCTCTACAAAGATCTCGCTTCCGCCGAGTCAACGCGGACGCTTTGAATTATGAGTACAAACATCGCTATGTGGTCAGGCCCGCGCAACATATCGACGGCCATGATGTATTCTTTCGGCAACCGCGCCGATTGTCTGGCGTGGGACGAACCCTTCTACGGATTCTCGCTCGTCCATCACGGCAACGATCACCCGATGCGCGAGGAAATCATCGCGGCGAACGACACGAGCTGGGTCAGTCTTGTCGCGAAGTGCACGAGCCACGCTGCAAGGCCCATCTTCTATCAGAAGCACATGACCCATCACATGCTGCCGGGTTTCGACCGGACATGGATCAAAGGCCTCGCCAACGCCTTCTTGATCCGTTCGCCCGAACGCGTGCTCGCGAGTTACGTGAAGAAATGGAGTGATACCGACCTTCGCGCCATCGGTTTCGTCGAACAGGCGGAAATATTCGACATGGTGGCGGATGCAAAAGGCGAGGCGCCGCCCGTCATCGATGCCGAGGATGTGCTTGCCGATCCGCGAAAGACCTTGACCGCACTCTGCGCGCGTCTCGGCATCTCCTTCGATGAAGCCATGCTTTCATGGCCCGCGGGCCCCAAGCCCTTCGACGGCGTCTGGGCGCCGCATTGGTATGAAGCCGTATGGCGCTCGACAGGTTTCAGCGCGCAAACCAAAGACCCCGCTCCCCTGCCTGCGCCACTCGCGCGGATCGCGGAGCAAGCAACGCCATACTATCAAAAGCTGAGAGCGTTCAGGTTATCCTAGAGTCAGCGCGCGTGAGCGAATCCGTTTTCGCCATGCGCCACAGGAAGTGCTGTCTGCACCATGGCGCTTTCCTTCTCCATCAGCAGCTCGACCTTGCGAAGCTCCGCCTCTTCGTCGGCCAGCGCCGCCAATGCGGCCTCATGCTGGTCCCGCAAATCCGCGATCGACTTCATCAGATTGTCGCGCCGCGTACGCGCGGCCTTGGCAGCCATCGAGTAGTTGAAATGATTGGGATCGGTGACGCCGCTCCGCCCTTCCTCGAACTTGACGTGCCCGTCGAGTTCATCGAACTTTTTCAGAAGGTCGGCGATCATCGCTTCGATATCGGCCGCCTGGCGGCGCTTATCTTCGGTGCGGAAGCGGTGAAGCCGGACGAGAGTTTCGCGGGAACGCATGCAAATCCTCACTAAACGCAACAAACGGATTGGAGCCCGAACTCCCCCTTTTCATGATTCGTCGAATCAACTACGCAGGAGATTCCGGGCGCGGTTGGCCATGATGAACCGGTAAGCTTAAGGTGGGGTAAAAGCTTGCCGCAGGGCCACAATCGGCCCGGAAACCGCGAAATTGCGGTGAGTTAGTCGGAATTGCGTGGGCCAGGATTAGGTTTTGTTAACCTTTCCCCGCCTATCTTAACAAGCAGCGTTAACGGTTTGTAGCGCGCGCGGGCGGTTGCATGAGGCGCGCGGTGAAGGATGGACTCCGTCAGGAGCCGGCAGACAAGGGGATACGCATGAGAGTCTTGCTGATCGAGGACGATACCGCGACAGCTCAATCGATTGAGCTGATGCTGAAGTCCGAAGGTTTCAACGTGTACACGACCGATCTCGGCGAAGAGGGTGTCGATCTCGGCAAGCTCTACGATTACGATATCATTCTACTCGACCTGAACCTGCCCGACATGTCGGGCTACGAGGTTCTAAAGACGCTCCGCGTCTCCAAGGTGAATACTCCGATCCTCATCCTCTCCGGCCTCGCCGGCATCGAGGACAAGGTGAAGGGTCTGGGTTTCGGCGCCGACGACTACATGACCAAGCCCTTCCACAAGGACGAGCTGGTCGCGCGCATTCACGCAGTGGTGCGCCGCTCCAAGGGCCACGCTCAGTCGGTCATCCACACCGGCGAATTGCAGGTCAACCTCGACACTAAAACGGTGGAAGTGGCGGGCCAGCGCGTGCATCTCACCGGCAAGGAGTATCAGATGCTGGAGCTGCTCTCGCTCCGCAAGGGAACTACCCTCACCAAGGAAATGTTCCTCAACCACCTCTACGGCGGTATGGACGAACCCGAACTCAAGATCATCGACGTGTTCATCTGCAAACTGCGCAAGAAGCTGGCGACAGCCGCGGGCGGCAAGAACTTCATCGAAACCGTCTGGGGCCGAGGTTACGTGCTGCGCGAAGGAGCGCCCCCGATGCACGGCGACGACGACCTGCGCGACATCGCCTGATAGTTCAGCGAGAGAGAGACTTGAAGAATGGCCGGGTTTTCCCGGCCATCATATTTTCAGTGTCGATGTTCCGCCTGGATCACATATCCGGATCGATCCGCCGCGGCCGGCTCCGGTCCCGCGCCGTGATCCGGCCCTTTCCGTAGTAAATCTCATGGTCGAGCTTCGGCCATGCCGGATTTCTCGTTTCCTCACTGTCGGCGAGTGCCTGGACCTCGCTCCGATCGCCCTTCCCGCCTGCCAGCATCATCTTTGCGATCTCGCGGGTGATCATGGGCGCGGCGACGCTGGTACCGTCCATGATGACCGCCGATCCGCTCCGCGACCCGGCGGCAAGAACGCCGGCATGGATTCGCGAGTCGTCGCTGATGGCGGCTGCTTCGGGTCCGGCGCGGGAAGCTGAAGGACCGCCCGCAGAATAGTGCGCGGTAGCATGTTCTTTTTCGCGGATTCCTCCCACCACGACTGGTTTCGTGCCCGTTGCCATGGCACTGATCATGCCCCTGCGCTTGACAACGCTCGCTGGAACGCTGGCGTCCTCCTCATGGTCGCGGGTGACAATGTCTCCCGTAATCGGATCGAAGCGCAGGTAACATTTGTCTTCAAAGTAGGACTGCCTGGCGCGTGGCCGGTATCCGTAGATATCGTCGTCACGTTGAATCCAGGCTTCGACTGCCTGCTCCTCGCTAAGACCCTTGTTGCGGATAATGACCTTCCACGCGCCAGACGGCGCGGCAACAGACGTGCTGCCCGCAATGCTTCTGCCGAATGTAACTGGCTGCAGCACTTCGGTTGGCTGTACGGTGATGGCAAAGCAGCCCCTGTTTGTAGGGGCGAAAGCGAAGACATAGCTCATCTCGGCGAAAACGCCGCCCGTGTAGGGGTCTCTCATCACAACTGGCGCCGAGCCGAACTCTTCGAGCAATGCAGCTTGCATGCTGCCGTCGGGCGTTTCCAGCACCACTTCAATTCGGCTCTCCCCCCGCTTTGGCGGTTCAGCGGACTTGAAAGGCAGCCAAATTTCCATCTGTGTCAGCGTGCGGTCTCCAGGTTGGATGCGCCAGCTAAGAATCTTCTCTTCATCGATCTTCTCGAATTCCACCAAGGCATGGCAGCGCGAGAGGTGCCCGTTGCCAGAAGGCAGCACAATGCTCACTGGCTTGGGGCGATCCTGGATGATCTTGTCCATGTAGGACTCAATCGGATAGGTTCCGTCATGCGGTCCTGCAAATGTTCCGAGGCTGCAGTTTATGACGATCGGAAACTTTGATCCCGTCCCGGCAAGTCTATCGGCGCGATCCACGATGTATTCAACTGCCGCACCGACATAGATGTCGAGGCCCGCACCCGACGTGTCCTCCATCACGGACACCGGAAGCTGAACGGCAATGATCGCAATGTTGGGAAGGGCTTCATTGGGCCAGGCGCCTGCTGCCACATCGAGAACATGCGTGCCATGTGCAAGGCGCAGTGAAGCGGCCTTGTGGCCCGGCGTTGAAAAATCGACCAGCTTCGCCGCGCGGTAGAGACCCTCCTCGTCCACGATCCCGCTGGCGCCGAATTCGCACAGCAGACTGTCGATGCCCTTGCGCAGATTGTTGATGCCACTGCGCGGCTCGAAATCGGGCTTCCAAATTTCCCGGCCAAACCTGACCGTCGAAGGGCTTTCGACGACACCATCCTGTTGCCAGAAATAGTGCACCCGGCTTGTGCCATCGGCAAAGCGAAACCGCTCGTGGGCAAAGGCAATGCCGTCGTCGATAATCCCCACAACCACCGTGTCCGGCGGCAAAGGCTTGTCGGGTCCGGGTGGCTTGTCGGTTTCTTGGGGAAACAACGACAACGAGCGCAGTGGCAGGCCAAGCTTGATCTGCTTCGCGGATGCCTTGAAACCCACCATATTGTCATTTGTAGACCGGGCAACGGTCGCGAAAAAGGCACGATTCGCCAAGGCGACCGCGAAAACATCTTCTTTTTGGTCTTTGCTCTCTTCTATGAATTCCTTCGGTTTGACCAGAACGGCAGTGCCTCCGGACTCCTCATTTACAATAGTATCAAATTCAGACTCGAAGAAGAACCTGGCTGCATCGCTACGCGTTACAAAAATGAACGGAAAAATCGTGCTGTCCCCGTCCCTTTGAAATTCGACTTGACCCTCTCTCAGCAGAGCGGCGGCGAACGGATCCATTCCAGCGATGTCATGATAGGGTGGTTCCGGTTGTTCATTGTCGGCCATCGTCAGGCACTCCTTGCGCGCGATTCTCCATGCGGTACACGCACGAGTCTATTTCCACTCAGCGAGGGCTTGGCACCAAAGCCACTCAAGAATCTTTGACCCCTCGCCCATACTCGTAGAAGTCTTGAGTTTGGTAGCGGCGTCATTTTCGACCTGCACGCCGTTGGCGGTATCGAACCGCCGGTTCCAATCAAAGTCCGCGCTATCCGCGTACATCTCGCCGGAGAACGACCACCCGGTGAACGGACCCCCGTTAGTGCATCGCGCATGGAGGTATTCGGCCAGCGTCATTCCAAGCATCGCACCGCAGGCGCTGTCGACCGGGAAGTGCACTCCCGCGACCTGCCTGTTGATCGCGACGCGCGCCGCCAGCCGCATCAATTGCACGGCATAAAGCTCATGATGATAGACGGGGTTTGGCGCCGCTTGGAGCAATCGGATCAACATCAATGCCATCGCGAACGCCTCCGTCGCATGACCGCTGGGATAACTGCTATGGGATGGGGTCGAAATCATCGGCTGAATTTGCGGGGAGTAGTCGATGGGACGGCGGCAAGCCAGGGCATGTTTGGCCCGCATCACCACAAAACCGGCCAGGCGGTAGGCCGCTCCAAGGAGTTCCATGGTCCAGCGGCACTTGTCGGGATCGAGGAACGCAATCGACGCGAAGAAGTCTTCGGCCCCGCCGATCTGCGCTAGAACCTCGGCCGCCCTGTCGTTACGAAGATCGGCATAGTTCGCGACAAGTTCAAGCTGGGCTACAAACTGTGCCACTTCAGGCCTGCGAATTCTGGCAAACTCGTGAAGGCTGGTTGAAGTCGGTCCGCTCGTAGAAAAGACCAGATGCCAGACCCTGAAGTAGTGATCCGTGACCATAGGAGGTGATTTCGAGTCCAACTGCGGAACGGTGAAAACGATCCGGGAGAAAATTTCCGCGTCTACCACATCAGCTCGCCACTCCGGCGCCCACAGCCGCATGTTTTCTTTGCTCTCAAGGGCAAGTTGCGCGGGCGTGCCGACCGCTCCTTTCCAGTTTCCCACAATGCCATCGCGACTTGCGGTGAGTGCTTCCGTCAAGAGGCCGGAATCGGAGTCGTCCGAACCTTCGTCATGGCCTTTGTGACCCTTGTGACCTTTGTGACCTTTGTGGCCCTTGTGACCCTTGGATAGAGACTGAAGCGATGACATAGTTATCTCCCTTTTCGTTGTTTGCCGATTTCCCCTACTCGGGAACGCCCGCTTGCCGGAGTATTCCGGCCACGGTTTTCCCGATCTTGAAATTTGCGCTGGGTGCCCGCCTCAGATAGCTTCCGATCGTGAGCTGCGGCTCAAGCGTCATCAGTTGCGCCACGGACTTGCGGGCTTCTTCATGCATTCCGAGCTGCCATTGTGCGACCGCAAGCGCCCGCCAGGTGGATGTCTGGACCCTGTTCCCGCGCAACGAGAGTTTGGCCATTTCCAAGGCATTTTCGTACTGCCCTGCTGTGATGTAGGCAGACGCGGCTAGTGAATCGTACTGGGCCCGATGAGGGTCAAACGGAGACAGCTTTCTCGCCAGTTCGGTTTCCGCCACGGCCTGTTCGCCTTCGTCGCAATAGGTATGCAACAACCCTTTCAGCAGATGAGCGAGGGAGTCGTTCGGATTGCACGTCACCGCGAGTTCGAACCGTTGCCGGCCAAGGTCAAATCGTTTCAGGAGATTTGTCTGGACCAGGCCATCGACAGCCAGGGCAAGCGATGACTCAGGATCGGTATCAAGCGCCAGCTTCGTAAGTTCCATCGCGCGATAGGCATCCTGCGACGCGTTTTCCGACCAGCCTTGCTGCACCCGCAATACATGCCACCGTGCAAGCCAGGCCTGCGGCATGCTCTGGCGGACGCCGCGCGACAGGATCGCCTCCAGCATTGCGTGCGCCTCGTTGAATTCTTGCAATGAGAAGCGGTGCATCAGGGTAATGGCGCCCATCAATAGCGTGTAGCTCTCGAGCGTCGGAAGCGACTGAGATCGCGCCCGCTGAAGTTCGCGCGTCATGACAGCGCTGCAGACTCCCGCAACAACCCGGCTTACGATTTCAGGATCTTCAAGCAGCACGGAGTCCGTCCGGTCCTTGAGCCGCTCGGCCCATACGACATGACCCGACTTGGCATCGGCCAGTTCTGCGTCCAGCAGGATCGTGCTGCCGTCCGTTCGGAATGAACCCGAGACAACATAGTTGGCGTGCAAGTGCCCGCCTATTTCCGTGAGCTCAATATTGCGGCCCGAGAACGCCGTCGTTGAAAGCCGGGAAATCACGTTGAATTCTTGGGTTCGGCTCAGAGACCGGATCATCTCCTCCGCCAGGATCTCCCCGAGAACGGCGTGTTCGCCCGCACCCGCACGCATTGTGAAAGGGATAATCGCCAGAGCCGGGCGCAATGCTTTAAGGCTAGCAACCGGTCTGATGACCGGCCTCGGCCCAAGCGGGCCGATGCGGAACGCGCGGACAGGCTCGCTGACGTTCTTGAGATAACAATTGCCAAGGTCTTCGACCTCCGCATCGAGCGAGGCCGTCAGCAATTCGCGCGCGCCTGCCGACACCACGATCTCGCCCGGCCCCGCGAGCGACATGAGCCGTGCCGCGAGGTTCACGCCATGCCCGTACAGATCGTCGCGGCCCACGATGACGGCACTGACTTCGATACCCATGCGCAGGTGCATCCGCTGCTCGGGCGGCGTCCCGGCATTGGCCTCGGCGCTCTCGCGCTGGATGGCGAAGGCCGCCGCCGCAGCTTTGCGTACATCGGGAAACTCCAGCAGCATGCCGTCGCCCGTACTCTTCACGATCCGACCGCCCGTGTTCGAGAGCTGTGACTGCTTGACGAAGTCGACAATCGCCATCCAGCGCGAAATCGCCTCGTCTTCGAATTCTTCAATCAGGCGGACGGATTCGACGACATCGATGAACAGCACGGCCCGCTGGGCGCGCTCCAGGACGATCGCCGCTCGTTGTCCGTCGAGAGACATTACCTTACCGTCAAAGCTGCGGGCGGCAAGCTGCCGCCGGTGGTTGCTCAGCATCCCCAGCCTGCCTTCCCGTTTGGCCGGACCGGCTGCAAATTCATTTTTGAGCCTATCAATTGCACGGAACGCGGCATAGGAGAAAGTCCCCCAGTCGAGCTGCGGCAGCAGCCCAAAACTTGGCCAGGGCGAGGCCGTCGCAAAGGCAGCGTTCATTGATGACACCAATCGGACTGCGCCACGGTGAGAGTGGAACCAAGCATTCTGGAGCCCCCAGCATTTGAAGACTCAAGGTACGGCAGACCCTCATTCGACGAAGTGACTAATCTCACAATCGATACGCGAATTGATTAGCAGAAAACCTATGGGAAACGCCGCCGTTGCCCGCCATGCCCTTCTCAAGAAACATGGATTTCCACTTGCGCAGGCAAAGGCCTGGCGGAAGGTACCGCGAACTTCATCGAAACCGTCTGGGGCCGATGCTACGCGCTCCGCGAAAGCGCACCCCCGATGCACGACAACGACCTGCGAGAGATCGCCTGATCGAGCAACGAGACACACAAATGGCCGGGAATTTTCCCGGCCATTTCGTTTTCAAAACGCGAAGAAGTCCGCATTCGTCATCGCAAGGCGTAGATTGTACCCGTGACTTCATTGGGGAGCTCGGAGACAACGTCGTCGGTGGTATCGACATAATAACTGTCGTCGCCCTCGCCACCCCGCATGTCGTCGGTTCCCGCCTTGCCGTCGATCACATTGTTCAAGGCGTTGCCGAAGATTGGGTTCTCCAGCGCGGCCGCAAGCGTCAATCTTGAGTCCGCTCACGCGGAAAAGTGGCGCGTGCTCTAGCGTACGCCACTTAACGGAAACTGTCGAATGCCTTCGCGGCATTCCATGGCCATCGTGCATCCGTCAGAACACGAAGACATCCGCATTGGTTAAGGCAAGCCCCGTCGAGAGGGTGGCGAACTGCACCTGTGCCGCGCCGCCAAGTCCGTCGGCGTCGAAGAACAAGCCGCCTGTCGCCGAGTTGTAGATGATGCGGTCGGACGCATCTCCCGCCGATGCGCCGATGCGGAAGGCGCCCGCCGCCAGATAGCCGGTGGCAAGGCCGGCGAACACGCCATTGTCGATCCTCAACGTATCGTCCGCCACGGCGAAGTCGAGGATCCTGTCGATGTTGCCGCCGCCGAGCGCGGTGGTGAACACGAAGTTGTCGTCACCGAGACCGCCGGCGAGGCTATCCGCACCCACCTTGCCATCGATGAAGTTGTTGCCCGTGTTGCCGGCAATCGAGTTGGCGAGAGCGTTGCCCGTGCCGTTGATGTTTCCGGCGCCTGTCAGCGCCAGCCGCTCCACATTGGTGGAGAGCGTGTGATTGACCGAAGAGAACACGCGGTCGTTTCCGCCTGCGGCACCCGCGGTCGTTTCGAAAACGAGATCGCCGGCGGAGTCGACATAGTAGGTGTCGTCGCCCGCGCCACCATACTCGCGGTCGGCACCCGCGCCGCCATTCAGCAAGTTGTTTCCGGCATTGCCATAGATGAAGTTCGAAAGCGCATTGCCGGTGCCCGCGAGGGCGGAACCGATGAGGTACAGCTTCTCCAGATTGTCGCCGAGGATCGTGTTCACCGACGAGCGTACAATGTCGATGCCGTTATTCAGGCCTTCGTCGGCATAGTCGCCGATGTTGTCGAAATAGTAAGTGTCGTTGCCGCCATAACCCACCATGAAGTCGTCGCCAGCCGCGCCGTTGAGGATGTTGCTGCCGTCGTTCGCTTCGATGAAGTTGTCGAGCGTATTGCCGGTGCCATTGATGTTGCCGTTTCCGAGGAAGAACAGCGACTCGATGTTGGCGCGCAGCACATGGCTGATCGACGTGTAGACGAAGTCGATGCCCTGGTTCGCCAACTCGACGGTCGCATCCATGGCATTGTCGACATAGTAGCTGTCGTTGCCCAGGCCACCGGTCATGGAGTCGGCACCTGCCCCGCCATCCAGCGAGTCGTCGCCGGTCTCGCCGCGCAGGATATCGATCCCGCCGTTGCCCTTCAGCGTATTGTCGTTCTGATTGCCGGTCAGCCGGTCGCCGGCCGATCCACCCGAGATGTTCTCGATGCCGTAGATGTAGTCGGTGTCGATCCCGGCAACGCCGATCGCCGCTGCGTTGCCGAAAGCATCCAGGGTCACATTGAGCGCACCCGTCGCCGCGGTCCACACTACCGTGTCAGATCCGTTATTGCCGTAAATGTAATCCGTATCGGTTCCGCCTTCGAGACTGTCCGCGCCCTCGCCACCCGAGAGCGAGTCAATTCCAGCACCGCCAATGAACGTATTGTCCGCGCCGTCGCCATTCATCACATCGCTGCCCGCCGTGCCGACGAAGCGCTCGATGCTCTCGAACCCGCCGCTGAAGAAACTCGGAGTGTTCATGGTCGGCAGATTCAGATAGACGCCATTGCCACTCAGATAAACGGTATCGAAACCGTCGCCGCCATAAACCGCTTCCAGATCCGCGCCGACGCCTGCCGTGATGCTATCGTCGCCTCCATCTCCGAAGATATAATCGAATCCCGCACCACCGCTGATGTCGTCGCTGCCGCCACCGCCGCGCAGCACGTTGGAAACGCCGTTGCCGCGGATATCGTCATCGAAAGCCGAACCGGTCACGTCTTCGATGCTGACAATAGTGTCGCCCTGGGCGTCGCCGTAGAGCACCTTGTTGAGCTCGAGATCAGCCACCACGCCCGCGCTCGACGATGAATAGTCCACCTTGTCGAAGCCGTCGCCGCCATCCAGGTAGTCGGCGCCCGCCCCGCCGATCAGCGTATCGCCGCCGCCGCGGCCGTAGAGCGTATCGTCGCCGCCGAGACCGACGAGTACATGGGACTCATCATTGTCCGCCATGGTGTCGTTGCCGGTCTCGCCATTGAACTGCTCGACTTCCGCCACGGTTATGCCGGTCGCGGTGCCGCTGCGCGAGCCGTTGATGAGATCGAATGTGAGAAAGTTGTCGGCTGTCGCGGAAAAATCGATCGTGTCGTAGCCGCTGCCGCCATTGAAATGCGTGTTGTAGACGGCGTTTCCGTAATCGTCGCCGCCTTCGCCGAACATCCAGTCAGAGTCGCCGCCTGACGAATAGAGGCTGTCATTTCCGCCGCCGCCATAGAGAGTGTTCGAGCCTGTGCCGCCGCGAAGGTCGTCGTCGAAGGCGGAGCCACGCAGATTCTCGATGCTGACCAGCGTATCGTTCTGCGCATCGCCATACAGAACCTTGCCGAGGCCAAGATCGACAGCCACGGCTTGTGCCGAGGTTTCGTAGGATGCGGTGTCGTACCCATTGCCACCATCCAGATAGTCGATGCCTGAACCGCCAATCAGCGTGTCGTAACCATCGCCGCCATAGAGCGCATCGTTACCGCCTCTGCCATTCAGTGTGTTGGCGCCGATGTTGCCAATGAGAATGTCGTCGCGCGTGCCGCCGGTGGCGTTCTCGATCCACACGCCATTGGCAATGGTGAATCCGTTCGAACCACCCGCGACGTTGCTCAGCGAAATGGGATGGCCGTTGCCGTTGAGCGTGGTCGTGCCGGCAATCGAAACCGCACCGCCACCATCGGTGCCATAGGCGAGGCTGGCCGCGTTGAGATCGATCCTGGCATCGAGGTTGCCGTTGTAGGCAATCGTGTCGTTGCCGTTGGCGTCCCAGATCGAACGCAGCTGACCGCCGCCACTGTCGTTGATTGTGTAGGTGTCGTTCCCGGTGTTGTAGTTCCAATTGGCGCCGTATTTCTGCTGCAGCACCGCGATGTCGAAGGCCATGGGTCCCGTTTCGATGCCCATTGCGCCGCCCGGCGCCGTCTGCCAGCCGTTGTTGTACGACATCATCGTGGCAGCGCCCTGATTCAGGCTGAAATCGCCGAGCGATCCGGTTGCAGCGGTGACGCCGCTGTAGGTATCTGAAGTCCCGCCAGCGTCGTGAGGATGCGCCAACCCGAGACCATGCCCAATTTCGTGCATGACCGTCTGGAAGAAACCCGTTCCGGGGCCTGCCCCTCCAGCCGACCGGCCGGTATCAAGTCCGCAATAGCCCGCCGCCGTTTCCCCCGGCGGATTCATGAATCCGGCCCAGTTACCGGTGAGATTTTCCGCGCCGAATGTGAATGTTGAAGCGCCGGTCACCTCCCGGAATGTCACATTGAGGATCTGCGAATAGATGGCGAGCGCATCCCGTACCGCCTGCATCTCTGCCGCGGTGAATGCGACAGTCGCCGCCGGCACGCCGTTTGTCACGGTTTGGTAGTTGGCGTCCGTTGCAAGCGGCCTCGCGCCCGCTCCGAGGAACGAAAAAGTAATCTCGCGGTTGGCGGGAAGCGCTACCTGCGTGCCCCAGTTGATTGCGACTCTCATGTCGGTGGTGGTCATGGCGTTTCTCCTTCAAAGGCTTGATTAAGCGATGTTGCAAGATATCCGATTGG
>JBJXGL010000381.1:0-11457 GCA_046160365.1 Aestuariivirga sp. | reverse complement strand
GCTCATGTGGGGCGTGAGTGACGTCATCATCATCTCCCAAAAGGCGAATCATGACGCGCCAAACTAACCGCTTCGGCCTCCCAACGGAATCGCAACGCAGGATTCAATCAACCGGAGTCGGTATGACTTCCGGGAGTGGAGCCATGACGCAATCCTCGCAACGCCATCTGAACGATCTTCTCAAAGGCTTCGACACCGCCATGCTGATCACCCGAGGCCCGGATGGCGGCATTCGCTCCCGGCCCATGGGCGTGGCCGAGATCAACGACGCTGGCGATCTCTATTTCGCGAGTTCGGCCGAATCCGCGAAAGTGCGAGAGATCAAGAAAGACGCGGAGGTAACGCTGATCTTCCAAGGGAGGCTCACCTTCGTCTCGCTGCGCGGGACAGCGCAAGTTGTGAAAGATCAGGTGCTGATCGACAAACTCTGGTCGGAAGGCTGGCGCGTGTGGTTCCCGAAAGGCAAGACCGATCCGTCGTTGCGGCTCCTGAAAGTCGAACCCGAAGCAGCCGAATACTGGGACAGCTCCGGCCTCGAAGGCATCAGCTACGCCTTTGAAGCCGCAAAGGCCTACATCAAGGGCGAGAAGCCTGTGACGACGCAGGAGCAGCACGGCAAGATCGCGATGTAGGCGTTACGCCGCATCGCGGCCCGCGAGAAAGAAATTCGCCATCTCACGCGATGCATCAGGCCCTCTTGGGTTGGTGTAACTACCTGAGGCGCTGCCGCCTGACCACGCGTGGCCTCCGTCGTGGATCAGCCAGTGTTCGATTACCGGCACACCTTTCTTATTTCGCGTAACTGTGCGCGTATAGGTATCGCGGTGGTCTTTCGGGAAGAGCGTGTCTCGCCGTGCATCGCGGCAAAGGCGGAGACCACCTCGCTTGCGGATTGATAGGGCAGGCCGGAATGCACGCCGATGGCGGCGTAGAGATCGGGGTAGGTGGCGCCCATCACGACGGCCATGGCGCCGCCTGCCGAAAGTCCGGCGATGAACACGCGGTCCGGATCGATGTTATGCTCGGCGATAATCTCTTGCGTGATCCCAGCGATGATCGACGGCTCGCCCACGCCACGCCGTTGGTCATTGGGGCGGAACCAGTTCCAGCATCCGGATGCGTTGGCGGACTTCGATTGCGCTGGATAGGCGACGAGCATGCCATGGGATTCGGCTACCGCATTCATTCGGGTGCCCACCGCGAAGTCGTCCGGGTTCTGGGTGCAGCCATGCAGCATGACGAGAAGCGAGCGGTTGGCTTTGCCGCGGGCACTCGGAATGTAGAGTTTGTAATCGCGGTGGCCCGCCGGGCAGGCGAATGAACGCGCGCGGAATTGGGCGCCATCCGGTAACTTCGGTTCAGATGCCCTGCCCGCCTGAGGCAACGCATCGAAATCGTATTTCGGCGGCCTTTTGAGGCGCAACACCTCGACCACATCGCGTAATGGCTTGGTTTTCCGTTTTGCGCGCGGCGCAATCTTCGGTAGGTGGAGTGTGGACTTGTTTGGCGTGGCGGCCAGACCATTTTGGATGACGCCGGTCGCTTCCATGAGCCTCCGTTCACGGATCAGACTCATTGCTGACTTCATGATGTCGCTGAACTGCATGCTCATGTTGAAATCCTTGAAAAAGGTGAGGATGGTTCTTCTCGCTATCTGATGCGAACACCCAACGCGGCCTTGACTTCTTTTCCGGCATGGAGCGCGCCGAGAACGGTGATGGATTCGATTGTCGCAAGCGCCAATTCCGGCGTGATATCAGGTGCCAGCGTCACCAACCCGAGCACCTTGATCTGGAGCTTTTCGCCCGAGGCTTGGGCAGCTTCGAGATCGGCGTTGGTATAGCGTCTCAACCCCAGATCAAGGGTTTGCCGGTTGATGGACTTTTTGGCCTCGCCGGCATGCATTCCAATCTGGTTACGAATGGCGGTGCGAATAAGATCGGTACGATTGGAATAAAAACCGTCCTGGACCAGGAGGTCAATATGCCCGAGATCGACAAACCCCAGATTTATCGTGATTTTCTCGCTATCGCTCGATCGGGCGGGGAACTGATGAACTTCTGCTGACATAACCATCAACCATCTATATGGATGGTATATGGATGGAATAAGAGTTGATTTCAAGGGGTGGCAAATATTCCGCTTTTGATCTGGAATTCTGTACACATGTGTAGTTGGACTGCTTTCGCCGTCCCGTGAGGGCCAGATGGACAGCATTTGCGACGGCCGTGCCTTAGCTCAAGCCATGGTTGATACCGTTCGGGAAGCGCTGCTGGTGCTCGATGCGAATCTGCGCGTCGTCGCGGCAAGCCGGTCCTTCTACGCCACCTTCCAGACCACGCCGGACGAAACCCGCGGGCGCATGGTCTACGATCTCGGCGCCGGAGAGTGGAACAACGCTGCCTTGCGCGAACTTCTGGAACGCATCGTTCCGGAGCACGGCGTGATGGATGGTTTCGAAGTCGAGCAGGACTTCCCGCGCATCGGCCGCCGCGCCATGCTGCTTAATGCGCGCAAGGTGTTCTACGAAGGCGACTCCAACTCGACGCTGCTGCTGTCGATCGAGGACATCACCGAGCGGCGCCTCGAACATCTCGTCGAGCAGAAGGACATGCTCTCCCAAGAGATGAGTCACCGCGTCGCCAACAGTCTGCAGATTATCGCCAGCATCCTCTTGATGAAAGCGCGCTCGGTGCAGTCGGAGGAGTCGCGCGACCATCTCGAAGACGCCCACCGCCGCGTCATGTCTGTCGCCACGTTGCAGCAGCATCTCAAGGCGACGAGAAAGGGCGAGCAGATCGAAGTCGGGGCATATCTCACGAGGCTGTGCGAAACGCTCTCGGCGTCGATGATCCAGGAGAGCCGGGAGATCTCGCTGAAGGTGGTCGCCGGCGCCGGCGAGATGCTGTCGGAAGAGGCCGTCAGCATCGGCCTCATCGTCACCGAATTGGTGATCAACGCCCTGAAGCTTGCCTTCGCCTCGAAGCCGAAGGCGGGCCACATTGTCGTCGGTTATGAAGCCAAGGACAAGGACTGGAAGCTTTCCGTCTCCGACAATGGCGGCGGCATGCCGCTCAAGACGGTGGGTGCGGAATCGAAGGGCCTCGGCACGACCTTGGTGAAGGCGCTGGCCCAGCAGCTCCACGCCCAAGTCGAAACCGCTACCAGCGCCAAAGGCACGACCGTCTCGATCACCCGTGCCTCGTTCGAGTCGCGGCTGCCGACCGCGGCTTAGATCGCGAAAATTTCCGCATCCGGATCCTTGATGCCCTGGATATGGCGCGAGACGAGTTGCGCCGCGAGCATGCTGAATGTGATTCCGTTGCCGCCAAAGCCGAGCACGGCGTAGCAGCGTGGCAGCCCTTTGACGGGACCGATGGCGGGAATCCCCGTCGGGCTTTCGCCAAAGCTGCCCGCCCACGAAAACGCTGCTTCAAAATCCGCCGCCGGCATCAGCTTTTTCGCCTTCCGCGCGATGGCCGCGATCTTCTTTTCAATCAGTGCATCGCGCTTTTCGTCGTCGGAGAACGGCTCGTCTTCGCCGCCGGCGACGATGCGGCCATCCGCCGTGGTACGCATGTAGAGGTAGGGATCGGCGGCCTCCCAGATCAGACTCTTCGATGGCCAAAGATTCTTCGGCTGCGGCTTGGTGGCGAGCACCCAGGTGGAGATGACCTTGTAGCCCTTGGGCCTGGCGAATTTCATGAGCTCATAACCGGTGCAGAACACGACGTGCTTTGCCGAAACCGACTTTCCGTCTTTGGTTTCCAGCCAAACCATGGATCGCGATTGATCAACGCCGGTGACTTCGACATCGCTTGCCATGCGGCCGCCCATCCTCAGGAAATTCCGCCAGATCCCCGCAACCAGTTTGACCGGATCGGCTTCGGCATTGCCGTCGGACAGGATGGCGCCCGGCTTGTCGATGCCGCACATCAAGCCCAACTCCTCGCGCCCGATGTAAACGGACCTGAGGGAGAGCTTCTGGCGCGCCTCGGCCTCGCGTTTCAACGCGGCTACATCGAGCACTTTGCCGGGAAGATAGAGCGTGGTGCGCGGGCGGAAATCGCAATCGATGTCGAGATCGGCGACGCGGTCGCTCAATGCCTGAACCGCTTGCGCGGATCGCCACCACACGCGGGCGGCTACGCTCTTACCGAGCCTCTTTTGAAGCTCCAGCAGCGGCGTGTCGAGTTCCGATTGAAGCAGCGCGGTGCTTGCGGGCGTCGATCCCGACATGGGCTTGCGCCGGTCGACGGCGAGAACCGAATAGCCAGCGTTCAGGAGCGCATCGGCAACAAGCGCTCCGGAAATGCCGGTGCCAACGACCACCACATCGGCGCGCACGCTTCTGCCATCTCGCGTGCGCGGCAGCCGGGGCGGGCCGCTGGCAAGCCAAAGCGGCGCGCCGGTGCGAAGGTCGCGCTTTTCGGTGAGCACGCCATTACTTCTTTTCGATACGGTCGGGCAACTTGTCGATGGCTTCTTCGGCGCCCTCGTCGCGGTGCATCACGCCTTCGCGCAGCACTTTGGTGGCAGCGTCGTGCTTGAGCTTCGGATCGGTCGGGATAGGTTTCGTCTGCTTGTTGGCGACAAGGCCTGGCTTATCCGGCTTATCAGTATCGTTGCGCGCGGACTCCGCGAACTGGGCAAGCGCCTCGGGCTGCGAACCCTTGGGATCGATCATGCTCATAGTGGTATCCTTCAGTGGGTGAACAGTTGGAACGCGCGGAAATCCGAGAAGTTCCGGCGTATTGCCACTTCTCCCGGTGTGGGCGTCTAAACGCGCCTTGATCAATTCCGATGCCTCATTGATTGTCCGCCGATTTTACGGCAACCGCGGTGACCCGCCAAACGACATTGCCCACATCGTCCGCGACAAGCAGCGCGCCGGATCTGTCGATTGCGACACCGACGGGGCGGCCGCGCGCGTTGCCGTCGGCATCGAGGAATCCTGCAAGTACGTCCACGGGTTTTCCAGTCGGTTTTCCGCCTTCGAATGACACAAAGACAACCTTGTATCCGCTCGCCGGATCGCGGTTCCACGATCCATGTTCGCCGACGAAGGCGCCTCGGCGGAAAGCCTCCGGCATGGCGGTGCCTTCCGCGAATGCAAGGCCTAAAGGCGCAACGTGATTGCCGAGCGCGTAGTCCGGCTTGACCGCCTTGGCGACTATCTCCGGCTTTTGAGGCGACACGCGTGTATCAACATGCTGGCCGTAATAGCTATAGGGCCAGCCGTAGAACGCTCCGTCTTTGACTGAAGTCAGGTAATCCGGCACGAGGTCGCTTCCCAACTCGTCGCGCTCGTTGACGACGGTCCACAACTCACCGGTCGTGGGGTGCCAGGCCATGCCGACCGGATTGCGCAGGCCGGACGCGAAGACGCGGCTCTTTCCTTCGGCAAGATCAATCTCGACGATCGCCGCCCTGCCATCCTCCCTTTCGATGCCGTTTTCGGCAATGTTGCTGTTCGAACCGACGGAGGCGTAGAGGCGTTTCCCGTCCAGGCTCGCCAGGAGGCCCTTGGTCCAATGATGGTTGAGCGGGCCTCCCGGAAGATCCGCGACCTTCACACCCGGAGCAGTGATCGTGTCCGCGCCCGCTGTATAGGGAAAGTCCAGCACGGCACCGGTGTTGGCGACGTAAAGATCGGCTCCGATCAACGCCATTCCGAATGGAGAGTTCAGGCCGGAGATGAATTCCTTTCTCACTTCGGCCACTCCGTCGCCGTCGGCGTCGCGCAAAAGCGAAATGCGGTTGGCGCTCGCAACTCCCGCGCCCGCACGCTGCATGACGAGTCCGGCAATCCACCCCTTGAGACCAGCACTGTCTTCGGGCCGAGGCGGCGCGTTCGATTCGGCGACCAGCACATCGCCATTGGGAAGCACATGAAGCCAGCGCGGATGATCGAGGCCGGTCGCAAATGCCTTGACCGCCAGTCCGTGTGCGGGATCAGGCATGGCGCCATCGGCCCAGCGTTTGACGGGCGCGACTTTGACCGTGGGCACAAGCGGCGGGTTGGCTTCGGGAAGCACCGGTGACGCCCCCATTCCATCGCTTTCCGCAAGTTTCGCCGTGTCCCCCGCCGTAAGATAGAGCAAAACCGGCGCGGCAACGGCGGCTGCCGCTGCTGTCAGTAGAAGGGTCCTAACGGCTTTGTTCATGCGGAACTTCCTTCCTGACGAAAAAGGCGGACCGTAGGGGCCCGCCTTCAGCATAGATCTTCTTACGAAGACAGCCTACATCGGGTTCACACCTTCGAAAGTGCCGGTCTTGCAGTTCTCGAGGAACTCATCCTTGGACACCATCGTCGGGTCCTTGGTTACGATCTTCATTTCGGTGAGCTTGGTGAGCAGCGGCGCGGATTCCGCGGCATCCATGCTGCCGTCGGCGTTCTTGTCCATAGTCTTCATCATGGCAAGGCAATCGGCTTCCGACATTGGCGTCGCCGAGAATGCGGTCATCGGAGCCAGCGCCAGGAAGGCGGAGGCGGAAAGAAGGGTGAAAATTTTCATCATCATTAGTCTCCATTGCAAGGGACAGTTATGCATGCAGGATGCGTGCACACAGGCATAAGACTGACGCAGCGAAAAGGTTCCCCGGACATTTCCGCGCAGAACTGTTTTCACCGCCGCCTTTTCGTCGTCCGAAAACCAATTCTCCGGCATGGAACAAATCAGATCATCCAAGTGTTTATGTCTTTGGTCATGACCAAGAGCGCTCGCTACAGCATCAGAATTCCAGTCCAGATAGGGGGCAAGAAATGCAATACATTCCTCGCGGCGCGCCGCCCTAGGATCTGGCTTTGACAATGTTAAAGCCCCCCGGCTGGCCCATGACCGGCGCGGGCCAGGATCGCGTGGAGGAACGTCTAAACGACAGCGAGCAGCGGCTGCGTCTTGCGATGGCAGCCGCCGATATGTTTGCTTGGGAAATGGATTTCGCATCTAGCCAAATCAAGTGGGCGGGAAACGCAGCGGAGGTCATCGGCTGCGCTTCCGGTCAGTTGACCAGTGATCCGGAGTCTGGCGCCTTCTTTGTGTTGGAGGAAGACCGCGCACGAATCGATGGGGAGTTCGCAGCCAGCATGGCGAGTGGCGGTGAGAACTTCGTGCTCGATTTCCGCGGCTCCGATCCCGAAGGCGGCCGGGAGTTCTGGCGCTCGCATGGGCGATTCATCCGGGACGATGCAGGCAAAGTCGTGCGTTCCCTGGGCATCACTCAAAATGTGACCCGGCAGCGCGGCGCTGAAGAACGGCTGCAAGCCGCAGCGGAACGGTTGCGTACCGTGGAACATGCGGCGGGCGCGCTAATCTACGATTTCAATTTCGCCGCCAACCGGTTCTGGCGTGGCGATGGGTTGACGCGGATTTTCGGCTGGGATCCCGGAGAGGTTGTTCCCGGCGAAACCGGCTGGTCGGCACTCCGCCATCCCGAAGACGCCAAACGGCTCAACGCGAAACCCTATGCGGACTATGTGGGGCCGGACGACCACTACGTCCTTGAGTATCGGGTCAGGCACAAGGACGGCCATTATGTCTGGGTCCTCGATTCAGGCCGTGTCTTCCGCGATGCCCATGGCGAGGTGGTGCGCACCGCGGGCGCCACTATCGATATCACCAGGCGCAAGAGCGCCGAAGCTCTGCGCAATCTGCAAGCCAATCTGATCGACCTCTCCTTCGAACCGATCATCGTCTGGCACGCGGAACGTGGCATCATCGAGTGGAACCGGGGCGCCGAGCAGCTCTACGGCTTCACGCGCACCGAGGCACTCGGCCAATCGAGCCAGAAACTCTTGCACACGATCCATCCACTAAAGCTCCCGGCGTTAATGGCGGTACTTTCGGAATTCAAGAGTTGGACCGGAGAGATCGAGCACCGGGCCAAGGACGGTCGGCGGGTCTTCGTCGAAAGCCGCCATCAACTCATCGAGATCGACGGCGACAGTTTCATTCTCGAAACCAGCCACGATATCTCCCAGCGCAAGCGGGCGGATACCTACAAGGCGCGCATGGCGGCCGTGGCCAACGCGTCCCACGATGCGCTGTTCGGCGCAACGCTCGACGGACACATCGAAGCGTGGAACCGCGCGGCCGAGCGGTTGTTCGGATATTCGGCCACGGAAGCGATCGGCCAGCCGATTAGTATTCTATCCGAGGAGGGCAAGCGCCAGGAGCAGATCGACGTCTTGACGCGCGCGAGCGCGGGCGAAACGGTCGGGCCGTTCGAAACGCGGCTGCGGCGCAAAGATCGAACTATTGTCGACGTCGCAGTAGCGGTCGCGCCGGTGAAGGCCCCGGACGGCACGGTAACCGCACTTTCCATCGTCATGCATGACATTGGTGACCGCAAGGAGTGGGAAGCGCGCCAGAAAATGATGACACGGGAACTCGCGCACCGGGTGAAGAACTCTTTTGCCGTGCTCCAATCGATACTCCGTGCCACTCTCAAGGCCTCGCCGGACCCGAAGGATTTCGCGGAGGCGTTTTCCGGCAGGCTTCACAGCTTGGCCGCTGCGCAGGATATCCTGACGGCGACGGACTGGAAGTTCGCCGAGCTTGGTGCGTTGGCGCGCCATCAGCTTTCGACCGTGGCCCTCAACGAAGGCGAACGCCTGACGATCTCGGGGCCGGCGGTCTATCTGGCCGCCGAGCGCTCGGTGCCGCTGGCGTTGATTTTCAACGAGCTCGCGACCAACGCGATCAAACATGGCGCACTTTCCACACCGGCGGGCCGGATCGAACTTGCCTGGAATGTCGAAACCGTGTCGCCGCGCGAGCAGGTCCTGATTCTGACCTGGAGAGAATTCGGCGGTCCGCGGGTCATGGCTCCTGTCCGCCGTGGCTTCGGCAACACATTAATCGAGAGGAGCCTCGCCGGCGCCAAGGTGGAGCGCAGATTCGAGCCTGAGGGCCTCATCTGCCGGATCGAATTGTCCATTGCTTCGGCGGTCGAGCCAGACGGCGACGGCACGGGCCGACCGGCTTGATCTGGAACAATCCGTGGGGCTAGGTGTCGATTCCCTGTGGATTGAACCCATAAGCTGCGTTTCATCCTCAGAACACGGTCAAAAACTTCAGTCTAAACGCTGTTTCGATCGCATCCCCGCAACTGGCGAAATCACTCCAATTCGTGGAATGGAACCAAATTGCGCCGGCCGCGTTAACTACCCATGAACACGGCGCTCAAACTATTTGCCAAAAAATGCGGTGCGCCGGTAGCGCTTGCTGTATTTATAATGTTGGGCGGGCCTGCGTTCGCGCTGTTTAATGTATTTCCGGACGGGCTGCCCTCCGTGGTTCAGGCAGTCAATCTAACGGTAGTGTGGAAGAACGAACTAACGCCCGCGGTCAATGTGGATATTGCGGCGTCCACGCAGTTCAACTGATTTAGGCACGCCACATGAACCGCGCAATCAGGTCGGCAGTGTTCCCGGTTGCGGGCCTCGGAACGCGTTTGCTGCCGGCAACCAAGTCCATTCCGAAGGAAATGCTGACCATCGTCGACCGGCCCGCCATTCAGATGGTGGTGGACGAAGCGCGCGAGGCCGGGATCGAGCACTTCGTGTTCGTCACTGGCCGAGGCAAGTCGGCGATCGAAGACTATTTCGATGTCGGCTTCGAACTTGAGGCGACTTTGCTGGCGCAGGCCAAGCATGAAGCACTTTCCATCCTTGCCGACAGTCGGCTTGCGCCCGGCCAAGCGAGCTTCACCCGCCAGCACGCCCCGCTTGGACTTGGCCACGCGGTGGGCTGCGCCCGGCAACTCGTTGGCGGCGAGCCCTTCGCGCTGCTTCTTCCAGACATGATCATGGATGCCCGGCCTGGATGCCTCAAAGAAATGATGCGCGTCTATGACGAACAGGGCGGCGGCAATGTCGTCGCGCTGGAAGAAGTCGCGCCAAAGGATGTGAGCCGCTATGGCGTCGCGGGATTCACCCGCGCCGCAAGTGGCGCAATCAGAATCGACCAGATGGTGGAAAAGCCTTCTCCCGGAGAAGCTCCGTCCAACTTCATTATTTCCGGACGGTATCTCTTACAGCCTGAGATTTTCGATCTCATCGGCGTATCGACGCCCGGTGCGGGCGGTGAAATCCAACTGACCGACGCGATGGCCGTGCTTATGGCCCGGCAGCCGTTCTGGGGCTACAAATTCGAGGGCGCCACCTACGACTGCGGCGACAAACTTGGCTTCCTCTTGGCCAATGCGGCCTTTGGTCTTGCGCATGAAGAGATCGGCGATGCGTTCCGCCAAGCGCTTTTGCAATTGCTCTCGCGCAAATCACCGGCGGCACAGCGTTCCGCCGCATAGGTGCTGGAACTATCCGCCAGCTTACACGTTCAACAAGCAATCGATATCACAAGGAGTTCGACAATGAGAATGACCCTGTTTGCCCTCGCCGCCGCATTGCCGCTTTGCGCCGGTTTTGCGCCAACTGCCGGCGCTGGCGTCAATTTCGATATCTATCTCGGAGTGCCCTACTACAATGAACAGATCGGTCCCGATTACCGCTACTATGATGGGCGGGGCTGGTATCGCGACCGCGACTTCCAAGATGATCGGGTGTATCGTGGCCCGGAGTACCGCGACCGCGTCTATCGCGACAGGATCTCTTGCAACCAAGCGCGCAGGCTCGTGCGCAACAGCGGATATCGCAATGTAACCACCCGCGAATGCTCCGGCCGCACCTATACGTTCAACGCCACGCGCAAAGGCAGGAATGTGCTGGTGTACGTGAATTCGCGCACAGGCTCGCTGCGGCGCGGCTGACGGCCGAGCAGGCGCCGAGAATCTGCACAGTTGGTTAGGTGAAGTTTTTGCCTGATGTTGGCCTCTGGAATCGAGGCTGAACAGGAGAAACCATGACGAGACGAACGAGACGGAACCACTCGGGAGCCTTCAAGGCGAAGGCGGCGATCCCGCGCATGATCGAGTCCGCTTTCGTACTCATTTGCTGCATCAATGTACCGCCTTCCTGTGGCAGACAGACCAACCCGGTCTTCTACCGCTGAAGATTCAGATTGAACCGCTCCCTCCACTTCTCACACATTGACAATGTCGCTAGTTCCAGCCGCTTGAGCGTAGCGCCTCCGCCTGGCGGACCGGGCTGTCGTGAACCGAGCCCATCGCAAGGCGCATAAGTTTCTCTGAGCACGATGGTCTCGGCCCTGCGGGCGTCCATCCCTGGCGCTTGCGGGCCGCTGGCCCGCGCGTGGACGCCGCCGAAGGGCGGCGGCTTTGTTTGGACCGTTCCCAATGTTCGCAGGGTGGGCGGCGCTCCCTTTTAGGCCGCCCGCGTCCGTCCGCAACCGCGCCCGCTTCGCTCGTTAAGTTCGACTGGGTTCTCTTCGTTCGATCGCTTTCGCGCGGTCCTCCACTGCGTTCCGGCCCTTCGGGTGCGGCCAGCCACGGCCGGCCTGCCGGTCGCTCAACGCCGCCCACCCTACTCACAGG
>JBJXGL010000380.1:0-4456 GCA_046160365.1 Aestuariivirga sp. | reverse complement strand
TGAAGCTGCGTCATGATCACTTCGGCGGCGGAAACGCCTTCGCTCGGATGAATGTCGGTCGGAATGCCGCGCCCGTTGTCGGTGACGGTAACCGAGCCGTCTGCATTGAGCGTCACCGTCACCCGGTCGGCATAACCCGCGAGCGCTTCGTCGATCGCGTTGTCGACGACTTCGTAGACCATGTGATGCAGCCCCGAGCCGTCATCGGTGTCGCCGATATACATGCCGGGGCGTTTCCGGACCGCATCGAGTCCCTTGAGCACCTTGATTGAATCGGCGCCGTAAGCCTCGGCGCCGCTGCCGTTGTCTTGATCTGCCATGGTCTTCCTACAGTTCCGAAATGGCCCCGCTTTCCACCTGGAATCGCTGGCTGCCCAGGGGCAGATTTGCGAACAGATGGTCGTCGGTTCCGGTCATCCACGCCTGCGCGCCGAGCGCCGCAAGAGCGGCGAAAAGCCCTTCGCGGCGCGGCCGGTCGAGATGGGCGGTTACCTCGTCGAGGAGTAGCACGGGAGCCCGCCCGGTAACAGCTTTTACTGCCCGTGCCTGGGCCAGAATCAGTCCAATCAGCAAGGCTTTTTGTTCCCCCGTGGAGCAGCTGCCGGCGGGCATGGATTTAGGCCCATGCGTGACCTGAAGGTCGCTGCGATGAGGCCCCCTGAGGGTGCGCCCCGCCGCCCGGTCCAGCACCCGCGAATCGGCTAGCAGTCTACGATATTCATCCTCCGCGCGCACCGCCGGCATTTGCGCAAGCAGCGCTTCGATTTCACCCTCGATGGCAAGCAGCCCCCAAGGAAAGGCATCGCCCGAGCGAGCTTCTTCTATATGGGTTTGCAGCGCCTCGATTGCGAGGAGCCGCGCCGCCGCGATTGCTGTGGCCGCCTCCGCCATATGGGCTTCAAGGCTGGTGAGCCAGGCGGTATCGGCGCGGGGGTCTTCAAGCAGGAGATTACGCTCGCGCATCACCTTTTCGAACACCGTGATCCGAGCACTGTGCTCGGGGTCGTAGGCCGCCACCAGCCGGTCCATGAAGCGGCGGCGGTCGCCCGCAGGGCCTCCAAACAGCCGGTCCATGGCGGGTGTGAGCCAGAGGAGCCGGAGGTACTCGGCGAATGCGCCGGCCCCCTTCTTCACATGGCCGTCCACCAGCACCATGCGGGCTTGGCCCGAACCATCCTGCTCCTCGCTCTGGCCGCTCCAGCCAGTGCCGAGCCGGGTCTCATGTCCGTCAACATCGAGGACGGCGGCGATGGCCCAGGCGCCGCTACCGCCCCGGCGGCCCACTTCGTCAAATGCAGCACCCCGAAGCCCACGGCCCGGCGCGAAGAGCGAGATGGCTTCGAGCAGATTGGTCTTGCCCGAGCCATTGACGCCGGAGAGCGCCACGATCCGCGCCCCAACTTCAAGCCTCAGGCCATCGTAGTTGCGGAAGTCCGTAAGCGTGAGGCGCGTCAGCGCCGGCTGGCTCGTCAGGGTCACAAAGCGGTCTATACCCGCATCGGCATCAGCACATAAAGCGCCTGATCGTCGCCGGGATCGCGCACGATGGTGGGGGAGCCCGCATCCGCCATCTTGAAGACGATGGAGTCGGATTTCACTTGCCCCGTGACATCGAGCAGGTAACGCGCGTTGAAGCCGATATCGATCTGGTCGCCCCCATATGTGGCGGCGATTTCCTCTTCGGCGGAGCCTGAGTCGGGATTGTTCACGGACAGCGTCAGCTTATTTGCCGTAATGTTGAGTTTAACCGCGCGGCCTTTCTCCATGGAAATGGTGGAGACACGGTCGACGGCGCTCGCGAACAGCGCGGTATCCACATCGAGCTGCTTGTCGTTGTTGCGCGGGATCACGCGCTCGTAGTCGGGGAAAGTGCCGTCGATCAGCTTGGACGTGAGCACCAATTCGCCCACCTTGAAACGGATTTTGCTCTGGGAGAGTGCCACTTCCACGTCCCCGTCCTCGCCTTCGAGCAGCTTGACGATCTCGAGCACGGTCTTGCGCGGCACGATGACGCCGGGCATGCCGGTTGCACCCTCGGGCCTTGCGATCTGAGCCTGCGCCAGGCGGTGGCCATCGGTTGCAACCGCGCGAAGATATGGCCCCGAGGCCACTTCATGGAGATAGATGCCGTTCAAATAATAGCGCGTCTCCTCGGTCGAGATGGCAAAGCGCGTCTTCTCGATAAGCCCGCGAAGATCGGCTGCGGGAAGCGAGAAGGTGTTGCCGAAATCGCCGGAAGCGAGATCCGGAAAATCCTCAGGCGGCAGCGCCTGCAACGAAAAGCGCGAGCGCCCGGCGAAGACGCCGACCCGCCCCTGATCCGCGCCCTGATCGAGTTCAAGCTGCGCCCCATCGGGAAGTTTACGCACGATGTCGTAGAGCATGTGGGCGGGAACCGTGGTCGCGCCATCGCGGCCGACGCTGGCGGCAGCCTGTTCGACGATTTCGATGTCGAGATCGGTGGCCGTGAGCTTCAGCGCGCCGTTCCCCGCCTGCAGGAGAACGTTCGAGAGAATAGGGATCGTATTCCGCCGCTCCACCACGCTCTGCACATGGTTCAGCGCCTTGAGAAACGCCTGCCGTTCAATCGTAACACGCATCGAAATCCGATCCCCTGAAATCCCGCCGCCTTTTGCAGTGGGGCGAAGACATTGGCAAGCTTGACGAACTGGCGCAAGGGCTTGGGGGGTAAACTCAACAGGGTATAATTCTCTCCCCCACGCGCGCTGTGCGCGCGCAAGGGAGGTAAATCACTTCGGTGAGAGCACCATGACGATCTGGCGGCCTTCGAAGCGGGGTTCGGATTCGACCTTGGCGATTTCCAGCGTGTCGGCCTTCACCCGGTTCAAGAGCTTGTGGCCCAGTTCTTGATGCGCCATCTCGCGGCCGCGGAAACGCAGCGTGAGCTTCACCTTGTCGCCTTCCTCGAAGAAGCGTTTGATCGCCCTCATCTTCACGCCGTAGTCGTGATCGTCGATCATCGGGCGCATCTTGATCTCCTTGATCTCGATGACCTTCTGCTTCTTGCGGGCTTCAGCTGCCTTTTTCTGTTCCTGGTATTTGAATTTGCCATAGTCGAGGATCTTGGCGACCGGTGGCTTGGCGTCCGGTGAAATCTCGACGAGATCGAGATTGGCTTCCTCCGCCATCGCAAGGGCCTGGCGCACCGGCACGACGCCGACATTCTCGCCATTGGCTCCGATCAGGCGCACTTCGCGCGCCTCGATGCGATGGTTGATCCTGTGTCCTTCTTCCTTTTGCGGGGGGGCGGCTCCGCGATTAATCGTTGGCCTCCGTGGCGGTATGCTCAAGTGGCGGTCGTCTCCTGTTTGGGAGGCTGATTGAGCCGCCCGGTTTGGCTTGGGCCTGCTTTAGACAGTGAAGCAGGGGTCTTCGTCAAGCTGCGTTGGCGGGAAGCCGTTTATAGGGATAAGTTCAAGGGATGTCAGTGATCGAATACGGCCGCGGCCCCGGCGGCTTGAGGTTGGCCTTCCGGCAGGACGGCGCGAGCGACTCAGGGGGACGCTGCGGCTTCTTCTGGATGGGCGGCTACATGTCCGACATGGACGGGGCCAAGGCCGAAACTCTGGCGGGGCTCGCACGGGAGACGCGGCGGCCCTCGACGCGGTTCGACTATTCGGGCCATGGGTCTTCCGCCGGAGAGTTTCAGGACGGCTCGATCACGGCCTGGCTGGAACAGTCGATCCACATGTTCATCACCCATACGATCGGCAGGCGGGTGATCGTGGGTTCGAGCATGGGCGGCTGGCTTGCAGCACTGCTGGCCAAGACATTGCTGCGCGACGACCCGCGCCATGCGGCACGGATCGCGGGGCTCGTGCTGATCGCTCCCGCTTTCGACATGACCGCGGATTTGATGTGGGACGAGATGGACGACGAAGCACGTGCGGCACTCCGCGATCACGGCGTGTGGCGCAGGCCATCGCTCTACGGCAATCCTTATCCAGTCACCCGCAAGCTGATCGAAGACGGCGCGCGGCATCTGCTCTTCGGCGGCAAGCTAGCACTGCCGTTCCCGGTGCGCATCATTCAAGGCAGCATCGATCACGACGTGCCGCCGGCCCATGCGCTGAAGGTGTTCGAGACAGTGACGGGGCCGGATGTGACCATGACGCTGGTCAAGGGCGGCGATCACCGGTTGTCGTCTCCGACGCAGTTGGAGTTTCTGCGTGAGGTCACACTGGCGCTGGCGGAACGCGGGGATGGGCTGGGGGTGGCTTGAGGCGGGTCACTCGACCGGCTCCAATTCTTGTCATCCCCGCACTTGTTGCCTGTCTGATGCACACATCTCGATTGCTGTTGCGAGGCTCGCAAATGGCCAAGCCGGCCTCAAGGCCGCGGCTCGACATTCGGAGCCTGTGGCACGGCCGGAGCAGCGCCGGGCCTTGACCCCGGCTTAGCCATTTGCGGATGTGCAACGATGCAATCCAAGGCC
>JBJXGL010000379.1:0-10329 GCA_046160365.1 Aestuariivirga sp. | reverse complement strand
AGGGCCGCGTCATGGGCAAGAAGGCCAGACGCAAGCACCGCCGCAGGCCTGTGAGCCTCGAAACACTGATCGAAAACATCGGCGAGGAGGGCGACTTCACCTCCAAGATGCGCGAAAGCCTCGTCTCCATTGGCCGGGTCATTGCCTTCATGCAGGCGATCATGGACCAAGTGCGCCAGTCCAAGGAGATGAAGGAGAACCGGGCGCGCGTCAAAATTCTCCAGCGCGACATCGTCTCGCTCACGGATCACGCGTCATTCCTCAATGGCAAGATCAGCTTCCTGCTCGATGCCGTGCTTGGCATGATTTCGATCGAGCAGAATGGCATCATCAAGATATTTTCGGTCGCCGCCGTCGTCTTCCTGCCGCCAACGCTGGTGGCATCGATCTACGGCATGAACTTCGTTCATATGCCCGAGATTCCGTGGGCCTATGGTTATCCGATGGCGCTGGGCGTCATGCTGCTCTCGGCCATCCTGCCGTTCCTCTACTTCAAAGTGAAAGGCTGGCTGTGAAGCGCCTGCTTGCAATTCTTCTGTTCGTAGCACCCGCCACAGCGCAATCCTTCGATTGCACCAAGGCCGTGAGTGTCACCGAGAAGGAAATCTGCAAGGACGAGAACGCCGATCTCCAAGAGCGCGATGCGGCGGTCAATCGTCTGTACAAGGATCTTCAGGGGAATCCCGAAGCAAAGCAGGCTTTGTCCGGACAGTCTGCTTGGGTCAGGGCCCGGGATGCCTGCGGAGCCAAAGTTCAATGCATTCGCAAGCGCTACGATGAGCGGTTCGCCATTCTTGCGAGAGCGGCGGGCGATGAAGGCGGCATCACCGGAACCTACGAATACAAACTTTCCGCCGATACCGATCAAGGAACAGCGTTCATCGTGCGCGAGAGCGATGGATCGCTGAGCGCCACCATCTCCACGGTCTCCGGTCCCACCTTCCATACCTGCGACGCCGGCTTCGAAAGTGCCGAGGCAATCGGCGATGCCTGGCTTTACATAGGCACCAAGGAAGACGCCGATTTCGAAGGGAAGATTTGCCGCATCCTCGTGCGACAGCGGAAGAATGCGATCCGCATCGACTCGCTTAACTGCACGTCGATGTGCGGCGCGCGCGGCCACTTCGACGAAACCTACAAGAGAGCACAATGACGGTTCTTTGGATCGCAGCGGGCGGCGCGATTGGCGCGGCGGCGCGTCACGGCGTCAATGTCTGGTCGGGACGGATGTTCGGAACCGAATTCCCCTGGCACACTTTGATCGCCAATGTCGTGGGATGTTTCATCATGGGTGTCTTGGTGGAGTTGATGGCGTTGAGGCTCAATGTCAGCAACGACGTGCGGGCCTTTCTCACAACCGGAATCCTCGGTGGCTTCACCACCTTCTCCGCCTTCTCGCTCGATTTCGCGCTGCTGATGGAACGGAAAGCCATGGCGGCAGCGGCCATCTATGCTGCCGGCTCCGTGGCGCTCTCGCTCATTGCCATCTTCGCCGGCCTTGCACTTGTTCGGGGCCTCGCCTCGTGAGCGAAATCAAGCGCCACACGGTCACGCAAGAAGAAGACGGCATGCGCCTCGACCGCTGGTTCAAGCTGCATTTCCCGCAAGTGACCTTCGCCTATCTGAACAAGCTCACGCGCACTGGCCAGGTGCGCGTGGGAACGGGGCGCGTGAAAACCAGCACGCGGCTCGCAAAAGGCCAGGAAGTGCGCGTGCCACCGCTCGCCTTCGACAAGCGATCCGCCGATGTGCCGAAGGGCGACGTTCCGCCTCTCTCCCCTGAGGAGCGCCGCTTCTTCGAGGACATGATCCTGCATGAGGACAAGGACCTCTATGTTCTCAACAAGCCGGCGGGTTTCGCCGTTCAAGGCGGCACCAAGACCCATCGCCATCTCGACGGCCTGCTCATGGGCCTTGCCAATGAGAAGGGCGAACGCCCGCTGCTCGTCCACCGCCTCGACCGCGACACGTCTGGCGTGATCGTCGTCGCCAAACGCCGCGCCGTGGCGGCGGCTCTCGGAAAACTCTTCGCCACCCGCGCAGTCAAGAAAACCTATTGGGCGCTGGTCAGAGGGTTGCCCATACCGCAACAGGGACGGATCGACGTGGCGTTGATCAAAGCCAAAGGTCCTGAAGGCGACCGCATGCGGGCCAGCGAAGAGGGCGAGGAAGAGGACGAACAGCGCGCCGTCACCGATTACGCGGTGATCGATAAGGCTTCGAAAGTCGCTGCCTGGGTGTCGCTTCGGCCCATGACCGGGCGCCAGCATCAGCTTCGCGCCCATATGGCTCACATCGGAACGCCCATTGCCGGCGATCCCAAATATGCGGGAGGCGACGAACTTCCCGATGGCGTGGCGGACCGTCTTCACCTCCATGCCCGCCGCATCGTGTTTCCGCATCCGCGCGGCGGCACTGTGGATGTAAGCGCACCGCTTCCAGATCATATGCGCCAGTCCTGGGAGGTGTTCGGTTTCGATCCCAACCGCTACGAAGACGAGCGATGAATACCCGCCGCCGCTTCTACAAGATTGCCGCCGCAACGCCTGGAAACGGCGTGGCACTCGACGGCCGGCCACTCAGAACGCCCCTGAAGCAGCCGCTTATTCTTCCCACCCCGGAGCTTGCCGAGGCAATTGCCGCGGAGTGGCAGGAGCAGGGCGAGAAGATCGAACCCGAGACCATGTATCTCGCCAAGCTCGCCAACACCGCGATTGACCGCGTGCCCAACCATCGTGCGGCCATCGAGCAGGAACTTGTGGACTACGCCGGCTCCGATCTCGTCTGCTACCGTGCCGAAGCACCAGTGGATCTTATGGAACGTCAGGCCGTGCACTGGGATTGGGTTTTGAAGTGGGTTTTGAAGGAATTGGGAGCCGACTTCGCGACCACCCATGGCGTCGTGTTTCGTCAGCAGACAGACGAAACCCTCGAAGCCTATCGCAACTGCATCAGCGCGATGGATCCCTTCAAAACCACTTCACTTCATACCCTAACCACTCTCACAGGTTCGGCCCTCACCTCCCTCATGCTGATCGAACAAGCAATCGGTCCCGATGCAGCCTGGGCCGCAGTTCATGTGGACGAGGACTATCAGATCGAACATTGGGGCTGGGACCACGAGGCAAAGCATCGCTGCGACCGCCGCCACACCGAGTTCCTGGCAGCCATCCGTTTTGCGGAGTTGAGCGGTCTATAAGTTAGGTCACGTCTCAGCCTTAGTTTCCGGAGGCAACCCATCGCAATTTTGCCCCTGCTAACAAGCATTGGTCCCATGCGGTTGACAGCGATGCGGTTTTGGACGGTATTATTTGGCGTGTCTGCGGGCTGCCATGAACCGCGGCGCAGATTGAGGAGAACGACACGGTGATCGAAACTGGAACACTTAGGATCACCGACATTTGTCTCATCGTGAGTGATATCGCGCGGGCCGTGGACTTCTATGTGAATGTCCTTGGTTTCAAGCTTCGGCGGCGTGCCGAAGGTTTTGCAGACTTTCACAGCGACGGCGTGACTCTGGCGGCGTGGGAACTGAGCCACATGAGCGAGCATAGTGGGATCGCAAACGTCAAGGCGCCACCCCGTGCCCACAAGGCCTGCGTGGCCGTTCGCCTTAATGCACCGCAGGATATCGACAAGGCCTATGCGCGCCTATCAGCAATGGGGGCGAAATTCACCGGTCCCCCAACGGATTTTGCATGGAACGCCCGTTGCATCTACTTCACAGATCCTGACGACAATGTCTGGGAGCTCTACGCTTGGCACGAGGGTGGCCCAAAGCACGATTTTGATTCTTCGAGCACTTAAAACAGACCAACAATGGAGGACTACATGAACAAACTTTCACGGCGCAGACTTTTGGCAGGCAGTGCTGCTATCGCAGGCGCACTCGGCGGCGGGCTCACGCTTGTCGCTCCCACACAGGCGCAAAATGCCAAGGTCATCATCAAACTGGACTGGCTGATGTCAAACGGCCAGATCGGCGATGCCATGGCCTTGCAGATGGGTCATTTCAAGGATGCCGGTCTGGATGTTGAATTCAACCCTGGCGGACCCAACTCCTCCACGGTCCCGCCTGTCGTTTCCGGGCAAGCCACGCTTGGTCAGTTTTCGGAGTCCACCCAGCTTGTTGCCGCGCGCGCATCTGGGGTTCCAGTCAAGATCATTGCCTGCGGATTCCGCACGGGTCCTTACGCACTTGCTTCGCTCCCGAAGGCGCCGGTGAAGTCGGCCGCTGACATGATCGGAAAGCGCATTGGCATTCAACCCACCGCTCGCGTGGTGATTGATGCCATCATCGCAAAAAATGCACTCGACGCCTCGAAAGTTAACATCGTGAATGTGGGGTTCGACAAGGCACCGCTTGAGCGTGGCGAAGTGGATGCCATCGGCGGCTGGGTCACTAACACACAGGCGCTCTCCGTGCTTGGACCGGATCGCATTGACCTTTTGGTCAGCGACATGGGCCTGCCGTCATACGCCAATGTCTACTTTGCAACCGATGAGGCCATCGAGAAGAATGCCGATGTGCTTGCCAAGTTCATTGGTGCCGTTTCGAAGGGGTGGGAATGGACGAAGTCCAGTCCGCAAGAGGCCGTGAAGAAGATGGTCGAAGCCTATCCCGATCTTAGCCTGGAATGGGAACTCAAGACCATTGACCTCATCAACAAGCTCAGTTTTGACGCCAACACCGCGAGGGATGGTTGGGGTACATTTGACCCCGCAAAAATCGAAGAACAAATCGCCATGTTCGATGCGCTCAAGCAGTATGAGAACGGCAGGCCTAAGCTGGAGGATGTTTACACCTTGAAAGTCCTCGACATGACCAAGGACGTGCGCCCAAAGATCTAGGCAGCACGGGGACGTGAGCAACAATGCCGTCGCTGCCCGACAGTTGAGTTTGGGTTATTCGAATGCAGGCAGCCAAAATGTAGTGCTTTCGAACTTCACTCTTGACGTGCCCGATGGCGAACTTCTTGCGATCATCGGACCGTCAGGATGCGGAAAGTCCACTTTGCTGCGTGCCATTGCGGATCTCCTGGAACCGCAGGAAGGTACGCTGCACGTCCTTGGCGGCAGCCCGCAAAAGGCACGGCGCCGACGCCAGGTTTCCTTTGTCTTTCAGGATGCAACGCTGCTGCCGTGGCGAACCGCACTGGACAATGTCAGACTTCCTGAAGACGTGGGCAAAAACACGGCTTCAGCGGACCGCCGCGATGCCGGCGAGTTGCTGGAAATGCTTGGCCTCGGAGGTCTCGAAAACCGCTACCCAGCCCAACTCTCCGGAGGGCAGAGGCAAAGGGTTGCAATCGCGCGTGCCCTGGTGACCCAACCGCGTATCCTTCTCATGGACGAACCCTTTGGAGCATTAGATGAAATCACCAGGGATCGCCTCAATGACGAATTGCTCAGCCTTTGGCGTGCAACTCGCACCACCATTCTGTTTGTCACCCACAGCATCATGGAGGCAGCCTATCTCGCCCAGCGCGTTTTGGTGCTAGGCGCTAACCCCGGCCGCATCCATGCGGTACACGACCTTCGCCCCATCAAGGGGCACGACAACAACTGCTCTCGCGAGGACACCAGCATCATCGCGATGATGCGACAATTGCGTTCGGAGCTGGCGGCATGCTGAGAACCGAAATCGGCAGGCCTTGGAATTTGCTGTTGCCAGTAGGTGGCGCGCTGTCGGTCATTGCAGCTTGGCAGTACTTGGTGCCTCTTGCTGGCATCCCCTCTTACATCCTTCCCACCCCAACCGAGATTGCGCGGATTTTCTACAAGGAGAGCGCATTGCTCTGGGTCAATTTCTGGCCAACCGTGCTTGAAGCGCTGATGGGGTTTCTGCTCGGCAACGGTTTGGCTGTTCTTCTTGCCATTGTCTTCGTCTTCAATCGATATCTCCAGGCGGCTTACTTCCCTGTGATACTCTTTCTCAACACTATTCCAATCCTGGCGCTGGCACCGATCATTATCCTGATATTCGGGCTGGGAATGATGCCGAAAATCGTTATTGCCGCAGTCATCTGTTTCTTTCCAACGCTCGTCAACATGATCAGGGGACTGGAGTCGCCAGGCATAAGTGAACTTGAACTGTTTCGTGTGCTGTCGGCCTCCAAGCTTGAAACACTCTTCAGGTTGCGCTTGCCACGCTCACTTCCGTTCCTGTTCTCGTCATTGCGTATTGCGTCTGCGACAGCCGTTATCGGTGCGGTCGTCGGCGAGTGGATTGGCTCCGACAAGGGGCTCGGCGCAATGATCATCCAGGCAACCTTCAACTATCAGTCCGGAAGGCTCTATGCGGCCATCACACTCTGCTCAGCATTGTCAATTGCTTTGTTCCTAGTGGTAGTGGCAATCGAAAAGAAGGTACTCTCATACAATCGATGAGCATTGGGCCGCATAAGGAGATTGTAGTCTCGTCGAATGGAGCTGCTTCTGTTTCGATGGCGAGCGGCGTTGAGGGCATCTAGCGTCAACAGCGGCAAACTCCAGGCTGAACACAGTTCGTCAGCTCTTGGCCCATCGCGATATCGCCTCCGGCTAGCTCGCCCGTTCACGCCTGGAAGCTGACCGCGATGCGAATTGTGATTGATCACTCCGGAAGCTCAAGCTGAGACACTGCCGTAAGTCATGAAAGCTTGCACTGCGGCCGTAGGCTTGCTCAACTCGTTGCGAGTGCTGAATGTCCCTGAGCCGCCTGACTCGTATCAAGCTGTGGAGTTGGCTGGCCTGTGTCCTGTTTGCCGGGATCATAGGCCCGGTCTGGTCGCTCTTGGTCTACCCGCCGGATTCGAGCAATCCGGGAGATTGGCGCGTGGCCGTGGCGACAGGTGTCGCCATCGCGCTCACCGCCTTGCCTCTCGAAATCTTCTCGCGCGAGTTGCCGCTGATGATCTGGATCAGGTCGCGGCGCACGCCATGGAATTGGCTCGCGCGAATGATCTTGCATCTCTGCGTCATTCTGCTGTGCTTGCTCGGCACGCAGTTTTTGTTCGATGCGCTGATCCATCAGCGAGCGATTTTCTCCACCATCAGCATCGAGGAGACTTCTCAGGACGCCACATTCTCCGCGCTCGTGCTGTTGCTCGTCGTGTTTGTCCTCGAAATGCGGGCACTGCTTGGCGGCCGTGTCGTCGCCAACAGCTTTCTCGGAGGTGCCGTGGCGCCGAAGGAGCAGCAGCGCATCTTCCTGTTGCTGGACATGGTGGGCTCCAGCGGCATTGCCGAGGTGCTGGGAGACCGGCTCTATCACGGCTTCTTGGATCAGACGTTTCGGCGGGTCGAGCGCACCATCGCGGAGGAAGGCGGCGAGATCTACACCTTCATCGGCGACGCCATGATCGCAAGCTGGCCGCTTGCAACACCAGAGCGAAATGCGGCTGCCGCTCGCGCGCTGTTGCGCCTGCTCCGCGACCTCGATGAAGCGGCTCCCAGCTTCGAGCGCGACTATGGCCATCGCGCCAGGTTGCGGGGCGTGCTGCATGGCGGGCCGGTGATTATCGGCGAATATGGAGGTGCGCGCCGCCAGGTCACCTATCTGGGCGAGGTTCTGAACGTCACGTCCAGGCTTGAGCGTTTCGCCAAGCTCTCGGGACACGAGATTCTGATGTCGCGCCAGCTTTTCGAGCGCATGGTTCTTCCCGAAGGCCTTGCCGTGTTGCCGCTTCGGACTGGGGAACTTGCGGGATGGCGCGGTTCGGTCGAAGTTGTGGCGCTCGAGCGCCAGGAATCCGCCTTGGCTCCGCCCAAATCCGTGGCTAACCTGCATAAGTGACAGGAGCAACCGGGGACTTTCAATGAATCGTTTCGCCGTAATAGCATTGCTTGGCTTGACCATGCCTGCATCGCTCGCCGCCGCGCAGGATGCTGCCTTGATCGCCGCCTACAAGGCAGGTGTTGCCGGCGCCAAGTGCAACCTTGGCCTCGACAGCGACAAGTCGAGCCAGCTTGGCGATGCCGTGCAGCGCGCCGAACAGAGAAGCGGTCTCGCCCAGGGCGATCTCGATGCGCTTTGGAGCAAGACCGAGGCCGAAGCGGATGCCGACAATGCCGGCTTCTGCGCTGATGCGGCCACCCTCATCGACAAGGCCATCGCCACCAAATGACGCCGCCGGGCTATACGCACAGCCTCACCCCTTGTAGTCTGCTGCGGGCAGAATCAAGCGGGGAATCAATGCGCGTCCTTCCGGTGGTGAACATTTTTTCGCATTCGATCCGTTCGGTGATCGACAACATCGGCTTTGCTTTTCACGTAAGCTGGCCCTGGATGCTGGCAATTTTGCCGATCCATGTGGGAACCAGCGTCTATGCGGCCTTGAACATGCCGACAGGAGCCGAACCCTACAACGCCGCCGTCGTCGTTTCAGGCATATTATCGGCGGCCGCGACCATGGTCGCCTTCGCGTCGATCGCGGTTAACTGGCACCGCTACATTCTGCTCGACGAGATACCACAAGGTGCACAGCGGCTCAGGCTTGATTCGACGGTCTGGAGGTATGTCGGAAACACACTTCTAATTTTCCTCATCATGATTCTGATATTGATCATCCCCAGCGTCATTCTGGCCATTCTCACCGCCTTTGGCGGCGCGGTTGGGGCTGTAATAGGTGGCCTAGTCATGATTGCGGCGTTTCTCTTTGCCATCGCTTACTTCTACCGGATGAGCGTGAAGCTGCCATCAATCGCACTTGGACGCCGCGACTATTCGATAAGCACCGCATTGAAAGACACCGACGGCAACACTGCCCGGTTCATTGGCTTGGCGGCGCTCTTCTTCGTGGTTGCCATCGCCATCGGCCTTCTTGTCCTGGCGCTGCAATACGCCATAGTTGGTATAGATGCAGGCGTCGGGCCAGGGCTCTATGCGATTCTCGCCATTCAGCTGATCCTGAACTGGCTCACCACCATCTGGGGCGTGACGCTGCTCACCAGCCTCTACGGTTACTTCGCCGAGGGTAGGGACGTGTAGGCGGCCCTGCCCACAAGGGTAGGGCTATCGCATATGACTTGATGTTCACCCTTCTCCCATCGGGAGAAGGTGCCCCGAAGGGGCGGATGAGGGCCTTGAGGAATGCTGCGGCGCTGAAATTTCTCGCGTCGCGAGGCCGGCAAGGCCCTCATCCGGCGCTTCGCGCCACCTTCCCCCAACGGGGGAAGGGTGAAGTTTACGCCAAATGCGATAGCCCTGCCCATGCGGGGGAGGGGAAATGCGCTAAACCCGCTCCGCTACCAGATCGTACTCCTCCGCCTCGACAATCCGTGCGCGGATCAAATCGCCCGGCTTGACGGAGTCATCGCCGGGCAGGAACACATTGCCGTCGATCTCGGGCGCATCCCATGGAGAGCGAGCGACGATTTCATCGCTCTCGGCATCGATCTCATCCACCAGCACGTCGATTTCGCGGCCCACCTTCGCGGCCAGCACTTCAGCGGAAATCTCCTGCTGTGCCGCCATGAAGCGGTCCCAGCGCTGTTGCTTCACAGCGTCGGGAACCTGCGGCAGGCCAAGGTCATTGGCCTTGGCTCCCGTTACTGGCTCGTATTTGAAGCAGCCGACGCGCTCAAGGCGTGCCTCTTTCAGCCACTGCAGAAGGAACTCGAAGTCCTCGTCGGTTTCGCCAGGAAAGCCCACGATGAAAGTCGAACGCACGGCAAGTTCGGGACATAGCTTCCGCCAAGCCGCCAGCCGGTCGAGCACCTTCTCCTGATTGGCCGGCCGCCGCATCGCTTTCAATACGGTTGGCGAGGCATGCTGGAAGGGAATGTCGAGATAGGGCAGCACCAGCCCCTCCGCCATCAGCGGGATGACATCGTCGACATGCGGATAGGGATAGACATAGTGAAGCCTGACCCAGGCCCCAAGCTGGCCCAGCTCTTTCGCCATGTCGAGGAACTTCGCGCGAACCTCGCGGCCATGAAACTTGCTCGCCGCATATTTGATGTCGACGCCATAGGCGCTTGTATCCTGTGAGATCACCAGCAGTTCCTTGACACCGGCTTTCACCAATCGCTCGGCCTCGTACAGCACCGATGCCATCGGCCGCGACACCAGGTCGCCGCGGATCGACGGGATGATGCAGAACGAGCAGCGGTTGTTGCAGCCCTCGGAAATCTTCAAATAAGCATAGTGCTTGGGTGTGAGGTGAAGTCCCTGCGGCGGCACAAGGTCGTATTTGGGATCGTGCATGGGAGGCAGCGCAGTATGCACCGCGCCCACCACCGCTTCATACTGGTGCGGTCCGGTGATCGCCAGAACGCCGGGATGCGCCTGCTTGATTGCATCCGCTTCCACGCCATAGCAGCCGGTCACAATCACCCGGCCGTTCT
>JBJXGL010000378.1:0-5161 GCA_046160365.1 Aestuariivirga sp. | reverse complement strand
GTGTCGGTGAGTTTGAACAAGATCGGCGACGTGCAGGTTGCGCGCAACGATTTGGCCGGGGCGCTGAAAAGCTACACGGAAGGCTATGAGATAAGGCGCGCGCTTTATGAGCAGGACAAGAGCCATGCGGAGCGGGCGCGGGATGTGTCGGTGAGCCTGGATCGGATCGGCGACGTGCAGGTTGCGCGCAACGATTTGGCCGGGGCGCTGAAAAGCTACACGGAAGGCTATGAGATTTCGCGCGCGCTTTATGAGCAGGACAAGAGCCATGCGGAGCGGGCGCGGGATGTGTTCGTGTCTTTGATCAAATTGGGGTCGACTCTCGAAAACAAGGGTGATGCCGCCGGCGCTTGCGAGCGCTATCGTGAGACGAGAGAGATCAATGCGGCGCTCGCCAAGGCGGCGCCGGATAAGCACGTCCTCAAGACAGACGGGGAATGGCTTGCGGAACGGATGAATGAGGCCGGATGTTAGAGCGCCGGTCTCTCCCCCGGGCGCCGAAGGGCAATCGCATATGACACGAAGTTCACCCTTCCCCCGATGGGGGAAGGGTGAAGTTCACGCCATATGCGATAGCCCTATCCCACACCGGAGTCTGAACGAAGCATATTATACCGGCGGCATTCTGAACTTGCGGATAGCATTCGACGGCGGACGGAAGTATTGGAGCGTCGGGCGTTCCGTTGTATCCGAAAAGCTCCGTCATCCCCGGTCGCGCTCACGCCTACGGCGCTCGCTTGCCGGGGACGACGGGCTTTTTGGGTGTGCGGAATTCAATTGACCGCCCGCCGCTCTAGCGAAAGTTAGGCACCGGCCTCGTGCCCTTCTCCGTCGCGTAAGCGAGACACTCGGCCCAGGGGCGGATCGATGCACTCGTCGTTGGCGAGTGGAGCGATGTCGCTGCCGCGGCGTTGCCGAGCTCCAGGCATTTCCCCAGCGGCCAGCCTTCGTGAATGCCGAGCAGCATGCCGGCATAGAATGCGTCACCGGCGCCTACGCTTCCGGCGATTTCGGATTGCGGCACGTTGACAGAACCCCGCGCGGCCACGACGCCATCGCGCATCACAGCAATGGCGCCATCGGGATGGTGCACGGCGGCGAGTGTGGACACGCCCATCTCCAGAAGTTTGATGCACGCCCTTTTTGCCGCGCGCCAATCGAGACCGCGGCCTGCCGCAAGCGTCAGCCCGGTTACCTCGCCGGCCTCGTGTTCGTTCACCACGATGTAGTCGATGAAGGGCAAGCATGGCGGAACCAGCTCGGAGATGGCGTTGCCCGGAGCGGGCACAAGTTCGAGACAGGTTTTCATGCCAAGGTTTTGCGCGGTCTTGAAGATGCGCGGCCAGGCCTGCGCGGCATCGAGCTTCCGTGTGATGCCGGGGCTCCCGCCATAGAAAAGCTTCGCATTGCCGTTTGCGGGCATCAGATCGCTTTCCTCGAGCAGCGCGTTGACGCCTGTCTGATGGAAAAATGTACGGCGGCCCGTAGCGGCGGACGACATGACATGAGTGTGGCTGGTGACGGCGCCCGCGATCCGGCGAAGCCCGCTGGGATCGACGCCGAGAGAGCGCACACTTTCAATGACCCTCTCGCCGTAGGCGTCATCGCCCACAGCGCCAATCAAAGCCACGGGAAACGGCGCGCCGAGTTTTACCAGCCCCGCCGCGGCGTTCACCGGTGGTCCGCCCGCTCCGTACTCGGTGCGCGCGATTGTCGCCACCTGTTCTTCGGTTGGCCAGGTGTCGATGATATTGACAATGTCGAGGATCGCCGTGCCTACGCAGACGATCCCCGATCGGTTCACTTGCCGAAGCCTTCCAGATTGCGCTCGGTGATGCGCAAATCGTCTTCGAGCCGACGCACGGGATCCAGACCGCTCTTCGAGAGCGTTGCATGATACTGTTTCACGGCGTTTTCAGGCGTGATCGCGCCTTCGAGCACCGGCCGGAACAGCGCCACGAGATCGAGCGGGCTTTCGGCGAGATTGATCTTGCGGCCAAACAGCGCCACGCGCGCGCCGCTCTTCTCCGATTGGGTGAGCAGCTCGAATGTATCGCGCGTTGTGCCGGCGGAGCCGCCGAGCACGCCGATCACCAGCGACGAGTCGCTGCCCGCCAGATCTTCCGTGGCGCGGCGGCCGTTGAACACCATCTTGAGGAAGATGGGCCGCTCGGCCTTGGTGACGCCAGCGAGGATGCGGAGAATGCTGTCGTTGACGAAATCCGCAGTCTGCTCCGGCGAAAGGCCTTGGGCCGCGTTCGGATTGAACACCTCGAGGAAGTGGCGGAAGCGGAGCTTGGCGGCCTCCTCGCGGAAACGGGCGTAGGTCTCGATCGTCGTGTAATCGCGGTCGAGGTCGTTGTTGAGCGTGATCGAGTAGAGTCCTAGATCGCAGAATTTCCTGACCCGCGCCAGATTGGCGGTGCGGAAGGGGCGCGAGGGATGGGTCGCGTAAGTAGCGCCACGTGGATGCCAGATGTCGGTTGTGTCGTTGGCGCGGATCGCCGCCGTGACTGGCGATTTCGCGAACACGCCGTTTTCGGCAAGCAGCTCGATGTTTCCGGCCGAACCCAGCATGACATCCATCTGCTTCTGGCGCACAATGGCTTTCATGGACTCGATGTGCTGCTGACGGCTGCGGTGGGCGCCGCTGATGTTGCCAGGCTGGATTGGGCCATTGGCTTTCACGCCCAGCGCCATGTCGCCGTCTTTGGCGTCGGCGAGAATGAAGGATTTCGGGGTGTAGCGGCCTTTGACGATGAGGCCGAGTTTTGCGTCGAGGCTTTTCATGAGCGGGAATCTGCTTTCTGTGATGAGCGCCTCTGAAACACCAGCTTTATGGGATTTGCAATGGTCCGCAAAGGTGGGGCGCTATGCAATACTGGCGGTATTCTGAACTGACACTTTCAGATGGCGTTGAATGCGGACTTTGTTCTAAAAACTCAGCCCCGCAGGGCCACAATTCAACCGGGTCATGTCGCCAAGCCAAGGTCAAGAGTCAACTCTGCGAGCCACTGCATAAGCCGTTCATGGCGGAGGAGCCGCACCGGTAGTATCGGCTGCCGCCTTCTTTTTTCGGCCACGCTTTCGAGCCGATACTGTTCGTCCTAGCCGCTGTTCCAGCTTTTTCACGAACTCGGCGTTGCCCCAGGGCCGGCCGATGCCCTCGCGCTTGCGAATATCCTCGAACACCGGATCATTGGAATCGGCTCGAAGGGCGGCATCGAGATCGGGAACGCGCCCCCGGATTGGAGCCGACACCGTGATTCCGTCCGGCTCCTCGCCGAGATTGGCCAATACGCTCGACCAACGCCAGTCTTCGGGACGGTTTGCGAGACCGGCTCGCACGGGAGCGGAGGCAACGTAGCGGAAGGCAGCTTCGATGTTGTCTTCGCCGATAACGATCGAGGAATAGCGGCCGCCGAACAAATGTCCCCGGCGCTGGGCCTTGCGATTGACCCAGCTTGCATATTGCCGGGTGATGGCAGCCATGGCGTTGCCGAGCCCCAGGGCATCACTTGGGGTGACAAGAAGATGAAACCGCCCCGGTAGCAGCGACCAGGCCCAGACTTCCACATAACATCGCTTCATCTCGTCGCGCAGAAGCTTGCGGAAGTGCTCGTAATCCGCATCGCTCCAGAAGATAGGTGCGTCGAAGTTGCCATGCTGGGTGACCAGATGCGGCAATCCAGGAACGATAATACGGGCAATGCGTGCCATGCCGCTCTTATACGGTGACGGGTACGCGATTGCAAACGCGCTGGGAACAGTGGGCAATTCGATGAGATTTGAAAGACGGAGGCATTCCTTCACCCAGCTTGACTGGAGACATTGAACTTTTGTGTTTATTTGTTAAATAAAATCAATATGATAAAGCGTGTTATGTGATTCTCTGCTGTTGCCTCTGATCATTCGCGGGGAGTGTGGTTCATATTTGGTCGTATACGGCGCCTTGATTTTATCTGTAAAATTTTGTTATCTTGTCACCTGTTTATCTGAGTTCCGATTCTATAAACGGTGACGATATAACTTTTTCTTTTGTGTATCTGGTGTTTTCTTAGTAGCTGTCACCGATTTTAATTTTGCGCTTGCGAAGGGAGGGACGCGGTTCACACTTCCTTCCGCTGCCTTTCGAAGATGAAACTTCACGGCTTGCCGGACTCGAGACGGCAGAGCCACATCCCTCAATCGCGCAAGAAGTGAAGATTTTTCCCAGAAGCCGCTTGACATCCTATTCGTGGCGCGTATATGTTCATGTTTCGTACCGTAACTGAAGGAGCCCTCATGAACTGGGATTTGGCGATGACTCGGAACCGGGATGCGCTTTTGCGCATCGTGGCTTCGTTGTTTGCCATGCTCGGGCTTGGCGAGGGTGCAGCCATTGATCGGATTCCCCGCGCTTTCCACACCGCCATCCTGCGCATTCTCCGGCCTGCCGAAGCCGCTGTCCGCCGATTGATCGTCGCTGCCGCAAGGGGAATGGCATTGAAGCCCGCGGTTTCGCGGCCGATGCCGAGGGGTGAGATTGTCGGGAAAGGAACAGGCAAGACCCGGCGTCCCGCTTTCCGGCTTGAGGACATCCGTCGGCCGCTTCTGCCGCCCGAGCCTCGCCCGAAACACGCGCTCAAAAGCTTTTCCCCCGCCGATCTCACCCCTGCCGCACTCCGGGCCTTGCAAAGGAAGGCTCGCGATCTCACCGCCAAATCCAAACCCGCTCCGCCCAAGGACGGAAAAGTGAATGCCGGTTCCCTCGCCGGCAGGCTTCAGGCGATCAAAGGCGCGCTTGACGATCTCTCCGGCCAGGCCAAGCGTTTCCTCCGCTGGAGGGCGCGGCGGGAGAGGATTTCGAAAGAGCGGCTGATCTACACCAACCCGATCCGCCCCGGTCCGCCGCCTTACGTTCACAAAAAGCCCCGGCACGAAGTCGAGGAAGTTCTCCGAGACTGCCACTGGCTGGCCTGGGAGGCGCGGAAACTCGACAGTTCCTAGCTGCCTCCGCATCCCTACAGACAATCCCCACTCTCTCCATGGCCGTCCCCGGATCAAGTCCTACAAGATTCACACATGTTTCAGGCCCCACCCATGTTTGATGGCGTGGAACTGGACGAGGCCTTGGAGCATGACGATGGGGCCAGGTTTTCCGTAGTATCCTGTCCATCCA
>JBJXGL010000377.1:0-17816 GCA_046160365.1 Aestuariivirga sp. | reverse complement strand
CTTCGCGCGCGATGCGCTCGATGTCGAAGCGGGTCAGGCCCAGATCGGCCAGGTCGCGGTTGGACAGGCCGTTCAGTTCCCGGACGGTGCGGTTATACCGCTGCCAGCGGTTATAACGGGTACGGATGGTCGTAAACATGGTCATTCCCCTTTGGATTGACGGTGGGTTTCGGTTTCTTTCAACGCCTCCAATCTAGGTGCGCCGCAGCAAAACTACCAATGCAATTTTCGCATAGGTGGATTTCACCTATATTTTTCAACTGTTTAGATTTTGTTCAGATATCGAAATATTGCTGTTGCAATGCCGCATTTTCGCCATCAGTGCCGCCTTTTTGGGCCTCGCGCCGCGCCATTTCGGTCTCTTCGGCCGGCGCTGCACAAACTCACGGCAGCTGCCGCGCGTGTTATGCCGCCTGTTCCCGCCAATGGGCGGGTGCGATGCCGAATTCGCGCTTGAAGGCACGGCTGAAGGCCTCTTCCGACTCGTAGCCCACCATCGGAGCGATCTGGCCGATGCTTTTCGGAGTCCCCGAAAGCAGCCGCCGCGCCGTCGCCAGCCGTTGCGATGTCAGATACTGCATCGGCGGCTGGCCCACGAGTTGCGCGAAGCGGTTCATGAACGCGCTCCGCGACATGGCAACGCTGCTCGCCAGACCATCGGCGCTCCATGAGGCAGCGAGATCGCCATGCAGCAACGCCAGCGCCTTGCCGATTTGCGGATCCTTAAGTCCCCTGAGCCAGCCCTCCTTGGCATCGTTCCTTTCGGCATAGAGCCGGACCGCTTCAACGAGCAAGAGTTCCGATACCCGTGACATCACATCGGACGACGCGAGCCGGCCATGCACCAGTTCGCTCACCGCGAAGGCGAGCGAGGCTTCGATGAGGCCACGCGAGGCAAGTCCCTTCACATCGAGAGTTAGAACACGCGGCAATGAAGCAATCAGTGGACTGAAGGTTTCATCGGAACCGAGAAAGCCGCACACCATCTTGGTCATTGCGCCACCGCCACCAGCGCGAACCCGCGCAACACCGCCCCCAGGCGATGGTTCGATGAGGGTGTGGCCATCAACGGGCTTCAATCCGGCCGCGCTGCCAATGTTGTGTGCGTCGTTGCGCGGCAGAAGCACGATTTCGCCGGCGGAGACTTCGATCGCCGGCTCGCCCTCCACCGACAGCAGCATGCGGCCCTCGATGACGAGATGGTAGGCGATGATCTGCGCCGGGCCTTGCAAAAGATAGCCGCAGTCTTCCGGCCCGATTGCGGACAGCACGCTCCACGGTGCCGTCACCTCCACGTCAAGAAACACCCCACCCTTGAGACGGACGCTGCGCAGCACATCTGAAAGCGGATCGGACATGGGGTCTGCCTTGGCAATTTGGACGGACAGTCATGCCTGCGAGAGCCCCGGTCATTCGCTTGCATGCGCGAAGGGAATAGTTAGCGCGCCCAGTCAATCGACGCAAACTGGAGGAACCACCCAATGTTTATCGCATCCACGCTCCGCGGCATCGCGGCATTCGCCAGACGCCGCGCCGCGATTCGCGCCATCGCCCATCTCGACGATCATCTGCTCAAGGACATCGGGCTTCGCCGCGGCGAAATCGAAGCCGTCCTGCTCCATCTCGACCGGCGCAACGCGGCACTTCGCTGAAACAATCGTCCAGCACAGGAAACATGACCATGAACACGCTCACAGCCAATCCCGACTACACCGCCATCAAGACCAGGCAGCAGGCCACATGGGCCTCGGGCGACTATGCCCTGATCGGCACGACACTGCAGATCGCCGGCGAAAATCTCGCCGAAGCGATGGACATGCCACCCGGCGCCAGGGTGCTCGATGTCGCCGCCGGCAATGGCAACGTCTCGCTTGCCATGGCCCGCCGCCTCGGCAGGGTCACGTCGACCGACTACGTGCCTGAGCTGCTTGAGAAAGGCCGCAGGCGCGCCGAAGCCGAAGATCTCAACATGATGTTCGAGACGGCGGACGCGGAAGCCCTGCCCTTTGCCGATGGCGCGTTCGACGCCGTTGTCTCGACCTTCGGCGTGATGTTCGCGCCCGATCAGAAAACCGCCGCGGCGGAGATGATCCGCGTGTGCCGCTCCGGCGGCAAGATCGGCATGGCGAACTGGATGCCGGACGGCTTCATCGGCCAGATGTTCAAGACCATCGGAAAACACGTAGCCCCGCCCAAGGGCGTCAATTCGCCAGCCATGTGGGGCAATCCCGACTGGATCGGCGAGCAATTCCGAGCCCATGCGAATTCCTTCGTCATCGAGCGCCGGGCATTCGTATTCCGTTACCCCTCGCCCGAACACATGGTCGATCACTTCCGCACCTACTACGGCCCCGTGCACAAGGCCTTCATGGCCCTCGATGCGAAAGGCCAGGCAGCGCTCGAAGCGGATCTCCTTGCGCTGATCGCAAGCTTCAACATGGCGAAGGACGGCTCCATGCGCGTGCCCTCCGACTACGCCGAAATTGTCATCGTCAAAGCGTGATGTGCGGGGAGCGCGATGGCGCTCCCGCCATCCCAAACTGGAAATCGATTCATCATGGCCATTCTCGACTTCACCAAAGCCACCGCGTCCGTCGACATGACGAACGCCAACCTCGTCACCCACAAGACACCCGGCGCGACGCTGCCCACCGACTACTATTACCGAACGCCGGACGACAGTTCTGTCCATTTCAGTGGCGTCGGCATGACCTACGATGCCGATGGCCGGATTTCGGGCGGCAGCGTAGGCAAGGTCGAAATCGATACCGGCGCCTATAACGCCACCAAGCCGGAAATTACAATCACGGATATCGCCGTAGATGCGACATTGCTCGCGTCCAGCTACTTCAATTTCTGGCGCATCCTCGAAGGTAATGACGTCATCATTGGCCCGTCGCAGGCAAACGCCGGGCCCGAAGCAAGTTTCATAATGTTCGGCGATGGCACGGAGGCGCGCGAGGGATTGAGCCAGGGCGGCTTCGACATCATCCAGTTCGGCGATGCGCAGGGGAGCGTTTACGGCGACGTCGCCGATGTGGGCGACAATACGGCCGGAGAACTGACGGCTGACTATCGTGGAGGCGCCGACGACATCGCGGGGTCCGCCACAACGCTGTACCAGGTTCTGGTGGGCGATGCCGATATTGTCCGTGCCTCTGGCAGACTGACCGGTGGCAACGACACGATCTACATCCGCTCCACGCACGATCAATCCGCGGCCTTCGGCGACGCTACCTTCGTGCAAGGTGTCGCGGGCGACATCGCCGAACTAATCGGCGGCAACGACTACATTGAAGCGGGACTGGATTTCAGGGGCACGCTTGTGGGCGATGCCGCCGTGGTCCAGAAATTCGCGATAGCGCGCGGCGGCAGTGACCGCATCGAAGGCGGCGGAGTGCGCGAGCATATTTTTGGCGACGCCCGGTATGTCTCGGGTGGGCAACTCATCGGCGGCGCCGACCGGCTCAGCGGTAACGACGGCGACGACTATATTGCAGGCGACGCCGAACGCGTCGAAGCCGGCGGCAAGCTCATCGGTGGCAACGACACGATCTACGGCGGCAACGGCGACGACCGCATCGATGGCGAGGCCGGATTCTTCCAGTTGCCTTCGAGCATGAGCGGCGGCAACGATCTGCTGTTCGGACAGGCGGGCGACGATGTGCTCGACGGCCAGACCGGCAACGATCAACTTTACGGCGGAGCGGACGTCGACACACTCTACGGCTGGGCCGGCAGCGACTTTCTCGATGGCGGCACCGGAATGGACAGGATGGCCGGCGGCGCGGACGCCGACACCTATGTCGTCGACAATGCCGCCGACATGCTCACCGAGTACGCGGGTGAAGGCACGGACACTGTGCTGAGCCTCCTCTCTACCTACAAGCTCGGCGACAATTTCGAAAACCTCACCTCGCTTGCCACCGGCAATTTCATCGGCATCGGTAACGGTCTCGCGAACCGGATCGAGACCGGCGCCGGAATTGACGCCATAGCTGGCCGCGGCGGCAACGACGTTCTTGTTTCGGGTTCAGGCGCCGATCAGCTCCACGGCGAAGACGGCAATGACCGGCTCAATGGCGGCGATGCCGGCGACCGCATGGAAGGCGGCGCCGGATTCGATACGGTGAGTTATGAGAGCGCGGACGCGGGTGTGCGCATGTCGCTCGATGGATCGCTGGTTGCCACGGGCGATGCCCTCGGTGACTCGCTGCTTGGCATCGAAGGCCTCGCCGGCTCGAGTTTCAACGACGTGCTGCGCGGCGATGCAAACGCCAACGTCCTCACCGGCGGCATGGGCACCGACGTGCTGCAGGGCATGGCGGGCAACGACGTGATCCGCGGCGGCGCTGGCGTTGACACTGTCGTGGGTGGACTCGGCAATGACAGTTTCGACTTTCTCGCTCTGACCGACGCAATCGACCGCATCGCCGACTTCTCGAACGCCGCTGGCAACAACGACACCCTGCGCTTCCTCGGCAGCACCTTCGGCAATCTCACAAAGGGAGCACTATCGGCGAACCACTTCGTGGCGAACACCACCGGCGTTGCCGCCGATGCCGACGACCGTTTCATTTACGAAACCGATACCGGCATCCTGCGCTACGACAGCAACGGTTCCGCCGCCGGCGGCATCACCGTTGTCGCCGTGCTCACCGGCGCGCCCACGCTGACGGCGGCGGACTTCTACATCCTCTGAGAGATGGGGCGTGCCTCATGGCCCGCCCCTCACTTCCGCTTCTTGCGATTCGGCCCCTTGAGCCTGGATCCGCGCAACAGCCCCGCCGCATCGACGATCGGATAACCCGCCGCCACCACATGCGAATTGATCCGGTGCAGGTCGCGGATCATGTCGACAAACAACGCGCCGCGCCGCAGCGTCCCCCGGCCCCGCGTCTTGCCCTTGAAGTGTTCGTCGAGAACCTTGTTCTCGAGCACGCGGAAGGCATCCTTCTGGGCGATGAGCCGGCTCGCTCCTTCCACGTCGCCAGACGTGAGAACGCCGGTCGCCAGCCTGATGTTATCGTGAATAATGAGGCAGAGATCGTTGAGCGAGGCCTGCTCTTCCGCGGTGAAGGCGATGCTCTCCTTGGCCTTGGTCTTGATGCGGTCGGAAAGATTGAGATGGATCACATCGCCCGCATGTTCGAGATTGCTCACATAGAGCACGATCTCGAGCGCGCGCCGCGACTCCTCGGGCGCGAGATTGGCCTGCGAGAGGTCGGCCAGATATTCGCGCACCGCCGTTTGAAACACGTTGAGCCGCTCGTCGATGCCGCGCAACAACTTCAAGGTTTCGAGGCTACCCGTTTGCAGCGCCGTTTGCGCGGTGGCGAACATCCGGTCGAGCACCTCGCTCATCCGCACGGTTTCGAGCATCGCGTTGGAGAGCGCCACCGGAGGTGTCGCCAGCGCGCGGGGATCAAGATAGCGGGGCGCCGCCAATGTGTCCTCGTCCTGCTTGTCGTCCGGCACCAATCGCCGCATCAGCCGGTCGACATAAGGCGTGAATGGGAGCAGGCAGAGCCCCGCGATGATATTGAACGCCGCGTGAAACCCCACGGCAAGCGTCAACGGGCTCGCCGGAATCTGCACCACATAAGGGATGATGCGGTTGACGAAACCGAGAACCGCCAGCGCCGCAAGGCCCCGGCAGATGAGATTGGCGAGCGGCAGTCGCCTCGCCGGCGGCGGCAGGGCGAGTGTCGAAGAAACCGCCGGCAGGCAGCCGCCAAAGTTAATTCCGAGAATGAAGCTGAGCGCGCCCTCCACGCCGAGGCTGCCATTGGCGAGGAACGACGCGATGAGCAGGATCGCCGCCAGCGTCGAATGAAACAGCCAGGCGAGAATCGCTCCCACCAGAAACGACAAGAGCGGCTCGCGCCCCACCGCCGAGAGCACATCGTGAAACAGGCTGGCCGAAGAGAGCGGAGCACTCGCGGCCGAGATCAGTTTCAGCGACAGGAGCATAGGCCAAGGCCGATCAGAATGCGGCCCACATTGTGCGGCCGGAATTCCTCGCTGGCGCTGAACACGACATATCCAGCAAAGAGAAAGATGGGCGACGCCCACAGCGCAAGTGAACTGCCTGAAGCAAAGAGCGCCGAAACGATGGCCGATCCGGCATCCGCGCCAAGCAGGATCGCAAGTCCGAGCGTCGTTCCAATGGCGCCCGATGCCGCAATCCCGGCGACGATCAGCGTCATCGCCGTGCCGCTGCCGAGGATCGTGGTCGCAATGCCGCCGGCGGCAAAAGCAGAAATCCGGCTTCCCAGCCTGTGCTCGATAAACGTCCGCAGCCTGTCGCCCCAGGCGCGCATCACGCCCGTGCGCACCATGCGCACGCCCCAGAGCAGCAGCGCCACCCCGCCGAGTAGATTGACGATAACGGCCGTCCCTGGATTCACGCTTACCTCGGGCTTTTCTCATTCCGTGTGGGAAAAATCACAGCATTATCCGCCGCCCACGCCGATTCTCAAAGCGCCGCGGGTAGAGCCTGGCCACCGGATCTTACTGGAGGTCAGCAATTGTGATACGTTATCCACATGGGCGAAGGGTTCAAGAACTGGATCACACTAGCGTTCGGCGGCATCGGCGTTGCCGCTTTTACCTTTCTTGCGCCGATCGTCTGGGACAAGTTCACTCACCGCTCCGTCGGGCCGGACACGATTGAAACGTCGCTTCGATTGGAAGGCGGCCAGGTTTTTGTCGTCGTGCGCAACAACAGCGACGAACCGCTCGACCTCGTCGAAGCCGAGATCGAGTTCTCCGGTTTGGCGGCCGCCGACCAAGGTTTCGCGGCTTTCCCCGAGCCCTCGCATCTCTACGAAGTCGACTCGCGGCTCAATGCCAAACTCACCGAAAGCCAAGGCAAGCTGCGGATCAGCACAAAAATAGCCCAGGCCATTGCGCAGGGAGATGTCGATCAGTTTGGGTTCAAGATCAGCGGCAACGCCCTGAAACTGGAAAGCGCCAATTCGATCACCGGCAAGATCAAGGACATCAACGGCAACGTCTTTCCACTGAGGCACTAACCGGCGCGCGGCAGGAGGTTGGCATGAACAGCGTTTTCGCATTCGCATCCGCCATCGTTGCGATGATCCTTGCCTCCGCCGCGCCCGCCGGCGCATTCGACCGGTGCAATGATTTTCCGCAAACCGAAGACGGTTTCAGGGATTGGCTGTCGCGCAGGATCATCCATACGGTTCCAGAGAAGTACTTTGATCTGGCAAACTCAATCAAGCTCGAGACAAAACCCGGATTCGCCGGCTTCAGCCCGGTTTTTGCGAACGTCGACCAGCAAGGAAGTCCCTTGGTCGTTTTTCCGGCGGACGCCGCCCCTGTCATCTGCAAGATCGTGCTGGCGCAGTATGTCTTTTTCGATGGCGAAGAGGCGGCCTTGGCGTCAAACGCACAAGATGCGGCGGCCCGCTGCATCGAAGAAAAAATGCAGTCTCAGGAGCCCCTCGGCGCTTGTCTGGTGGGTTACGCCAATGACCTGGAAGCCAATTATCGTGACCGCTTTGCGCAGCTCTCCGCGCAAGCTCAGAGTCAAACCTACGGTTACGCCGGCGACGCCATAGAGCAGATTGCAAAACATGAGTTCGCCCATCACTTTCTGAACCACTTCGATCGCGTGAGATCGGGCAGCCTCGCAAGAGAGGACGCCGAGTTCGAAGCGGATTTTGATGCGCAACTGAACGCCGTGCAGACCGGAACATTGCACTCGGCCATGTATTACTTCTTTGCGCCATTGGGAGAAATCGAACGCCGCGTCACCGCGCTGAAAAGCGCCAACTATGAAAGCGCCGACTGCCGCGCCGCCAACATCAACGACATCACCGGCCTGTTCGGCATCGTGACGCTGGTGCTCAACGATGCCGCCGAAGGCGAGAACCGCTACTTCACCAGCAAGCAGCCCAGCATGAGGCTTGCCACCCTTCTCGGGGAGCTTCGCGGGCGGCCCGCGCCCGCGCCCAGCGAATTTTCCTGCGGCAAACTCTCGCTCCAGGTGCTTGGTGAGGCGCAACAGGAAATGATCGAGTTCACGGCGATCTTCGCGGATTTCGCCAATGTGTTGTTCGAGGACGGCGACGAGGTCAAGCCCGCCACGTTCGGAAGCCACAATAAAGAAAACGTGTTGCAGCTGATTGACCGGCTGCAAACCGTTTCGGCCGGCTTCGTTCACTTGCGGGGTTTGTCCGCAAGAGCACTCTCGATATTGATTGCCCGCCTCGCGCACGGCTTGGAAGCCGAAGACAACTCTTTGCATCCGGTCGTGGAGAGCGTCATGGCGGCATCGGGTGGCGCCTTCATCAGCGGCGACTACGCACGCCTACTGAACCAGCGCGCGCTGTTTGTCCTCTACGAACAGAAAGAGGTCGACGTGGAGACGAGACTCGAAGAGTCGCGTAGAATGTTCGAGAGATCGGTTCAGTTGCTGCCACATCTCACGGAGAGCTTATCCAACCTCGCAATCATTTCTCTCGCCAAGGGCAACTGCGGCGAAGCGGCCATGTTCGCCGAAAAGACGATAAACTCGACGGAGAATGAAGCTGTGCGCAAACAGGTGGAACAGTTTCTCGATGACGTGCGTCAAGGCATCGACGCAGACCGGTGCTCCGAAGTGTCGCAAAACATGCTGGAGCGCTTGGCGAATTAGGGCCGATCGAAAGAAGCCGGCCTGCCATCGTCTTCTCTCAGAACAGCCCCACAATCTGCCCCTTCTGATCAAGCCCGATCACCTCCGCCGACGGTGTCTTCGGCAGGCCCGGCATGGTCATGATATCTCCGCAGATCACCACGATGAACTCGGCGCCCGCTGAGAGCCTCACTTCGCGGATTGGCACCACGTGGTTTGACGGCGCACCCTTCAGGTTGGGATCTGTCGAGAAGGAATACTGCGTTTTGGCCATGCAGATCGGGAACTTGCCGTAGCCCTGCGATTCGAAGGCACGGAGCTGGTCGCGCACACTCTTGTCGGCCACGATGTCGTCAGCGCGGTAGATTTCGCGGGCGATGGTGCGCACCTTATCCCACAGCGACAGGCTGTCGTCATAGATCGGCTTGAACTGTCCACCATGCTCCGCAATCTCAGCCACATGCCTGGCCAACGCCTCCGCTCCCTTGCCGCCTTCCGCCCAGTGCGTGCACTTGAAGGCCTGCACGCCGTGACTCACGCAATATTCGCGAACCGCATCCACTTCCGCATCCGTGTCGCTAATGAAGTGGTTGACCGCAACCGCGATCGGCACGCCGAACTTCTTGACGTTCTCGATGTGGCGGCCGAGATTGGCGAGGCCCTTCTTCAGCGCCTCGACATTTTCCTTTTTGAGTTCCTCCTTGGCCACGCCGCCATGCATCTTCAGTGCACGGACGGTCGCCACGATCACTGTCGCGGCAGGCGTCAGCCCCGCCTTGCGGCACTTGATGTCGAAAAATTTCTCCGCGCCAAGATCGGCGCCAAAGCCAGCTTCCGTCACCACATAATCGGCGAGCTTCAGCGCTGCCTTGGTGGCCATTGCCGAGTTGCAGCCATGAGCGATGTTGGCGAATGGCCCGCCATGCACGAAGGCGGGATTGTTTTCGAGCGTCTGCACCAGGTTCGGCATCAGCGCGTCTTTGAGCAGCACCGTCATGGCGCCCGGCGCCTTGATGTCCTTGGCCAGCACCTGGCCTTTGTCGCGCTTCTGCGCCACCACGATCTGGCCGATGCGGCGTTCGAGATCTTCGATCGACGTGGACAGACAGAGGATTGCCATGATCTCGGAGGCAACGGTGATGTCGAATCCGGCCTCGCGCGGATAACCGTTGGCAACGCCGCCCAGCGAGCACACGATTTCGCGCAGCGCCCGGTCGTTCATGTCCATCACTCGCCGCCACGCCACGCGGCGCGTGTCGATGCCCTGCTCGTTGCCCCAGTAGATGTGGTTGTCGATCATCGCCGAGAGCAGATTGTGCGCTGAGGTGATGGCGTGGAAATCGCCGGTGAAATGCAAATTGATGTCTTCCATCGGCACGATCTGGGCATAGCCGCCGCCCGCCGCACCGCCCTTCATGCCGAAGCAGGGCCCAAGCGAGGGCTCTCGCAGCGCCACCATCGCCTTCTTGCCGATACGGTTGAGGCCATCGCCAAGGCCTACTGTCGTAGTGGTCTTGCCTTCGCCGGCGGGCGTCGGATTGATCGCCGTCACCAGGATGAGCTTGCCGTCCTTCCAGTCTTTGAGGCCGTCAATGTAGTCGAGCGACACCTTGGCCTTGGTGTGGCCATAGGGAATGAGATGATCGGCGGGAATTCCCAGGCCCTTGCCGATCTCCATGATCGGCTTCATCTTGGCTTCGCGGGCGATCTCGATATCGCTCTTGACGGTGGTCATGACGTTACTCCTGAGGGTGGCAATGGGGCCTGCTGATAGGTTGCCGGTTTCGATGCAGCAAGTGTGACGGATGGCTTTATTGCAAGAACTATCAGCGCCGCGACGCACTGCTTGCGACATGATGAGAAGGTTTTCTGCCGCCCATGCGGAACTTTGAAAGACCGGGCCGGTCCTGCGCGGTAGCGGCGAATGCCATGGCCGCGACCTCGTCGCCATCGGCGACGCTGGCGGCCATCGAGATCATGAAGGCGGGCGGCAATGCCGTGGATGCGGCCATTACCGCGAGCGCCGTCCTTTGCGTGGCCGAGCCGCATATGACCGGGATCGGCGGCGATTGCTTCGCCTTGATCGGCTTGCCCGATGGCAAGGTCCATGGTCTCAACGGCTCAGGCCGCTCCGCCATGGCGGCAACGCCGGAATGGCTCGCCGCATCAGGACTCTCCGGCATCGGCCCCCGCTCCATCCACGCCGTCACCGTTCCCGGAGCTATCGATGCCTGGTCATGCCTGCTCGACCGCTTCGGCACCATGACGCTCGGTCAGGCATTGGCGCCCGCTATCGTGCTGGCGGAGAAAGGCCTGCCAACCGGGCCTCGTACGGCATTCGACTGGCAATTCGAGGTGGATGTACTGGTGGCGAACGAAGGCGGCCGCCGGCACTACCTTAGGGATGGCCGGGCACCCCAAGCCGGTGAGTCCATGTCCTACCCTGCCTTTGCCCGCACCTTGCGGACGATTGCCGAGGGCGGCCGGGATGCCTTCTACACGGGGCCGCTGGCGAAGGACATGGTGACATGCCTCAAGAAACACGGCAGCCTGCTCACTCTGGAAGACTTCGCCGCAACCGGGTCATCCTGGGTCGAACCGATCTCCACCGACTTCGCTGGAACCGAAGTGCTGGAACTCCCGCCCAATGGCCAAGGCCTCACCGTTCTCATCGCTCTCAACATCCTCAATCACTTCGGACTCAAGTCGCTCGATCCACACGGCAGCGCCCGCCGCCATCTCGAAATCGAAGCCATCAAACTCGCCTGGGAACTGCGGAACCGCCATATCGCCGATCCCGATTTCGCGGACATACCGCTCGACCATCTGCTGAGCCGCAAGACCTCCGCCAGGCTGGCGGCAATGATAAGCCAGACCTCATGCCTCGATATCCGTGCGGCACTGCCTTCCTCCGATACGGTCTATCTGACCGTGGTCGACCGCAACCGTATGGCCGTGTCCTTCATCAATTCGCTGTACTGGAGCTTCGGTTCGGGACTCGTCACCCCGGAAACCGGTATTGTTTTCCAAAACCGTGGCGCAGGCTTCGTCACCACCCCCGGCCATCCCAATTGTTTTGGCGCAGCCAAGCGCCCGCTCCACACCATCATCCCGGCGATGACCCGGAAGGATGGCCGGATCGGCATGAGTTTCGGCGTCATGGGTGGCAACTACCAGCCCATGGGCCATGTGACGGTTCTGCTAAACCGCCTCGTCTACAGCATGGACCCGCAGGAGGCCCTGGACTTTCCGCGATGCCACCCGGAAGGCGGAAACGTCCTTAGCGAAAGCACCATGCCGCCGCCGGTACTCAGGGACCTCGAAGCCCTAGGCCATCACATCGTCCCTGCGTCCGGTCCGCTAGGTGGTGGTCAAATCATTGATTTAACATACAAAAACAGCATTCTCTGGGGTGGCTCCGACCACCGCAAGGATGGCCTCGCGCTCGGCTTCTGACCCCCGCATTTCCCACAACATTCGCTAAAGTCTTTTTGCAGTTATTTACGATTGCTGGCGTAAGGTCGCCTGACCGCGAATCGGGACAGCGGCCCATCAACCTATTCCCGGAATGCTCTGGAGGCCACTTGAGCGACCCGCAGTCCTTAGCCCCGTTCTCGTTCGACCTGTCCGGAAACGAGGCGCCGCAGGCCGTCCACGAAACAACCGCCGTCGAAGGGCTGTCGCGGGTCACCGAGTCGGCCACACTCGACCGCATCCGCCGCGCCATCGAAGCCGTCGGCGAAGCCGCCTATCACTGGGTCGTCGAAACCGACGAAATTTTCTGGAGCTCGAACGTCAACGACGTTCTGGGCTGCGAGCCCAACGCCGTAAAATCGGGTCGCGCTTACGCCAATCTTCTCGACACCGACAATTTCACCAGCCGCTACGACACGGTGATGCGCGCGCAGACCAGCGACGACGGCAGCGGCGTTCCTTTTCAGATCGAGTATCTCTTCCGCCCCGATGGCCGCACCGGCAGGCGTGCCGTCTGGCTGGAAGACAACGGCAAATGGTTCGGCGGCAAGGGTGGACGGCCCGCCGAGGTCTTTGGCACCGTGCGCCGCATCGACGAACGCCACAAGCGCGACCAGCACTTGAGTTTCCTCGGTAATTGCGATCCGCTGACCGGCATGATGAACCGCGGCCGCATGGCCGAAGCCCTAGGCGAAGCCATGTCGGTTGCCGAGCGCGAACATCGGTCTTGCGCGCTGGTTCTCGCGGCGATCAACAATCTCTCCGTAGTCAACGAAGCATACGGCTTCGAAGTGGCGGACGAAGTGATCGTCGCCATGGGCAGGAGGCTCCGCCAGATCGTGCGCACGGGTGACGCCATCGCGCGTTATTCCGGCAGCAAGTTCGGCATCATCTTGAATAGCTGCAGCGACGACGAATTGATGGTCGCCGCCGAGCGTTTCCTTGGCGCTGCGCGCGAGAGTGTCATCGAAACCGAGCGTGGGCCAGTCTGGGCCATGCTCTCGCTTGGCGCTCTCATCCTGCCGCGCCATGCGCCCGATGCCGAAACCGCCATGGCGCGGGCCGAAGAAGCGCTGACCGAAGCCAAGCGCCTGCCCTCCGACGGATACATTGTCTACAAGCCCTCCCAGCTTCGCGCGTCGGAGCGCAGCCTCAATGCCCGCTGCGCCACCGAGATCGTGCGCTGCCTGAAGGAAGACCGTTTCCGCCTCGCCTTCCAGCCCATGGTCGAGGCCAAGACCGGCCAGGTCATCATGCACGAAGCGCTGTTGCGCATGGGCGATGAAACCGGCGAAATGATCGCTGCCGCGCATCTCATTCCCGTGGCAGAGAAGCTGGGCCTCGTGCGGCTCATTGACCGCGCCGTAGTGCAGATGGCGATCGCAACGCTGCACAACTATCCGCAGGCAAGCCTGTCGCTCAACGTCTCGGGCACGACCGCGACCGATCCCCGCTGGTTTGGCCAATTGATCGACATCATCGCGCCCAACCGCGATGTCACCAACCGCTTGACCATCGAAATCACCGAAACCGTAGCACTCAGCGAAATGGCGGAAACCATCCGCTTCGTCGAGAATCTGCGCGAACTTGGATGCAGCGTGGCCATCGACGACTTCGGCGCGGGCTTCACGTCGTTCCGCAATCTGCGCGATCTGCCGGTCAACATCATCAAGATCGATGGCAGTTTCTGCCGTAACTTGAAGCAGGATTCCGACAATCAGTATTTCGTCCGTTCAATGATCGAACTGGCGCGCAAGTTCAATCTGCAGACCGTCGCCGAATGGGTGGAAACGCCCGAGGACGCCGAACTCCTCACCCAATGGAACGTTGACTATCTGCAAGGCAATCTCTTCGGCGAAGCCAGTGTCATTCCGCCTTGGGATGCCGCACCCGCAAGTGCCGGCACCGCCGTTTCGATCGTGACGCAGGAAGCGCCAGCCCCCGCCCTGCCGCAAGTCGAGGCAGCCGAGGAACCGGTTCCGGCCGAGTTGGAGCCCGCGCCCTATCCCGCGGAAGCTGCCGAAATCAATGTCGACGCCAGCATCGACTACGACCTGTCGCGTCTCCGCGCCGCCATCGCGGCGCTCGATTCCGGCTTCAAGGGTAAGAAGAACGATGCAGCGGCAGAGCCAAGCTACGCCGATCTCGTCGCCCCCATGCGCCAGGCGAGCTGAGCTTCCGGATCACTGCCGAACCTCAATTTCCGTTCACATTCTTGTGCGCGCAACGTAGCGCAACTTCGTCTCGAAACGGGTCGTTCCTGTCAGTGTCGATAAACCCCGAGACTAAAGGAGCACTCATGTTCAGGACATCCCTTCTTGCAACAGCTCTCGTTGCGACGCTGGCCACCGCGGCCTCAGCCGAAAATCCGATGGTTGGCGGCGCCGCCATGTTCGAAGAGAAGAACATCGTCGAAAACGCGATGAACTCGAAAGATCACACCACCCTCGTCGCCGCGGTCAAGGCGGCGGGTCTCGTCGAAACCTTGTAGGGCGCTGGCCCCTTCACCGTCTTCGCACCGACGAACGATGCCTTTGCGGCACTTCCCGCCGGCACGGTCGATAAGCTGCTCGAACCCGGCATGAAGGATCAGCTCACCAAGGTGCTGACCTGCCACGTCGTTTCGGCCAACGCCATGTCCGACGCCATCAACAAGATGGTGATGGACGACGGCGGCATGCACAAGGTGAAGACCGTTGGCGGCTGCGAGTTCACCGCCAAGGCCGACGGCGGCAAGATCATGATCATGGACGAGAATGGCGGCATGGCCACCGTCACCATCGCCGACGTGAAGCAGTCGAACGGCGTCATTCACGTCATCGATAAGGTGCTTCTGCCGAAGATGTGACCCATAACGCGCCGCATGTGAAGTGCTGCGCCACGTATTCTTGGCAATCGTACACTACATTATCGCCAAGCAAAGCACGCGAGGCCTCCGCCTCCATGGACCTCGCGTGCCTGACATCAGGAGTGAAGAATGAGATTCGACCGCCGCCAGTTTCTGCTTTCGGCCGCAAGTTTCCTGGTCGCGCCCGCTGCCATGGCGGTGAGCGCCACCGAGGTGTTCGAGATCGTCAAGACCGACGCAGAATGGAAAGCGCAACTCAGCGAGGCTCAGTATCTCGTGCTGCGCAAGGAAGACACCGAGCGTAGTTTCACCAGTCCGCTGCTGAACGAGAAGCGTGCCGGCGACTATCATTGCGCTGGTTGCGATCTTGCCGTGTACTCATCCACTGCGAAGTATGACTCCGGCACCGGCTGGCCAAGTTTTTTTGAGTCGCTCGCCGATGCCGTGCGCACCAAGTCCGACGATGGTTGGTTCGTCACCCGCACCGAAGTCCATTGCCGCCGCTGCGGCGGCCACTTCGGCCACGTCTTCAACGACGGCCCTCCGCCCACCGGCAAACGTCATTGCTTGAATGGCTTGGCGCTGACGTTCAAGCCCGCGGTGGCGTGAGGACGCCTTACCCCTTCGCCAGCGTATCGATTTTCTGTTGCATCGCCGAAAGCTGATCTTTCATCGCCTGGAGATCGTCCTTGCTGGGAGACGCGGCGGGCGCCGGTGACGCATTTCGCGCGCTGTTTGGCGGCGGCGCACCTGGCATTGCGGCGGCGAACGGATTGAACAACCGCATCGCATCGCTGAACATCGCCATGTTGCGTTTGGTCTGCTCCTCGACTGCCTTGATCGGATCGCTGCCCCACGCATCCAGCATCTGCTGGCGGAACTTGTCTTGGTCCTTGGTGAGCGTTTGCAGCGAAAAGTCGAGATAACTCGGGATGAACGCCTGCATATTGTCGCCGTAAAAGCGGATGAGCTGGCGCAGGAAATTGATCGGTAGAAGGTTAGTGCCCTTGCTCTCTTCTTCGAAGATGATTTGGGTCAGAACCGAACGGGTGATGTCTTCCCCGGTTTTGGCGTCGTAAACCACGAAATCCATGCCGGACTTCACCATGGCGGCGAGGTCGTCGAGGGTCACATAGGTGCTGGTGGCGGTGTTGTAGAGACGCCGGTTCGCATACTTCTTAATGACAACCGCGTTCTGGGTTGCCGTGGTCTCGTCGTTCAACGCCTTTACTCCTGCCGTACCGTCCCAAGCTGGTAGGGCTCGGGACTAGTAGCGAAAATCTGCTCCCCGCAGTGCACAATTGCAAGTGCAAAAAAGATGGGCCCTCATCCCTTCGAAGGCTTTTGCAATGCATGAAAGCTGCTATGAGAGGCCAACAATTCCCGTCTGTAGGAGGCCCAACCATGTCCGATATCGTCATCGCCGCCGCCACCCGCACACCAGTTGGTTCATTTAATGGTGCGCTTTCGAGCCTTGCCGCTTCGGCGCTCGGCACCATCGCGCTGAAAGCGGCCATGGAGCGCGCCAAGCTCGAGCCGGGCGAAGTGGACGAGGTCATCTTGGGCCAGATCCTCACCGCCGGTCAGGGTCAGAACCCGGCCCGTCAGGCTTCGATCAACGCCGGAATCCCGAACGAAAGTCCGGCTTGGGGCATGAACCAGCTTTGCGGCTCGGGCCTCCGCGCAGTGGCGCTCGGCATGCAGCAGATCGCCAGCGGCGACGCCAAGATCGTGGCTGCGGGTGGACAGGAATCCATGAGCAAGGCCCCACACGTGGCGCATCTGCGCGATGGCGTGAAGATGGGCGACTGGCAGCTAGTCGACACCATGATCCGGGACGGACTGTGGGATGCCTTCAACGGCTATCACATGGGTAACACCGCCGAGAATGTCGCCCGTCAGTGGCAGATCACCCGCGACACACAGGATGCGTTCGCCGTGGCCTCCCAGAACAAGGCCGAGAAGGCGCAGGCCGCGGGCAAGTTCAAGGACGAGATCACGCCCGTCACCATTTCGGGCCGTAAGGGCGATGTGGTCGTTTCGGATGACGAATACATCAAGAAAGGCGTGACGCTGGAATCCGTCGCCAAGTTGAAGTCGGCGTTCCAGAAGGACGGCACAGTGACGGCCGCCAATGCATCGGGCATCAATGATGGCGCCGCCGTTGCGATCCTGATGACGGCGAAAGAAGCCGAAAAACGCGGGCTGACGCCGCTCGCGCGCATCGCCTCATGGGCAAGTGTCGGCGTCGATCCCGCCATCATGGGAACCGGCCCCATCCCGGCGTCCCGCGCGGCGCTGAAGAAAGCTGGCTGGAAGGTCGAGGATCTCGACCTCGTCGAAGCCAACGAGGCTTTCGCCGCTCAGGCCTGCGCCGTCAACAAGGACATGGGCTGGAATCCGGACATCGTGAACGTAAACGGCGGCGCCATCGCCATCGGTCATCCGGTTGGCGCGAGCGGAGCCCGCGTCCTCAACACGCTGCTCTTCGAAATGCAGCGCCGCGGTTCAAAGAAGGGCCTCGCCACCCTTTGCATCGGCGGCGGCATGGGTGTTGCGATGTGCGTGGAAAGATAAAGCCAAGTTCCGTCATTCCGGATTTAGCCTGATTGACGGACTGGAATAGTGTTGCGAATTCGGCTGGGGAGGTAAACATGGCACGAGTGGCAGTCGTTACCGGTGGATCGCGCGGCATTGGCGCGGCAATTTCCAAGGCATTGAAGGCAGCGGGATACAACGTCGCCGCCAACTATGCCGGCAATGACGAAGCCGCCGCCGCCTTCAAGGCGGAGACCGGCATTCCGGTCTACAAGTGGGATGTGTCGAACTACGACGCCTGCGTTGCGGGCC
>JBJXGL010000376.1:0-5911 GCA_046160365.1 Aestuariivirga sp. | reverse complement strand
CCCGGGCTCATCGCCCGGGCCATGTGCTCTCGTCTGCTGCTTGGAAAAACTTATGCGGCTTCCTCGGCCGGCATTTCCGCCTCGGCCTTCTCGGCCGCGCCGCGCTTGGCGTTCTTGGCGAGGAAGTCCTCGAGCTCCTTGATCGCCTGGTCGTCGTCGATGCGGCGGATGGCGGCGAACTCGCGGGCCATGCGCATGAGCGCCTGCTCGAAGAGCTGCCGTTCGGAGTAGGACTGTTCCGGCTGACGCTCGGAGCGGTAAAGATCGCGCACCACTTCGGCGACCGAGATCAGATCGCCGGAGTTGATCTTCGCATCGTATTCCTGGGCACGCCTCGACCACATGGTGCGCTTGATGCGGGCGCGGCCGCGGATCACCCGGAGCGCCTGCTCCATCAGCGACTTTTCGGCGAGCCTCCGCATGCCTTTCTGCTCGGCGCGGTTGGTCGGCACCTTGAGGCGGAGCTTCTCCTTCTCGAAGTCGACGATATAAAGCTCGAGCCTGGCGCCGGCGATTTCCTGCTCCTCGATGTTGGTGATCTTGCCAACGCCGTGGGCGGGATAAACGACGAGCTCGCCGATCTTGAACGAAAGCTTCTTGGGCGCCGGCGGAACCACGATCGCCTGCGGCTGCGGCGCGGCCATGGGCTTCGCCACCGGAGCAACGGCCACCGGGCGGTGGGCCACGGGCTTCGCAACCGGAGCCGCGGCCTTGACTGGCACCGGCTTCGCAACCGGAGCTGCGGCCTTGACCGGCGCGGGCTTCGTCACAATCGCGGGCTTATGGGCCGCAACCGGCTTGTGCGCGGGCTTCGCCTGCACGACCGGCTTCTTCGCAACCACCTTGGCAGAAGGCTTCGCCTTGGTCTTCGCAGCCGGCTTCGCCTTCGCCTTGACCTTAGCGACCTTCTTCGGCGCAGGCTTAGCCTTCGCCACGGGTTTTTTCTTCGCTACGGCCTTTTTGTTCTTCACCATCTTCTTCTTATCCTTTTTCATGACATTGTTCCTGCCGGCCTACACAATCCTTCACCATGCCAAGCCCCTGCAGCTTGGCCGAGTTTCTTGCTTAGTTACGGTTCCACCCTAGAAAGTCATCGCGAAGGGTGCCTGGAGGCCCTTCCGCATTCTAAAACCCCGGTACTTGGCGAAAAAAATCCGAGCTTGGGAGGCTCGGCTTATTTCCGGCACTTTTGTTCCTACATGATCTTAATATAGCATGATTTTACTGAAAATTAAAGGGCAGGATGTCCGTGTACCGAATATTTCCCGTTGGCCAGCACTTATAGTTAACGCCGGGCCAGAAACTCAGTCGCCTTCGCCAGGTTCCGGAGAGAAATATTTCTCAAACTTGCCCTCGACGCCTTCGAATTGCTTGGCATCGGGGGGCGGGTCGCGTTTGACCGTCACATTGGGCCACTTGGACGCGTACTCGGTATTGATCTGCAGCCACTTCTCGAGGCCGGGCTCGGTATCGGGCTTGATGGCGTCAACCGGACATTCCGGCTCGCACACCCCGCAATCGATGCATTCGTCGGGATGGATCACCAGCATGTTCTCGCCCTCGTAGAAACAATCCACGGGGCACACCTCGACGCAATCGAGATACTTACACTTGATGCAGTTTTCGTTGACGATATAGGTCATTGGTCTTGTTCTTCGTTATCCGCGGGGCGTTCTAGCCATCTTCGCTGGCGCTTGCATCCGTTTTCTGCGTGAGATCGCGGTACAGCCGGATTGCGTCTTTCGCGGGGCCGCGACGATCGGCGACATCGATCACCTCATAGACGAGAACGTTGGCGTGAAGGGCGATGGTGACGACATCGCCCGGCTTCACAGCATGGCCGGGCTTCACGACCTTCTGCTTGTTGAGCCGCACTGCCCCCGATTCGATCAGTGCCGCGGCACGTTCGCGCGCCCGCACAACACGGGCGCACCAGAGCCACTTGTCGAGCCGCGCCGTCAGCTTCAGCCGCCCGCCATCTTGGCCTTGAGCGCGCCCAATACCGCAAATGGCGAATCGGGATCGATGGGCTTTTCCGGCTTCGGCGGCCGCTGCGGCCGCTCCGGAGGCCGGGGCTTCTCATCGGGCTTCCGATGTTCCTTGCGGGGATGCCTCGGCCGTTCCGCCTTGTGCTCATGCTTGTGGCGGAAGGGACCCGTATCCTTGGGCCACCAGACTTCGACTTCGGTTTCGATGGCTTCGGCTGGACTGGGTTCAACAGCGGCCGGCACTTCAATGGGCGTGGCAATATCGGCGGCGTTGACAACGGTATCCTCGGCGCTGACCTCCGGTGTCACTTCCACAGCTTTTTCCGCTTCCGCCGGGGTTTCCGGTTCAGCGGGAGCGATTGGCGCGGCGGCCTTGACCATCTTCTTCTGCATGCGGAATCCAAGGCTCCGCAGAATCCCTTGGAACTCCTCGCCCGAGCAGCCGACGAGCGACATCATGTCCGGCACGATGGTGAAGCCGCCGCCTTCAACCGAGCCTGCGGGCCGTGGCTGTTCCGGAAAGCGCGGGCGCCAGAATACACGTTCGCGGATCAAGTCTGCCAGGCGCTCCAGCATATCGACGCGGACAACCCGGTTGCCACAAATCCGGAATCCGCAAACACCATAGAAGCCCACTGGCGTCGAGCGGTCGAACACCGCCGAAGTCAGCCCCTGTTGCGGAGGTGTGGGTATCGCAAGAAGGTCAAGCTTCTTCTGCTGCGCCCACAAAAGTAGTCTCAACTCAGAAGCCGCGGGTTTCAACAGTACCGGCGCAAAAAGATGAAACGCGCCGAAGCGAACGCCAAGGGTTCGCAGCTTCGCACGATCATCCTGGCTCAGCGATTTGACGTCATCCGCCACTTGTTCGCGCGGCAAAACGCCAAGTGTTTCGACGAGACGGAAAGCAATGCCCCGCGCCAGCCCTTCAAGGCCCTCGCCTTCCTCAAGCTTGACCAATGGTTCGAGAGTAGCTGCGATATGCCGATCGAGAAAGCGCTGCAACCGCGCCTGCACCGCCTCGCGATCCGATGCCTGAAGCTGATCGCCCGACAGCACAGAAACCAAAGGCTTGAGCACCGTGGCGCCCAGTTCGATCTTGCCGACCTCAGCATGGTTCCACACGAAACGGCCATTGAGGCTGAGCTTCAGTTCGGTATCGGGCGAAACAGCAAGCGCCTTGGCGCGGTTGCCGATTTCGGAAGCCACCGCCTGCACCGCAGCCGCCTTGAGAACCCGCGCTTCAGCACCTTCGCCCGATCCATCGGCGATGAATGACAGGCCCTTCACGCGGCCCACATACTCGCCCTCCACATGGATCGCGCCATCCTCCTCGACTGTCGACATCAACTCTTCCTTCTGGGCCAGGCGTTTCATCAGCACGCTGGTGCGGCGGTCGATAAAACGCTGTGTCAGGCGTTCATGCAAGGCATCAGATAACCGGTCTTCTATGTCGCGCGTGCGCGCCTGCCAATGGGTTGAATCCTTGAGCCAGCCCGAGCGGTTTGCAAGATAGGTCCAGGTGCGCACATGCGCGATGCGTGTCGATAGCGTATCGATGTCGCCATCGGTGCGGTTGCAATGGCTGAGCTGGCGCTGGAACCAGTCTTCGGGGATGGCCTCAAGAGGGCTCTTGAGGAACTGGAACAGCCGCCCCACGAGATGCGCATGCTCCGCGTTCGAGATGTTGCGGTAGTCCGGCACCTGGCAGATGTCCCAGAGCAGTTCCACATCTTCGCGTGATACCGCCAGCGAAGCGACATCGCCGTCGCGCGCCACGCTTTCGAGCGCAAGCACATCGGCGCTTGCCTGCGCGCGCGTCAATCCTTGCAGTTGCGGCGTTCGCGAAAGGCTCTGGCGGAGTGAGTCAATCGAAGCGAAATCCAGATCGCGATTGCGCCACTGCAGCATGCGGACGCTTTCGAAATTGTGATTTTCGAGCCGGTCTATGGTTTCCTGATCGAAGGGATCGGCCTCGCCGGTGACGCCGAAGGTGCCGTCGTTCATGTAGCGCCCGGCGCGGCCGGCCACCTGGCCGAGCTCGGCTGGCGACAAATGCCGGTATTGGAAGCCATCGAACTTCCGCGTGGCGGAGAAGGCCACATGGTCCACATCCATGTTGAGGCCCATGCCGATGGCATCGGTGGCGACGATGTAGTTGACATCGCCCGATTGATAGAGGGCGACCTGCGCGTTGCGGGTGCGCGGACTGAGCGCGCCGAGCACCACTGCAGCACCGCCGCGCTGACGGCGGATCAACTCGGCGACCGAGTAAACCATTTCCGCCGAGAAGGCGACGACGGCCGAGCGGCCAGGAAGCCGCGTGATCTTCTTGGGACCGGCATAGGAGAGCTTGGAGAAGCGCGGCCTGGCCACGAATGTCGTCTTGGGCAGAAGCTGTTCCACGATGCCCCGCATGGTTGCGGCGCCAAGCAGCATGGTTTCCTCGGTCCCGCGGCGATGCAGCAGGCGGTCGGTGAAGATGTGGCCGCGCTCGAAATCGGCGCAGAGCTGGATTTCGTCGATCGCCAGAAACGGAACTTCCACCTGCGGCGGCATGGCCTCGACGGTCGCGATCCAATAGCGCGGGCTCGCCGGAATGATCTTTTCCTCGCCGGTAACAAGCGCCACCGCCCCTTCGCCAACGCGCGCCTTCAACCGGTCGTAGATCTCCCGCGCCAGAAGCCGGAGCGGCAGACCGATCATGCCGGCGCCGTGGGCAAGCATGCGCTCGACGGCCAAATGCGTCTTGCCAGTGTTGGTGGGGCCGAGAACGGCCGTGACGGTGCGGGGGGATGGCATGGGGATCAACGGTTCAATTGGCGGCTCGGAAAGCGGGGGTCAAGAGCGGGCCAGGAAGAGTTGCTGGTAACCGCCATCTACTGCCATCTATTGCCATCTCTTGTCATCTCTTGCCATCAGCAGCCATCTGAGCTAAGTTGATCAAATGGCAGAACCGCAACTCTCCGTCCGCTCCGCTCGCGCCAAGACCTTGGCGCACGAACTGGCAAGGAAGGAACGCCGCTCCATCGCGCAAGTGGTGGAGCAGGCGCTGGAACAGTACGCGCGCAATTCGCAGGAGCCGCCCAAGGAAACGGCGAAAGAATTCTGGGAAAGGGTCGTGCGGGAAAATCACATTGAGGGCGATGCCGATATCGACCTCGACGCGATCATCCGCGAGAATCGCAAATCGCACAAGCCGGTCGATCTGTGATCATTGTCGACACTAATGTTGTGTCGGAAGTGATGCGGCCACGGCCCTTCCAAGCCGTGATGGATTGGCTTGAGCAAAATGACAAACGTCTCGCCATGACGTCCGTGACAGTCGCTGAACTATCGTATGGGATCGAACGTATTCGTCCGGCGGAGCGAGCGCCACGGCTTTCCAAAGCGCTCGAAAGCGTAAGGCAGCACTATGACGGACGCATGTTTGCTTTCGATGAACCATGCGCCATGATCTATGGGAAGCTCATGGGCGAGGCTTCTCGCCGGGGCCGCACGTTGCAAGTTCCGGACGGCATGATCGCAGCTGTCGCGATCCATCATCGCGCCGCGCTGGCAACGCGCAACGTTGCCGACTTCGAGTTTCTCGATTTGCAGGTGATCAATCCGTGGGGCGCTGCGAATTGAAGCTCCTCTTCCCTTCTGCGATGCGTCCGCCTATTCATGCCGCCGCAGTCCCGTAAGTTAAGAAGGACTTGTCCAATCAGCCATCTGGGGTGCCTGATCCGCGCAATGAGATGGAACCAAAATTTGCTTCTTAAAAACACCGCCAGATCATTCTGATCTGACAAACAAATGGACACCTCTAAAAACCCTGGCCAAATCGGTGTCGATCTGATTCCGTCGTGGTTGGAATTGGATGGAGCGATCGATGGTCCGCAAGCATGTTCAGCCTGGGTTTTTCGATTTGGAGCGGCGCTATG